>NZ_OZ271837.1:2586000-2937500 GCF_965601775.1 Flagellimonas sp.
CAAGATTATCAACCGTTCTGTCTGCAGAAAAGGTTTCAAAAGCACCATTAAGTTCCGTGAGTTCAGAAGAAAAAGCAGTATAAGCAGGTATAATAATATTATCCGCCCAGTTGGTCAGCATTACCCCTCTATCAAAAGTTGCTGGAGCCACATCATCATCTGAGCCACCGATACCATCATCTGGTAAAGGTCCATCCGAGCTATCCGAAGAACAGGCCCAAAGGACCAACAGAAATGTAAAAACCCAGTACCAACTTTTCTTCATTGCAATTATTTTTATTAATTCTAATTAAAAGGAGCTCAAAGATAGAAAAAGAGGTGAAACCCCAACTAAGATTCCACCTCTTTTTCGATTAAAAATGTTATATTTTACAGACTTCCTGCTTGCTCCACAGTAAAATCAAATCTTTCTGCGATATCTTCTGAAATGGAATCCAAGGTTTCTGGGGTTACATCCCATAGGCCGTTAGGACCATCGTCAAGCAAATCGGCCAAAAAGGCATCCACTTCGGC
This sequence comes from Flagellimonas sp., assembly GCF_965601775.1. GTDB lineage: Bacteria > Bacteroidota > Bacteroidia > Flavobacteriales > Flavobacteriaceae > Flagellimonas. The sequence continues at coordinate 2,586,514 of NZ_OZ271837.1, forward strand.
TTTGGTGAAATAGGGTTCAGATGAGTTGGGTCTTCTTGTAAACTGAAGGCTATAAATAAATCCATACCCCTCGGAAAAATCATGGAAAGAGGGTCCAAAATCTTGAGAACCTCCTGATGGCAAAGCATTTTTACCTTGTTGTAGGTAATACACCGCTCGAATACCTACCACCTCAGAAATAAGTTCACGCAGAATTTCGGCTTGCTCATCACGTACTGTATAATCCTTGGCTACAATAGCCGCCCTACCCAATTTCAAAGCTTGAAAAATGGCATCTGTTATACCGGCAAAATCAGTGTCACCTTCAACTCTACCTATATATTTGTTTAAAAAGCTATCATCTAACCCGATGGTCGGTCTAGGGTCCTCCAAATCTGCCGCAGTCCCGAAGGCATATCCATATGCTTCATCCCAATCGTGTTCCATAGCCGTGTAGTTGTTACTTCCATCCAGAACATCATTGTCATTATCATCTCTCTGTGTTCCTGCATCTATGAAGTTAGCACTGATGTAATTGTTCACAATCTGATCAACCATTAAAGCCCCTATCAACGATTTGTTGAATACTTGGTTCATTTCCAATCCTTGACCTGTAATATATCGTGTAGAAGAGCCATCCGCAATTTGTCCCGCGGTACCTGGCGTTGCGAGTACATTAAAATTTGGAAATACCTCTGCAACCTGGGTTTCTATCCAACTTTCAAAATCAACACGAATCAAAGCTTGGTCCGTGGCATTCCCAGAAAAGAAATCGAATGAAGCGGCGGTTTTCCCACGGACATTCTTGTCGGATGCATTTAAATCAGCGTCAGAAAAGTCATTGGCACCTTCTTGATGAGCAAACATGGCTTTCAAGCCCTCTTCTGTAGAAGTGTTATCCAGCATTGCTGCTATAATCTCTTCTGCCATTAAAATACGGGTAGTTTGACCGCTGAAATTTACTGAGCTTTGCCCGCTTCTTTCAAAAACATACGTCTCTGGGTTATCAATTCCCGTAAGTATGCCATCATCATTCACGTCATCATCATTGGAACAGGATGCAAAAATTAAAGCAACAAAAGTTATTGAAAGGAAATTTCTGGAAAGCATGCTCTTTTATTTAGATTAAATATGCGTTAGGAGGCGCTAAAGTAGAATGCTTCCTGCTCCAAAACAAGTATTATTTGGAATAAGTTTAAATAAACTTAATATTTAACAATTAGGTAAAGTATAGATTCCAGTGAGTCAATGATATACGGAAAACAGTTCCGTTGCCTTATTATAAGCGGCTTCAAAAACCATGGCGTTTACTCCGGAATCCGCTTTTTGTGAGGTGAAATAGGATAGCATTTTCTCCGTGGGCATGTTCCCAGTAAGTTCGTCCTTGGCCATGGGACAGCCGCCAAAACCTTGAACCGCGCCATCAAATCTTCTGCAACCTGCCTTGTAGGCAGCATCCACTTTTTCGTGCCATTTGGTTGGAGTTGTATGCAGATGGGCCCCAAATTCAATATCGGGATATTTTGGTATCAAATTGGAGTACAAATAATCAATTACTTCTGGAGTAGAACTCCCGATAGTATCGGACAAAGAAAGTGTCCTCACCCCCATTTCGGCCAGTTTTTCAGTCCACTCCCCAACAATCTCAACATTCCAAGGGTCACCGTACGGATTGCCAAACCCCATGGATATGTAAGTGACTACTTCTTTATTTGAGTTATTGGCAATATCCAAAATACCTTTCAAAGTCTCGACGGATTGTGCTATGGTTTTATGTGTATTTCGCATCTGAAAGTTTTCCGAAATGGAAAAAGGATAGCCTAAATAATCTATGGGTGCATGTTGCGAAGCATCCGTAGCACCTCTAATATTGGCCACGATAGCTAGAAGCTTGCTTTTGGTTTTTGATAAATCCAGTGCATGTAAAACTTCCGCTGTATCCACCATTTGTGGAATGGCCTTGGGGGATACAAAACTTCCGAAGTCAATAGTATCAAATCCACAGCCCAAAAGCGATTGAATGTATTTCACCTTCTCCTGTGTTGGGATATAGGTCTTGATGCCTTGCATGGCATCCCGTGGACATTCTATCAGCTTTACTTTTGGCATATTAATCTATAAAAATACCACTATTTATCCGATAGCAGGAGATAGACCGCAATACCCACAAAGACAATTATCTGGGTCCATTTGAGTACCTTTCCCGTCCCTAAATTCTGTGCAACAAATTTGGAAATACTTCCTGAAAGTAAGGCGATACTACCAAAAATTAGGATGGTAACTGCAATGAAAAGGAAGCCCAAAACATAAAACTGAATAACCGTATTCAGCTCGGTACTGAACAAAAAACCTGGAAAGAAGGCCAAAAAGAAAATGGTGACCTTGGGATTCAGTACGTTCATAGTGAAACCGGTCCAAAAGAGATTTCCATTCGCCCGTTTCGCAGTATGGGTCGCAGAAATTTGGATTTGGCTTTTACTGCGAAATACCTTGAACGCCAGATAGAGCAGGTAAGCGACACCAAAAAGTTTTATGAGCCAAAATAACGTATCACTTCTTTTTATGATTTCAGAAACTCCAAAAGCCAATAGGGTGGTGTGGACCAAACAGCCCGAGGCCAATCCAAGTACAACAGCAAACCCTGATTTTACACCATGGGCCAAGCTTTGTGTCAGCACAAATATGTTATCCGGACCTGGTGAAATTCCCAAGACCGCAGTAGCCAATATAAATCCTGTAAGAATCGGATAGTTAAACTTTAGTGCAATGAAACAGGCCTCAAGCATGGGCCTTTTTTCTAGCTTTTTCCAAAATGGCCTGATTGATACGTTTGACCAAACCTGGACCTTCATATACGAATCCGGTATACAGCTGAACCAAATCCGCTCCGGCATCCATTTTTTCCAGGGCATCTTCGGGAGAGTGTATACCCCCTACCCCTATAATTGGAAAAGATTTATTGCTGTTTTCAGCCAAAAAACGAATGACATCCGTGCTCCGTTTTGCTAGTGGTTTTCCACTCAAACCACCCTTTTCTTCTGTGAGAATCAAAAGGGATTTTAAATTTTTTCGAGAAATGGTGGTATTCGTGGCAATTACACCATCAATGCCTGTAGTGGTAACAATTTCAATAATATCCAACAACTGATTGTCAGTCAAGTCTGGTGCAATTTTGAGTAGAATTGGCTTCTGTTTTGCAGCACGTTGCCTGGCCATCTTGTCATTTTGCCGTTTTAACTTGTTCAACATATAGGTAAGCGGTCCTCTATCCTGTAGCTCCCTCAAACCCGGAGTATTTGGCGAACTGACATTTACCACAAAATAATCCACGTGCTCAAAGAGTGCTTCGTGACATATCAGATAGTCACGCACAGCATCCTCGTTGGAAGTCGTTTTGTTTTTCCCAATGTTACCACCAACCAAAACGCGATGTTTTTTCTTTAACTGGTCTACCGCTTCAAAGACGCCCTTGTTGTTGAATCCCATTCTGTTGATAATAGCTTGGTCTTCAATTAATCTAAAAAGTCGCTTTTTGGGATTTCCTGGTTGCGGTTTTGGGGTTAACGTCCCTATTTCTACAAAGCCAAAACCATAATCAGAAAATTCATTGTACAATTTGGCATCCTTATCAAAGCCAGCAGCCAATCCGACAGGGTTCTTAAATTTCAAACCAAAAACTTCCCGCTCCAAATCAGCATCCTCTATCACAAACTTTTTACGCATGATACCTCCTATTCCCAATTTGGAAAGCAGTTTTATCATTGCAAAGGAAAAATGATGAGCACGTTCCGCATCCAACAAAAAGAGAAGAGGACGAATAAGGAGCTTGTACATGCAGAAAAATTTTATGCAAAAATAGAAACTCTGTAGACCCTACGGAGAGAAACTTTTATTTTTCGTTAAAAGAATTATCAACGCGCATAGGACTCAGCGAAATCATACCACAAAGTTCAACATATAGGTCATATTGTTTTTGATTGAAAGTGCCCAATAATCGTCTATCTATCAATCTGATATTGCTTCTCATACTGTCTAGAATTTGGCGATACTCATAGGACATTTCCATCAAAGCACTTGGTGGGCTTTCTTGATGTTTCTTCAGGAGCAATTTAGCCTTATCCTTTAGGTACATATTTCTAACTTTGAGCTCAGCACTCCAGTTCTTAAGATTCTCTTTTTGTTCCTCATTCAGCTGAAAAACCTCAATAATGGTCTCATCATCTTTACCTCCAACTCCCAAAGTACAGTCCATCTGGGCGGAAGAAAAAATAAAAGAGAACAAAAAAATGAATAGTAGTGTTTTTTTCAAATAACTGTCCTTTAGTTATCAGAAAGATAGGTGGTACCCAAATAGATTGATCAAAATCACGGCTGAATAAGCATTATTTTTGTTGAAAAGCAATAAATGGAGCAATTATTACCTCGATTTTTGGAATATGTGGCCATAGATACCCAAAGCGATCCTTATTCAAAAACCACCCCGAGCACGGAAAAACAGCTAAACCTGGCCAAAAAATTAGTGACTGAATTACATTCCATTGGTATGGAAGAAGTTTCCATCGATGCGAATGGTTATATCATGGCAACCTTACCCAGTAATATTGAAAAAAAGGTTCCTACGATTGGTTTTATCGCACATATGGACACCACTCCTGATTTTACCGGGAAAAATGTGTCCCCACAGATTGTAAAAGATTATGACGGTGGAGATATTGTCCTTAACAAAGGACTAGATATCGTATTATCGCCGGACTATTTTCCAGAGTTAGAACAATATAAAGGTCAAACCCTTATCACTACTGATGGAACCACACTATTAGGAGCGGATGATAAAGCGGGTGTTGCAGAAATTGTAACGGCCATGGAGTATTTGAGGGAGCATCCCGAAATAAAACATGGTAAAATCAGAATCGCATTCACTCCTGACGAAGAAATTGGAAGGGGCGCGCATAAATTTGATGTGAAGAAATTCGGTGCTGAATGGGCCTATACTATAGATGGCAGTCAGATTGGTGAATTGGAATATGAGAATTTCAACGCCGCAGGTGTAATTATCAAAATAAAGGGTAAAAGTGTACATCCCGGATACGCCAAGAATAAAATGGTCAATGCCATACAGATTGCACAAGAATTTTTAAGCCTTCTTCCATCCCATGAAGTACCAGAACATACAGAAGGGCGTGAAGGCTTCTTTCATGTGTATAAAATCAAAGGGGAAATAGAGGAAGCGCAAATTGATCTTATCGTTCGGGATCATGATTCCCAACATTTTGAAGCAAGAAAACAATTACTGGAAGATATTGCTGCAAAGCTAAACCAAAGGTTAGGGGATTACATTGAACTATCTATTGAAAATCAGTATTTTAATATGCGAGAAAAAGTGGAACCTGTATTCCATATTGTGGAAATTGCGGAAGAAGCCATGAAATCTTTGGATATTGAGCCCATCATAAAACCCATCAGAGGGGGAACTGATGGCTCGCAACTTAGTTTTATGGGTTTACCCTGCCCCAATATATTTGCAGGCGGGCACAATTTTCATGGAAAATATGAATATGTTCCCTTGGAAAGTATGCAAAAAGCAGTCCAGGTCATTGTAAAAATATGCGAGCTAACTGCCATTCAAATCAAATAATTATGACACCATCCGAAAAAATAGAAGCCTATTACGAAAAAGAACATCCTTTTAAGGAGGGCATTGCGATTCTACGAAGTTTGGCCCGGCAAACTGAGGCAGCGGAGAGCTACAAATGGAATTTCCCAGTATACACTATCGAGAATAAAAACGTTTTGGGCATCTGTAAATTCAAGAATCATTTTGGAGTTTGGTTTTTCAATGGTTCGTTGTTAAAGGACCCTAAAAAAGTTCTGCAAAATGCCCAGGAAGGGAAAACCAAAGGAATGCGGCATTGGAAATTCAGTAGCCTTTCGGAAATTGACCGGGAAGGTGTTCTGAGTTATATGAAAGAGGCCTTGGAAAATCAGAAAAATGGTTTGGTAATAAAACCAGAAAAGAAAAAGACCGAAATCGACATCCCAGAGTTGCTTCAAAACAGTTTGAATGCCAAACCATCGTTGAGAAAAGCCTATCTGGAATTTTCCAACTACAAGCAAAAAGAATTCTGTGAATACATCGGGGAGGCGAAACAGGAGGCTACCAAACAGAAACGTCTGGAAAAAGTATTGCCGATGATTGAACAGGGAATAGGTTTAAACGACAAATACCGCTAGTCGCGGTGTCCTAAAAGTCATATTTTGGGTACTTCCCACCCGTTATGGTAAGTTGTCTTGATAAACTGATTTGCCTTTTCTTCGGTGAACTGTTTTTTTTCTTCATCCCAATACATGCGGTTTCCCGTTTTATAGGCCACATTACCCATATGCGAAACCACCGCGGTATCATAACCTACTTGTATTGGAGCATTTAATATGGAGGAATCCCGATTTTTTACCGCTTCCATGAAATTTTCGGTATGCAAATCCAATCCGCTTACTCCATCGGTCATTTTTAGGGGTATCTTTTCCATTCTATCTATGCCTTCCTTGTCCCAACCTTGAAATTCCTTTTCTGGAATGACTTCCCATCCGTTTCTATCCAAAACCAAAGTCCCCTTATTCCCTATAAAAGCTATTCCATGGTTTCTGCCATAATTACCGCCATCTATTCCAGTAGCATGTTCCCAAAGAATGGAAAACTGGTCAAATTCAAAAACGGTCTGTAGTGTGTCTGGAGTTTCAGAGGCATCGTTGGGATAGGCAAATTTACCTCCCAAAGCCATTACAGATTTAGGACGTGAAGCCTTCATCCCATACAGGGCATAATCCAATAAATGAACTCCCCAATCGGTCATAAGTCCTCCCGCATAATCCCAAAACCATCTAAAATTAAAATGAAATCTATTTTGGTTGAAGGCCTTTTTTGGGGCAGGTCCTAACCACATATCGTAATCGACTCCAGCGGGTACAGGGCCATCAGCCACGACGGTTACAGGTTTCATCCAACCTTGATAGGCCCATGCTTTGGCCAAGCGTATTTGCCCCAATTGTCCCGAATGGACAAAATCAATGGCCTCGGTAAAATGCGGTTGACTTCGTTGCCATTGCCCAATCTGCACCATTCGGTCGCTTGTCATAACATGCTTTAGCATTACATCACATTCTTGAATGGAATTGGCTATGGGTTTTTCACAATACACGTCTTTGCCCGCTTGGAGAGCATCTGTCAATTGCAGGCAATGCCAATGGTCAGGAGTACCAATAATGACCACGTCAATATCCTTATCTTCAAGCATCTTTCTGTAATCACCATATAGTTTGGGTTTTTTGATGTTAGCCTTTTTAAGTTCCTCCACCTTCGAGTTGAGCACATTTTCGTCGACATCGCAGAGAGCAACCACTTGAACGGCACTCATTTTTAGCATGGAAACTAGATTCGAAAAACCCATTCCCTTGCAGCCAATAAGACCTACTTGAATGTAATCGTTAGGGCTTGTACTTTTTCTGAGGGTAGCTAATAATTCAACAGGAAAAAAAAGGGATGCACCCAAGCCAGCAGCAGACAATGCGCTCTTTTGTATGAAGTTTCTACGAGTAACCATAATCAACTATTTGTTGCCTTAAGTTATCCTTTTTACTTCTAAATACAAAAAACGCCAGCGAGTGCCGGCGTCTTTACTTTTTTGTGATTTGCTATACTATTTTTTGGCGGGCGGGGCACTTAGTTTTTTGCTCATTTCCATAGATATGGCTGAGCGATCAAACTTAAGACGGCCGGCCATAGTCTCAATGACACAGGAAAAATCTTTGTCATTCAATTCTACCACTTTACCGTACAAACCACTTTTAGTAATGATTTTATCTCCTTTTTTAAGTTCTGAAGCAAACTTTTTTTCATCCTTCTGACGTTTGATTTGCGGGCGAATCATAAAGAAATACGCTACCACAAAAATCAATATCAGCGGCAAAAATTGTCCAATATTTTCCATGTATGCGAACGTCTTATTTAACAGGACCAGCTTGCTGCTGCACTGCATCTTTTGGATTTACAAAGGCCTTGATTCTCAAAATCTCCGATCCTTTTTGTGTATTTGCAGTAACTGTAATGGTTTTGGTCACCTGATTTTGCCCTGATCCATTAAATTTCACCAACAGCTCACCACTTTCCCCTGGGGCAATAGGTGTATTTTTGGGATATTCAGGAACTGTGCATCCGCAGCTACTGGTAGCATTTGTAATAATTAATGGGGCATTACCTGTATTGGTAAATTTAAAAAGAGTCTCTTGTGGTGTACCTTGAGCGATGGTACCAAAATCGTGTTCAGATGTCTCAAAAGACATAATCGGTAGGTTTTTCTGGGCTGCATCCCTATTGGAAGCATTGTCTACATTATCAGCTACAATTTTGCTGGAAGCCTTGTCTTTGCATGAAAGTCCAACTAGTGCCACTACCATGACCAAACTGAAAATTGTTGTTATTCTTTTCATTCTTAAGATTTTGTTTTTTCAAAAATAATCAAATAAAAAATTATTGAAGCCCCCTTCCCATTTTTTGCAGTCTGCCATCCGTTTTATATTCCTTCGCCAGTTTATCCAAAACCCCGTTAATGAAAATGCTGCTTTTTGGGGTTGAATACTCTTTGGCTATCTCGAGGTATTCATTCAAGGTCACCTTTTCCGGGATGGATGGAAAATTCAATAATTCGCATATGGCCATCTTCAAAATAATCGAATCAATTTCGGCAATCCTATCATTATCCCAATTTGGGGTTTTCCCTTCAATTTCCTTTTCCCATTTTTCGTTGTTCAAAAGGGTTTTGGTCAGGAGCTTTTTAGCAAACTCCAAATCTTGTTCATCCTTCAACAGGCGTGGAAGAAAGTAACTTTCCCTTTCGTTGCCATCTGCCTTTTTAAGACGTTTTAAAAGAAACGTGTTTACTATGGGGAAATCATCAATCCATGTAAGTTGGTCATCCTCAAAATATTCATAGATTTTCTCATTGGGTGCAATTACATTTTTAAACAAATCCAATACCAACTGCCTATCTTCCTCATAACTGTCTTTGCCGCTGGTCATGTACGATTTATAAAAGGTACTTCCCAAAACTTCCTTATGGATGATTTTTACATAATCGGCATTGAGATACCAGTTATTCAGTTTTCGTTTGGTAATATGTTCCTGTAAAATGGAATTCTGGGCAATCTGAAGCAGAAGTCGATTCTTTACAAATTTTTGAGGATTGGGATAGTTATCTTCCTCAGTAGCCAAATATTTTTTTGAAGCGTGTTGAAGGTGCGTTTCAGCAAGAGCATGCATCTCTTTGATTAGGCTGAGCATCAATATATAAAGCACATACATATTGTCTATGCTCATCTTCAGGAATTTTTCCTGTTTTTCCAAAGATTCATCCTTGGATTGAATCAATGCATAAATGCATTGCATTACTTTTACCCGGATATGCCGTCTTGTTAGCATCTAAAAGAACTTTAAAGTCATATTTTGCCTTTCACAGCGCAAAAGTAACCTTATATTTTAATCCCTCCCACTTAAGTTCTTTTCTTATCAGTTTTATAACATTCATTTCAATATTGATCATCTATATTTGCCCCGCCATCTAAAAACTTGGACTCCCTTTTCTCCTGATGAAGGAATTAAAGCACTTAAATAAATATTTCAAGAAATACCGGCTCAAACTATTGCTGGGAATCGTAATCACCATAATTGCCCGGTTATTTTCCTTGGTAGTTCCCAATTATGTCAACCAATCCATTGGGGTTATTGAGAATTATATGGGAGATTCCATTTCTTTGACGCAAGCCAAGTCCACCCTTTTCCAATATATCTTGATTATTGTGGGTACGGCGCTTCTTTCTGCGCTCTTTACCTTTCTAATGCGGCAGACCATAATCAATGTATCTCGATATATTGAGTTTGATTTAAAAAATGAGGTATTCGACCACTACCAAATATTGACCCTCGACTTTTATAAAAAGAATCGTATTGGAGATTTGATGAACCGTATCAGTGAAGATATCAATCAGGTTCGTTTGTATGCCGGTCCGGTCATTATGTATGGTATGAATACGGTCACCATTTTCATTTGTGTTATTACCATTATGTTTATTAAAGCCCCTACTCTAGCGGCTTATACCTTAATTCCTCTACCCGTTTTATCTATTTTGATTTATCAAATCAGCAAAATCATTCATCTTAGAAGTACCAAGGTCCAAGAATTTCTTTCATCACTTTCTACATTTGCCCAAGAATCTTTTTCAGGGGTTGCGGTCATAAAGGCTTATGGCATTGAACCGCGGATAAATTACGAACTACAGGGTTTGGCTGTGGAAGGAAAAGACACCAGTATGGACCTCGCCAAAGTGAATGCCTGGTTTTTCCCTTTAATGATATTGCTTATCGGTATCAGTAACATTATCGTCATCTATTTTGGGGGACAAATGTATATCGATGGAAAAATCGCTTCTTTTGGATTGATCGCTGAATTCATTTTATATGTTAACATGCTTACTTGGCCTGTTGCGGTAGTAGGATGGCTCACATCCATTGTCCAAAGGGCTGAGGCTTCCCAAAAACGTATCAATGAGTTTTTGAAGGTCGAACCAGATATCGTCAACGAAGTTACCGAAGAGACCCAGATTGAAGGCAATATCGAATTTAAAGATGTTTCCTTTACCTATAGCGATACACACATAACCGCCCTAAACAAGGTTTCTTTTTCAATTAAAGCAGGGGAAACTGTCGCTATCCTGGGGAAAATAGGCGCTGGAAAATCGACCGCTTTGGATTTAATAGCTCGACTGTATGATACCTCAGAGGGAGAAATTCTAATTGATGGCAAACCTATTCGGGAATTGAACTTGAACAGCTTGCGAAAAGAAATTGGCGCCGTTCCACAAGATGCATTTCTTTTTTCGGATACCATAGAGAACAATATCCGTTTTGGAAACGAACATGCCAGTTTCGAGGATATTGTAGAAGTAGCTAAAAAAGCGGTGGTCCATGATAATATAGAAGGTTTTGCCCAAAAATATGATACCATTCTGGGTGAAAGAGGGATTACCTTAAGTGGAGGACAAAAACAAAGGGTATCCATTGCCAGGGCGCTTTTAAAGGACCCTAAAATTTACTTGTTTGACGATTGTCTATCGGCGGTTGATACCGAAACCGAGGAAGAAATCTTAAATAACTTAAAGCAAGCCTCTAAAAACAAAACCACGCTTATTGTAAGCCATAGAGTATCCTCTGCAAAGAATGCTGACCGGATAATTATCATAGACAACGGTCAAATAATCCAAGAGGGTACCCATGAAGAATTGAACAACCAAGATGGCTACTACAGAGAACTCTACATGACCCAACTCTCGGAGAAAGAATAGCAAAAAAGTTGCTGAATTAGCATTTTTTTTACATTTTTGGTAGAATTATTCGCCAAAGCGCTAAACACATATCTTTACTTTATGAGTGATAAAGAAATAATGGACCAGGAAGAAATATATTCCAAGGTCCTACGGGCAGGAAGGAGAACCTACTTTTTTGATGTCAGAAGTACCAAAGCTGGTGATTACTATCTAACCATAACCGAGAGCAAGAAATTTACCCATGATGATGGGTCTTTCCATTACAAAAAACATAAGATTTATCTTTACAAAGAGGATTTTACGGCTTTTAAGGAAATAATGGAAGAAATGATGGACTACATCATTGATGAAAAAGGAATTGAAGTAATTTCTGAACGACATAAAAAGGATTACAAGAAAGAGGAAGATAACTCGGAAAGCAACGGTACAGCATCCGGAAACTTTACGGATGTGAATTTCGACGATATTTAACCAACCCTCTTAAAAATTTGAGAAAAACGACCTGTAAATCAGGTCGTTTTTTATTTTTAGACTAAACGAACTCATGTAAAACATGATGCTTTAGCATTTGACTAGCTGTTAATCTATAAAATCAATAGTAAACCATGGCAAGAACACCAAGCAATATGCTTCCCTTAGGCACAACCGCTCCCAAATTTGAACTTATGGATACCATAACGGACACTATGGTCTCCTTGGACACTGCAAAAGGTGAAAAAGGGACCGTCATCATGTTTATATGTAACCATTGCCCATTCGTAGTTCACGTAAATCCAGAAATTTCCCAGTTAGGATTGGAATATCAAAAAAAGGGAATACGCTTTGTTGCCATTTCCAGCAATGATATAGAAAATTATCCCCAAGATAGTCCCGATTTGATGAAAGTAAAAGCTAAGGAGGAGCATTACTCTTTTCCTTACCTATACGATGAAACCCAAGAAGTCGCCACAGCCTATGATGCCGCTTGCACCCCTGATTTCTATCTGTTTGATGATGCCTTAAAACTCGTATACCGGGGGCAGTTGGATGATTCCCGTCCGGGGAATGGGCTTCCCGTTACCGGTAAGGACTTGCGAAACGCGATGGATGCCTTATTGGAAGGAAAACAAATAGACGAGCTGCAAAAACCAAGTATTGGTTGCAATATAAAGTGGAAGATCCAAAATTGATTCTACCCAATGAAAGTAAGTACATCTGAAGCTCTTCGTAAACTGGAAAAAAGTGAATCGCTCTTCCTCAATTTATTTGAGCATGGCACCTTGCAATTAGAGGTATATAAGCCACATAAGGTCGATTTGCAACAGCCCCATTCCCGTGACGAAGTATATGTGATTATTTCTGGGACTGGCGAATTCATCAATGGCGATAAGCGCCACACTTTTGCGCCCGGAGATTTTTTATTCGTTCCCGCTGGGGTTGAACATCGATTTGAGAATTTTAGTGAAGATTTTGCTACTTGGGTGCTTTTTTATGGTCCCGAAGGAGGAGAAAATCCGTAATTCATGGTCTATCTGGAATCCGTTTCCGACGATTTATTTGAAGTTTACATCACAGTGGGGATTACCTCTTACAAGCAGCATTATCTGCATTTATGGAAAAATCAAGACCCTGCTCCGTACATTTCCAAGAGTTTCACCAGACACATCATGGAAGAGGACCTGGCTGATGACAACGTAGAGCACTTTTTGGTCAAAGTGGGAGAAGTGGTCATAGGAATCGTCAAAATCATCAAGAACAAATCGCTAGATGCCTATGATGAATAATCATCGCTATTGATTCAAAAAATCTATCTCCTTCAAGAGCATTCAGGAAAGGGATATGGTTACCAATTGCTGGAAATCCTGGAAGATTATGCACGAAACTTGGGAAAGAGATTGGTTTGGTTGGACACTATGCAAAACGGCACTGCCTTGAATTTTTATCTAAAGAATGGCTTTGTCATCCACAAGAAATCCAGACTTGCGCTACCAAACGCCATTGAGGAAGAAAGACCTATGCTTGTTTTGACCAAAGAAATCTAGACTACCATCCTTCCCTTTCAATCAAATTTTGAAGATGGGCAAAATGATGATTACTGTGCCATGCATACCTTCCAATATTTTCTGCCAAAGTACTTTCCACATTGCCTTCTGGGTGTCTAAAAGTGCGTTTAAGTTGCTCTTTGGTCAGGCCCTTCAATAAATAAACCAATTTGAAATGGACCGCTTTGAGATGGTCCAAAGACATTTGGATAGGAGCAGTTTTGGAATCGAACAACTCTGACCATTCTTTTTCAAAGTAGGCCTTAATCATGGGATTATCTTCGGTAAGTCCCCATTTAAATCGAACATAGCTGTTATGGTGGCTATCCGAAACATGGTGCACAAGTTGTCTTACGGTCCAACCCCCAGGTCGGTAAGGGGTATCCAATTGCTCTTCTGAAAACCCAGAAACTGCATTTTCAAGACGTTTGGGGAGTTCCTCCAAAACAGTTATCCATGTTTGTAAATGTTCCTCAGTAATGGTTTCCGGAACCTGATATTTTCCTATCGGATACCTAAGCTTTTCCAGTTGTTCATTTTCCATGCCCTAAATTACTAAAGAATCATTTTTGCACAACTATCAATTGCTTTTAATCCATGAAACTTTAATACACTTTTAACTGCGTAAAAATGGGCATGAAATCTCATAGTCTAACTTTGTAAAACATTAGTTCAATCAATTAAAAACAAATATTATGGCTACTATTCGATTAGGGGATATCGCTCCTGATTTTACCGTGGAGACCTCAGAGGGATCATTGAATTTTTATGATTATTTGGGCGAAGGATGGGGTATTCTTTTTTCCCACCCAGCAGATTTTACTCCGGTTTGCACTACTGAATTGGGCACTGCCGCCAAATTTAAAGGTGAGTTTGAAAAAAGAAATGTAAAGATGATAGCGCTTAGCGTGGATGGTGTTGAATCACACAATGAATGGATACAGGATATCAACGAGACTCAACATACCACGGTCAATTTTCCCATAATTGCCGATGTGGACCGAAAAGTGTCTGATTTGTATGATATGATCCATCCTAATGCCAATGATACTTTAACCGTACGTTCCGTATTTATTATTGCACCGGATAAAACGGTCAAGTTGATTTTGACCTATCCTGCTTCGACAGGTCGTAATTTCTATGAATTGTTACGCGTTATCGATTCACTTCAATTGACTGCGTATCACAAAGTGGCTACGCCAGCCAATTGGGAACATGGAGATAAAGTCGTAGTAAGTCCTTCCATCCCAACGGATGAAGCAAAAGAAATGTTCACGGCAGGTGTGGATGAAGTAAAACCATATCTTAGACTGACTCCTGACCCGACAGCGTAAGTCATACGCATTAAACAAATTAAAGCTCTCCAAATGGAGGGCTTTTTTTATGCCTAGACTGACGTATCTATATTTTAACCTAAACCACGCAACCTCCTCAATATTCGATATCTAATCTATAGACAAACGCAACAACAATAACCTTTAAATCGACAACACCTATGAATACTTTCTTTGGAGTACTCCTTATCCTTTTACTGTTGAATATGGTGCTACTGGTACTAAGTGTCAACCGGGCCAAAAAGTGACTTTTCCTATGGAAAAGTGTCCAAAATTCTAGCGTACAGACAATTATAGACAATAAGTAGGGTTTAAACCCGTTCAGTTGTTATACTAATAGAGCGCAGCCCCCGACGTATTAATAAACTAGTAGACCATGCAAACTTTTTTTACAGTACTACTTATTTTGCTTTTCTTAAATGCTTGCCTCTTACTGGTAAGTGTTAACAGATCCAAATAAAAAGAAAAGCTCCTAATTAGGAGCTTTTCTTTTTTATTACGTTTTTCTTTACTGATTAATATCAACGTAATTACTTCACGTCCATAAGTTCTACATCAAAAATTAAGGTGGCATCTGGAGGAATCACTCCACCAGCTCCTGCGCTTCCATACGCCAAATGAGAAGGAATCACAAAACGCGCCTTGTCTCCAACTTTTAAAAGACCAATTCCTTCATCCCAACCTGGGATTACCTGTCCAATTCCTAAAGAAAAATCAATAGGCTGATTTCGACTGTATGAAGAATCAAATACTTGACCGTTTGAAAGACTCCCTTCATAGTGAACGGATACCGTTTTTCCTTTTTCGGCTTGAATGCCGTTACCTTTATTTATGATTTGATATCGCAACCCGCTGTCGGTTTTTTCAAAACCTGCCGCCAACTTGTCCATTTCAGCTTCTGCTCTTGCTTTAGCTTCTGCTATTCTTTTTTCGCGTGCTCCTTCAAAAACTCGAAATGCTTCAATAGCATTCCAGTTTTCGGCTTCACTTCCAACCCTTACAATTTCCAAAGAATCGATGGAATCTCCCTGAGCAATGGCATCCACAACTTCTTGTCCTGACTCCACATGACCAAAAACCGTATGCTTATTGTCCAGCCATGGAGTTGGTCCGTGGGTAATGAAGAACTGACTCCCGTTGGTGCCCGGCCCGGCATTCGCCATGGAAAGAATTCCAGGTGCGTCATGCTTTAGTTCTGGGTGGAATTCATCATCAAATTTGTACCCTGGGTCTCCTGTTCCCGTTCCCTGAGGACAACCCCCTTGAATCATAAAATCGGCAATTACCCTATGGAATTTAAGTCCATCATAATAAGGCTTGCCTTGAGGTTTCGCTGAATTTTCCATACTTCCCTCTGCCAACGCCACAAAATTACCTACCGTTCCAGGGGTTTTATCGTGGGTTAATTTTACTAGAATTTCTCCTTTACCAGTGTTGAATTTTGCGTAAATTCCGTCTTGCATAACTATATCTCTTATCAATTTTTATAATTGGTCCTCTTTATAAGAAGGCTGCAAAGATAGGAGTTTTTGCAGGTTTTATTGACTAAATAATATGTTGAAAAAGTGATAATTACGTTGCTATTCGATTATAGCGATTTGCTTTTTTCACTGGACCTTTCTGTCCGAAATCTTATCATATCTGAAAGAAAAAATATCATCCCATGGAACAGCGCTTGACTATAGTCACCTTAGGTGTTTCTGATTTAGAAAAATCAACCCATTTTTATGAAACCCAATTTGGTTGGATAAAATCAAAATCCAGTAACGAGTATATATCATTTTTTACCCTAAATGGCATACTACTCTCCCTATACAAGAAAAATGAATTGGCCGATGATGCTACGGTAGATTCAAAAGGTATGGGATTCAAAGGGTTTACTTTAGCCTATAATACCAGGTCTGAAGGTGAAGTTGGCCTAATCTTTGAGAATTTAAAAGCTAAGGGCGTCGAAATCGTCAAGAA
Organism: Flagellimonas sp.; assembly: GCF_965601775.1. GTDB lineage: Bacteria > Bacteroidota > Bacteroidia > Flavobacteriales > Flavobacteriaceae > Flagellimonas. Next base: position 2,603,186 of record NZ_OZ271837.1, read on the forward strand.
ACCGCAAAAGGTCCATTGGGGTGGATATAGTGGTTATGTTTCCGATTTGGATGGCAATCTTTGGGAAATCGCCTTTAATCCTTTTCTTAAACTTGATGAACAGGGCAGTGTACTGGAATAAATGCACTTTAAGCCAACCAAAGTGGCTAGCTTAGCCCTTGACCTTTTTTATGGATGTGGTTCCGTATTTATCCATAAGATATACCAAACTGGCCATAGTTGCCGCACCTAGTTCCAATTCGCGCTGGTTTACATGCTCGAAGGTATCGTTTTCCGCATGGTGATGGTCAAAATACCTTTGGGAATCCGGTCTTAGTCCTGCCAAGACTATACCTTCATCTTTTAATGGGTCGATGTCAGCCCCACTACCTCCTTTAAGGAACATATGGATTAAATAGGGTTCAAAAAGCTTTTTCCATCCCAGGATTTGTTCAAAATCCTCATCAGAGCAATCAAACGAAAAACCTCTAGGCGTGAATCCACCGGCATCGCTCTCTAGGGCAAATACATGTCTTTCATTTTTTTGCTTGGCTATTTTTGCATATTCTCTTCCACCCCTTAATCCATTTTCCTCATTCATAAAGAGAACAACGCGAATAGTGCGCTTAGGTCTGTATCCTGTTTCTTTCAATAAACGAAGTACTTCCATACTCTGAACACAACCTGCACCGTCATCATGAGCACCATCACCTAAATCCCATGAGTCCAAATGCCCCCCCACAATCATTATTTCATTTGGATATTCGGAGCCTTTTATTTCTCCTATGACATTGTATGATTCAACATCTGGTAGTTGTTTGCAACTTTGCTTAAAGTAGAATTTGATTTCAGGATTCAAAGCTAATGTCGTGCTCAACAATTCGGCACCATTTGTGCTAATCGCTGCGGCAGGAATCCGGTCCTGCACTGGGGTATCTCCATAGCTCATGGAACCAGTATGGGGGAAATCATCCTGTCGAAGGTTCATCGACCTCACAATAACTCCTAACGCTCCATATTTTCCAGCCTCGGCCGCTCCTGAATAGCGTTGATCCACACAGCCAGAATATGCTTTGAATGTACTTATTTGAGTTGGGTCCATGGGTCGATTGTAGAACACTATTTTTCCTTCAATATTGGCCCTGCCCAATTTTTCCAAATCCTCAATGCCCTGCACCTCAACGATACTGGCTTTAATTCCGATATCCGGCGTTGCAACAGAACCTCCCAAAGCCGTAATAGGGATATTTGTGGTCAATCCTGGTTTGGTCTCAAAATAAGCAAACTCAGGAGTTCCCCTAACCCATTTGGGTACCATAACAGGTTGAAGCCACACTCTGTCCAAACCTAAAGAATCCAATTGACCTTTGGTATATTCCACAGCTTGTTGGGCCTCAACGGAGCCTGAAAGACGTCCACCAATCTGATTCGATAGGTAGTTAAGCCAATCATAGGATTTTCCATTGGTTAAGACTGCATCGTAAATAGCTCTCAGTTGTTTTTCATCCTCCGTCTGTGAGAAGGCCAAGGAGCTTATTAGAAGCCATATGAATATTCCTTTTTTCATGTACTTTCCTTTTCCAATTCTTGCTTAAAAAACTCTAAGTTAGCCTTTATTTCATCCTCTAACTCCGGTTCTTCTATATCTTTAAACTTTTTTAACGCTTCTAACAAAATGCCTGCAACGATTACGCGTGCGGCCCTTTTATTGTCCGCAGGAATGATATACCATGGTGCTTGCGGTTTTGAAGTCTTATTGATGGCCTCTTCATAGCACTCCTGATACTTTTCCCATAGTTTGCGTTCTTTCAAATCTCCTGGTGAAAATTTCCAGTTTTTTTCCTTCAACCGCAGTCGTCTCAACAGTCTTTGCCGCTGTTCCTCCTTGGATAGGTGTAGAAAAAATTTAAAAATGAGCGTTCCGTTTTCAGCAACGTGCCTTTCGAAATCATTGATTTGACGATATCTTTTCTCCCAAAACCCAGAATCAATATCATCGACTGTATCCACCCCAGGAATATTTTCCGAAAGGATATAATTGGGATGTACCTTGGTCACCAATACATTTTCGTAATGCGTTCGGTTAAAAACGCTAAATTTTCCACGTTCGGGCAGGGCAATGTAATGTCTCCATAAATAATCATGCTTAAGCTCCAAATCCGTAGGAACCTTAAAACTATGCACCTCCACTCCCCTTACGTTGAAATCCTTGAAAACCTCACGAATCAGACTGTCCTTGCCTGCAGTATCCATGCCTTGTAAACATATTAGAACCCCATATTTTCCATGGGCATATAAGGTATCTTGAAACTCGCCCAGTTCCTTTCTCAACTTCTCTAAATCCTTTTTTAACTGTTTGTCCGATTTTCCAAAATCTTCAAATGTGGCGGCTTCCAAAAGCTTTTTTTCACCCTCTACCTTGTAAGTGTTTGATTTGATGTATTCCATGAAATGAATATACAGTTTTTTATATATCTGGTATGTAAGCTATAAAATGCAGTTCATCGATGGAATTACTTTTGACAGTTTTACGCCGTTTTTCATCGATTTTATTCAATTGTAAATGTGATTCTACGTTAATTTAGTGAAAGCTCAGGCGCGTAGTCCCAAATCTGCCGTTATGAAATCAAGGAAATTTGACCTTTTTATTGTCTTCGCTATTGGTATACAAAGCCTTTTTTCTATGGCTTCTGTAAAGAATTCCAATGCCTGCGAATATGCCAATTCCAATATGGAATACATTAAGGACCAGACAGAGACCGCCATTTCCGCCACTGAACTTCAAATCACTAAATACTATGCTTACAAAGCCATTAATGGCATAGAAAAAACCAGGTCCAACTTTGAAGCCTGTGGTTGTCAAGAAGCCATATCCAGTCTGGATGATGTCCTTGATAATCTTAAGGAGGCTACTAGGGCCGAGACCCACCCATCTTCCAAGGAAGCGCTACAAAAAGCACTGAAAAATACCTTAAAAGGGATTAAAGAACTAGAAGACTATGGCCTAAGTATTAGCGATGTTTATGGAGATACTATGCTGGTCTTAAATACTAAAGAGGTGATGGAAGCCCAAGGAGGAATTTTATTGCCCGAGGGTAAACTTCTCGAACAACAAATCCATAATGGGCTTAAGAATTTTGAAATTTCCATCGATAATATTGTAAATCAGTTGGATTGCGCCGAAGCGAAAAGATTTATTAAAAAAACCTACAACAACGCCAGTATAACCCTTTTAAATACCGATTTAACCAAACCAAAGAAAATCTATCATCAAAGGGTAAAAACCATTACAAAAGAAGCGTTGGCCAAACTTAAAGAATGTGAGTAGTTTATTTACTGGCAAACAGCTTGACATCTTCTTCTGAAACTTCTTGACCTCCCAGAATTATGAGGCGTTCAACCACATTTCTTAGTTCGCGGACATTTCCAGTCCAGTCGTACCCTTTTAAAAGTTCAACCGCTTTTTTAGAAAACGCCTTTGTTGCCGTACCCTGCTCTTCACCTATTTTTATGGCAAAATGCTCAATCAGCAAAGCGATGTCATCGCGTCTATCGTTAAGGGCGGGAACCTTTATTAAAATAACCGCCAAACGATGATAGAGATCTTCCCTAAAATTTCCTTCGGATATTTCCTTTTTCAAGTCTTTGTTTGTAGCTGCTAGCACACGCACATCCACTTTGATGTCCTTATCGGTACCTACCCTTGAAATCTTATTTTCCTGAAGTGCCCTTAAAACTTTGGCCTGTGCCGAAAGGCTCATATCCCCTATCTCATCCAAAAAAATGGTCCCTTTATTGGCCGCTTCAAACTTCCCTGCCCTATCCTTTACTGCGGATGTAAATGCACCTTTAACATGGCCAAAAAGTTCACTTTCTATAAGTTCAGATGGAATAGCCGCACAATTCACCTCAATAAATGGAGAAGAGGAACGTGCACTCTTTTGATGCAGCCAATGGGCCACCAATTCTTTACCGGTTCCATTGGGGCCTGTAATCAGAACCCGCGCATCTGTGGGAGCTACTTTTTCAATCATATCCTTAATGGCCCCAATCTCCTTACTTTCCCCAATCATCTCGTAATTTTTGGAGACCTTTTTCTTCAGGATTTTATTTTCCACTACCAATTCCTTTCTATCCAAGGCATTTCGTACCGTAGTCAGCAGCCGGTTTAAGTCTGGTGGTTTGGAAATATAATCGAATGCACCCAATCTCATGGTGTTCACGGCGGTATCCAAATCACCGTGACCTGATATCATAATAAAAGGAATTTCCGGTTTTATCTGTCTGGCCGCCTCCAGAACCTCGACGCCATCCATTTTGGGCATTTTTATGTCACACAATACCAAATCGAAGTCTTCTTTCTTGATAATTTCCATCCCCTTCAAGCCGTCTTCCGCCTCAAAAACTTGGTAGGCATCGTTTTCTTCGCTCAATATCTTTATCAAAACCCGACGTATAGCAGATTCATCTTCTATCACCAATATTCTAGACATATTTTTCTATTTAAAAGATTGAGATTTTGAAACCTGTTCGAATATAAAGATTTGCTTCCTCATTCAACAAAAAAACAGCGCTTCTATCATCATTTCTTAGCTCTCCTATTTGTTCGATGGAACGACCGACCAAAGCAAATAGTGAAGCTCGTTTGGAAAGGTGGTATTGATACCCAAAAGCTCCCACCAGCGCGGAAAGAGATATTCTGGAACCTATTTGATTATCGGGCAGGGCGATATCATTTTGAATATTAATAAAATAACCGTCCAGCAAAAGTGTAAACCCAAAAGTATGTTTTGGTGAAGGGTGGTACTCAAACCTTGAGCGGGGAATCCCCAAAGTATAAGACCATTTGGGATGAAAACGACGATAGTAGCTAATCAAAGGAAGGGGAATTGGTAATCCCGTGGTGCTATTATAAGATAAACCGAGTACTATCCGAAAGGGCTTGCTGGCTTGCTGATTCTCCTTCCACAAAGTGGCGGTGGCGTTCAAAAAAAGATCACTGGTTTGGACACCATTGGTAAAGTTAGATGCCAGTCTTGGAGTGAAGATGCCGACAAAGTTCCAATTTTCATTCCATTTGGTAATAAATCCCAGATTTAAATCTATCACATGAAACCGATTCAACTCACTTTGGTCAAAAGGGAAGTTTTGGGAATATCCAACATCAAATCTATTGTATTCCAGACCGGTTACTAGGTAGTCTTTTTTCTCATTGAGTTTTATAGGGAGATTGAACAAAAACTTATACCGTTGGGTTTTGATTCCTGTGTCATTTTCAGGGATGTTCAAATATTCCACCCGTAAAATATCCGTACTCTGCCCAAAAGACATCTGTGCCAGAAAGAATCCGATTAGACACAAAATGCCGGAGAGCTTATTACGGGTTATCCGAGTTGGTATTGTTTTGAGATTTCTGATGTTGAAATATATGGATATCCCTCTGAGGGAAAGGGATGGTTACGTTATTTTCCTTGAACTTTTTATTGATGCTATATCGGATATCACTTTTTATTCGCGGGTCTACAAAACTATCATTAATGAAATAGTTGATGGAAAACATTAAAGCAGAATCTCCAAAATCATTAAAGAGTACAAAGGGTAACGGTTTCTTGAGCACTTTCTTGTGTTCCTTAACCGATTCTTCAAGCAATCTTGTAACGAGTTCTACATCACTTCCATAGGCCACCCCAACATGAACACTCTCGCGTGTAGTTCGGTGGTTCTGGGTATAGTTAAAAACGATGTCGCTTATAAACTTATGGTTGGGAATGACCACAACCTTGTCATCCCGCGTTAGCGCCCTGGTAGTACGCAATTTGATTTCAAATACCTTGCCCACTTTTTCATCCACCTCCACAATATCCCCTACCTGAAGGGACTTGTCCAAGATGATAAAAATGCCTCCCAGAATATCCTTGAAAAACTCTTGGAGTGCCAATCCCAATCCTACAAACAGTGCCGCTGATGCGGTAATAATAAGGGTGATATTTATCCCAGCACCACTAAGGGTAAATAAAACAACGATTAAGTAAAGGACATAGTTTACAAACTTGAAAACGCTTGCAAATTTTTGCTTGTCCTCAGGTTCCATTTTTCGGGTTACCAGATAGCGGGACCACTTTAACAGCAATTTTGTTGCCACGATGGAAACGGTCAGCAGTAATAAAAGACCCAAAGTAAGATGAATGGATTTTTCACCTTCCCCAATATGAATACCCCAATTGAGGAACTCCTTTACTGAACCCCAAATATCCTCTTGGATGATTTCCTTTATTTCTTCAGTACCGTCTTGCATCGCATTCTAATACTTCAACCATTTAAACAATTCTTTATAGGTTGGGCGCTTACCATACATTAAAATCCCTACACGGTAAATCTTGGAAGCTAACCAAACAATCCCCAGAAATGCCCCAATCAAAAGCGCAATGGAAAGCAATAACTGCCATAAGGGAACACCGCCCTCCCCAATGCCTCCAGGGAGTCTCATGAGCATTACTATGGGTGAAGTTAAGGGAAATAGGGAAAAGCCTACGGCAATAGGACCGTGTGGATTGCTAAAAACCGAAAAAAAACCGACATAAATCGCCAACATTAAGGGCAGAATAATGGGGAAAATGAACTGTTGTGTATCTGTTTCGTTGTCCACAGCAGCGCCGATTGCTGCATAAATGGAACTATAAATAAGGTAGCCCAAAATGAAATAAATCAAAAACGAACCTATCAGGAGTGCCCACGGAATATTTATTATTTCCCTTGCATACACCAACGCATCGCCTTCTAAACCGGAGGTTGGCAATTCGGATACTCCATTAATTGCTGTTGTCGATAAGGTGTTGTCTGTTGTCAACACAGACGGGTCAATCCCTAATAGGGCAACTGATAAAATCAATAATAAAGATGCGGAAACAATCCAAATAATGAATTGTGTTAAGCCAGCCAAGGAAGTTCCAACGATTTTACCCAACATTAACTTAAAGGGCTTCACAGAAGAAATAATCACCTCAATAATTCGACTTGTTTTTTCTTCAATAACGCTTCGCATTACAAATCCACCGTAAATAATGATAAACATCATGATGGCATAACCAAAAGCCCCTCCAATAATTGCTTTGATTTCCGTAATTCCTTTGATGCTTTTTTGGCCGTCAAAAGTGGCCAGGTTCATCACAAAGGGCTTTTCAATTCCAGTAAACTCATCGGACGATACGCCAAGTTCCTGCAATCTTTTCATCCGCAATCTTTTCTGAAAAATCCGTTCCAATCGCTCCGTTATGGTTGTATTCGGATTTTCTTTGGTGTAGAGATACGTATCCCTTGCTACATGCTCCATATCACTTCCACTGGGTATGTGCAACAACCCAAAGTAACCTAAAGACATTGTGGAGTCCTTCGCCTGAGTAAGGGAAATATCCTTAAAATGTATGTAGGCAACACTTTCGTCCGGTTTGAATTGATTGTTGAAGTAAGAGCTTTCATTCAATACCGTGACAATACGTTTTTCTGCATCATTTACCTTGGTAAGATACACTATCAAAAGAATCATGCCCACAATTAAGATTGGACTCAAAATCGTCATCACAATAAACGATTTGTTCCGAACCTTGGCCAAATACTCCCGTTTGATTATTAACCTCAGCTTATCCATGATGCTCTTTTCCATTAACGGTTTGGATAAAAATATCGTTTGCGGATGGAATGACTTCCTCGAACCTGCTCACATTTCCATATTTCGAAAGTTCAGTCAAAACCCCACGGGTATCACTGGAAGGCAGTTGAACGGACATAGACCAAGTGCTTTCCTCCGCATGTGCATTGGATGAAATTACATTGAATTTCTCCTCAACCTCAAGGAATTTATCTTTGGAACCTTCTTTTGTCTGAAGTGACACATTGAAAACATTGTTTTTGTAGGCATTCTTGATTTCCGATAGTTTACCATCCAAGATTTTCTCCGATTTATGAATCAGTGCGATATATTCACACAACTCTTCAACAGATTCCATTCTATGTGTCGAAAAAATTATGGAGGTACCTTCTTCTTTTAGCCTCAATATTTCATCCTTGATAATGTTGGCATTTATAGGGTCAAATCCGCTAAACGGCTCATCAAAAATTAAAAGTTTGGGTTGGTGCAAAACGGTCACTATAAACTGTATTTTTTGCGCCATCCCCTTAGACAGTTCTTGAATTTTTTTGTCCCACCATTCCCCAATTTCAAAGCGCTCAAACCATTCTTTCAATCTCTTTTTTGCCTCGGCTTTACCCAATCCCTTAAGTTGAGCTAAATACAGGGCTTGTTCACCCACCTTCATACTTTTGTACAGTCCACGCTCCTCGGGCAGGTATCCAATGGAGGCAATATGTTGAGGAGCCAGGGGTTTTCCATCAAACATCAACTGTCCCGTATCTGGATAAAGAATTTGATTAATAATTCGGATAAAAGTGGTTTTTCCAGCCCCATTTGGGCCCAATAGACCGTAAATTTTATTTTCAGGGATTTCCAAGGATATGTCGCTCAATGCTTTAAAGTCTCCGTAAGATTTGGAGACATTTTGAGCAACTAAAATGTGATGCATCCAAACAATTTTTCCAAAGATATGTATTTGTACAGAAAGAGGATGGGGCTATAAAAACAAAACCCACCCTTAAAAAAATTCAAGGATGGGAAAAAAATTGCTATGAAAAAGAAAATTAGATATTGGTTTCCCAACATCAAAGTCAAATATACGTTTTTTATTTGAACGGAAAACTTTTAATCGCTATGAGAACATATCTTTAACCTTTTCAAAGAAAGATTTATCAGATTTTTGAGGTTTTGGAACAAAATTTTCGTCATTCTGCATCCGTTCGAAAAACTCTTTTTGTTCTTTGCTCAGTTCTTTTGGTGTCCAAACATTCACATGCACCAGTAAATCGCCACTCCCATATCCGTTAATATTGGAAATTCCCTTGCCGCGCAATCTCAATATTTTGCCGGATTGGATTCCTGATTCCAGTTTGATTCGCACCTTGCCCCCTACCGAATCAATTTCCTTGGAACTTCCCAGTACCGCTTCGGAGAAACTGATATATAAATCATAATGCAAGTTATCACCTTCCCTTTTTAGGGTGGGGTGCTCTTGAGTTTCAATGGCTACCAATAAATCGCCAGGAATTCCGTTGCCTGGGGCCCCATTTCCTTTACCTGAGACCTTAAGTTGCATACCTTCTTCAACGCCTGGCGGTATCTTAATGGAAACGGTTTCTTCAACTGATTGTAGTCCCTGTGCATCTGCTCCACTTGGACGTTTATCTATAATCTGACCTGAGCCCCCACAAGTATTACAAGTAGTGGAAGTCTGCATTCTACCTAGTATGGTATTGGCAATCTTGGTTACCTGACCACTTCCATTACAGGTAGGGCAAGTTTTATAGGTTACCCCTTCGGCCTGAATCTTTCTTCTTACCTTGACTTTTTTCTCGACTCCGTTGGCTACTTCATCCAATGTCAGCTTTACCCGAATACGCAGATTGCTACCCTTTACTCGACGTTGACCTCCGCCAAAACCACCAAATCCACTAAAACCTCCACCAAAAGCACTTCCAAAAATATCACCGAATTGGCTGAAAATATCATCCATGTTCATACCGCCGCCGCCAAATCCTGCTCCTCCTTCAAAAGCGGCGTGCCCGAACTGGTCATATTTGGCACGCTTGTCGGGATCACTCAGAACTTCATAGGCTTCAGCTGCTTTTTTGAACATTTCCTCCGCCTTTGTATCTCCTGGATTTTTATCCGGGTGATACTCTATCGCTTTCTTGCGATATGCTTTTTTGATTTCAGCGGCGGAAGCTCCTTTGGCAACGCCCAATATTTCGTAAAAATCCTCCTTCATCGGTTTTGTTTAGTTACCCACTACCACTTTTGGATGTCGTATGATACGTTCCCCCAACTTAAATCCTTTTTCAATGACATCTATGATTTTCCCTTTCATTTTCTTGTTGGGAGCTGGTATTTGGGTTATGGCATCGTGAACTTCGGCATCAAAGGCATCACCTTCGCCTACCTCAATCTGTTCCAATCCCTTATTCTTCAAAGTTTCCCTGAATTTCGTATTGATAAGTTCCACTCCTTTATACATTTCCGTATCCTCAGATTTGGAAAGCTCTTTCAAAGCCCTATCAAAATCATCCATTACCGGTAACAGGGCAACTATTACCTCTTGACCAGCTGTTTTATAAAGGTCCATTCTTTCTTTGGAGGTACGCTTCTTGAAATTCTCAAACTCCGCAAAAAGACGCAAAAACTTATCCTTTTCCTTAGCCAATTCCTCCTTGAGTTTTTCTTCTTCGGAAAGTTCAACCTCTTTTTCCATGCTACCTTCTTCCACGATATCTTCGTTCAGTTCAGGGCTTTCAACGGACTGAGTATCTTTTGTTTCTCCTTCCATTTCCTCAACTTTACTTTTCTTATCCATATTTGGGTTTCGTTTTTTCGTTTTTGAAGTGGCAAAAGTACTGCCATTTGTCCGAAAATGTCAAAATGTCACAGGAAAACAAGAAAAAACCGCCAAAAGGCGGCTTAAGAATCTTTAAACTTATGGTTTGCTAAGCGTATTCTTTATCCAAGGGGACCAACGAATCATCGGGTCTAGGATTACTTGACCCCAAAAGATGCTCCAAAGCAGACCCAATATTTGAATAGGTAAAGACAAATCCTTGTTTCTCTATGCGTTTGCTACAAACCCGTTGACTTGCAAAAAGCAAATAAGACATCTCACCTAGAAGTAGCTTCATGGCAAACCTAGGAACATTGGGCAACAAAAGTGGTCTTTTCAATACTTTGGCCAACTCCTTTGTCATTTTCTCATTGGTCACCGGATTCGGCGCAACAGCATTAAAAACACCTTTCAGGTTATTGGTGATAGCAAAAACAAACATTTCGGCTAAATCATCAATATGAATCCACGACTGCCATTGTTCCCCACTGCCCATTACCGCACCGGCAAGGTTTTTTATCGGCTTGGCCATTTTAGGGAGTGCGCCCCCTTCATTGGACAGTACAATTCCAATTCTTAGGATGGAGACATTGAACGAGTACTTTTTGAATTCATTTATCTTTTCTTCCCATTTCTGAACCACTTGACCCAAAAAGCTGTCATCGACCCCTACATCTTTTTCGTCGCATAAGTCAATTTGTGAACTAGGGTATATTCCAATGGCAGAGGCTGAAACAAAATGTTCAATCCTGGAAGAATCTATGTTATCCAAACCTTTACTCAGTGTGGAAAGACTATCAATTCTACTGGACAGCACTTTTTCCTTATAAGAGGGAGTCCATTTTTTAGCTATAGTAGCACCTGCCAAGTTGATAATTGAAGTGACTCCATCAAAACAAGCCAAATCAATTTCTCCCTTGGATGGATTCCATAAAAACCCTTGATACCTATCCGAGGAGACGATTTTTTCCTGTCGCGTAGTTAAATAATTAACTGGAATATCGTGTTGATGCAAAACTTTGGTAATCGCTTTGCCAACCAATCCTGTTGCTCCAGTTATCAATACTTTCATAGCGTGTGTTTGAAACAAAAATAGAGGATTAAAGTGCTGTTTTTGAGGGATTAATTCAGGTTTAACACAAATGTTTAAACTTTAAGTAAAATTAAGAGTAGAACCCTGTTCCACTTTAACAGTCATTTAGGAATACTTCACTTTTTGGTAGCTCGCAACATTTCCCTTTTTCCCGGTGGCCCCTCCAATCGTTCTACAAAAAAACCAACCGCCTGCATAGCCCGTCTTACGCTACCTTTCGCCGAATAGGTCACTAAAACTCCACCTTCTTTAAGCGCATCATACATAATTTGAAACACCTCTTGGGTCCAAAGTTCAGGTTGCACTCGGGGTCCAAATGCATCAAAATATATTAGGTTGAACAAACTGCGGTCATTGATCTCTCGAAAGTCCTTCTGCTGTTTGGCCAACTCAAAATTTTTGGCAATAACCGCCTTTTGTCCCCATGATGAGTGATGCATCAAATCAAATTCTTCTTCAACTCTTTGGGCAGATAAGGCGGAAATGTAATCCAACTGACGTATTTCATCCAAAGCAACTGGAAATTGCTCCACACCTACGTAATTGATAGCAATATTCTTTTTTTGTGCTTCAATAAGGGTTATCAGAGCATTAAGTCCTGTCCCAAAACCTATTTCAAGAATGCTCATCTTATCCAGATTTACATGCTCTAAACCGTTTTTAATAAAAACATGGTAGGCTTCTTGAACTGCTCCATGCTTGGAATGGTATTGTTCCTGCCATTCATCAATTTGAATGGTTTTGGAACCATCAGCAGTTTCAATGATGCGACGTTTCACTTTTATTTATTGATTAGCACGCCATCTGCCTCAAAACGAAGTTGTTTTTTTGGTGAAACTATTTTGGCAATCTCGTCCTCGGAGGCCCCACTATCCTTTGCATAGTGCTTTTGGTCTTCAATAGACATCTCCGTGGTAAATACGACGCCATTGATAACGACATCTTTATCCGAAGAATCTGTAGGTACGAAAAAACCGTAATCCTTAAACCGAACAAAAACTTCTTCGTTGTTATCAAGGGCCACCTTCATCCAACAACCTTTAACTTGACATACCTCTTTGATTTTACCTGTCAATTGGGTTTGTATGGTATCCGTAGAAACCAATTTATTGGTAATGGATGCAATAGATTCAACGTCCTGCTCTATATTGAACTCTGCACCATAGAAATTACCTGTTTTTTCTTCTTGTCCATAGGAGGAGACAGCAAAAATCATTAAGAAAGTAATAGCGAAAGTGTTAAAATACCTCATTTTTAATAAGTTTTAAGTCTATCCCAAATAAGGATAGCAATTAGAATTAGGGGTTAGACCAAAACTAACAATAAATAGCTAATTTTATGGACTAATTTATTAAGTCATGGATGCAACGGTAAACAACATTTCCGTAGAAAAAGCGGCCACTTCCAAGATTCACGATGTGGATTTTGATAATCTATCTTTTGGAAACACATTCACCGACCATATGTTGGTTTGCGATTATGAAAATGGCTCATGGAACACTCCTAAAATTGTGCCTTATGGACCTATTTCGTTAGAACCGTCTTCCAAAATTTTTCATTACGGCCAGTCCATTTTTGAGGGCATGAAAGCCTATAAGGATGAAGCTGACAATGTTTGGTTGTTCAGACCCTTGGAGAATTGGAAAAGACTAAATAAATCTGCCAAGAGACTTGCAATCCCAGAACTGCCAGAAAGCCATTTCATGGATGGGCTTACTTCGCTATTGCAATTGGAAAAGGATTGGGTTCCTAAAAACCCAGGGAGTTCGCTTTATGTTCGCCCGTTTATGTTCGCTTCCGGAACGGGATTCCATGCCTCTCCCGCTGACCGATATAAGTTTATTATTGCTTTGGCACCCTCAGGGGCCTATTTCTCTGGAAAGGTAAAAGTGAAAATTGAAGAAACATACTCCCGTGCTGCCAATGGCGGGGTGGGATATGCAAAAGCAGGGGGTAACTATGCAGGGCAGTTCTATCCAACCCAGCTTGCGGTTGAAGAAGGCTACCATCAGGTTATCTGGACGGATGACAATAATCACGAGTTCATCGAGGAAGCTGGTGCCATGAATGTATTTATCCGTATTAATGATACACTCATAACAGCTCCGACCAACGACCGAATTTTGGATGGAATTACCAGAAAAAGCATTTTAGAGATTGCCGAAGCTGAAGGAATTTCCGCGGAAGTACGAAAAATATCAGTGACTGAAGTCGTAGAAGCTGCTAAAAACGGAACATTAAAAGAAATGTTTGGAGCAGGTACCGCGGCGGTCGTGTCTCCTATTGCGGCATTTGGCTATCAGGGCGTGGACTATGAACTTCCTGAAATTCAGAACAGCTACGCTACCAGACTTAAAAAGCAAATAACCGATATCCAATATAATAGAGCTGAAGATAATTTTGGCTGGCGATTTAAGGTATAGTACTAAAAAAGGGCACTTAAGTGCCCTTTTTTATTTGTCCAATATCTCCTGAATGTTCGGTTTGAAGTAATTAGGCCCTTTAAGTACTTTTCCATCTTCCCTGTAAATGGGCTTACCATCTTGCCCGAGCTTACTCATATTACTTCTTTGAATTTCCTCAAACACTTCTTCAATTTTATATTGCATACCGTGTTCCAATATGGTTCCGCAAAGAATGTAAAGCATATCTCCCAGTGCATCAGCCACTTCAACCAAATCTCCATCCTTTGCTGCTTCTAAATATTCCTCATTTTCCTCACGCATGAGTTTATATCGTAACATGTTTTTTTCAAGGCCTAAGTTGGCTTTAGGGGTGTGCAACACACCTAATCCGAATGCATTGTGAAATTCTTCCACAGCTTCTATCTTTCTTTTCATGGTTTTAGTAATTGACTTAATTTTGCTAAAAATAGAAATATGTTCAGCCCAGGACAACTGATTTTTGCTTGTTTGTTTATTCTAGTTTTTGTAGCAGTTATGATTTTCTCCTATCAAAAAGACAAAAAATTGCATACCAAAAATTACAAAGGTGTTATCTGGATTTTATTTTCATTTATAATATTCGTGGTTTTCCTCTTCCTAATTAAATATTTCCTTAAAAATTAACGATTATATTGATTTCCCTACAAAAATGAACGTTTTTACAACTTATATAAGAAGTTGAAGCGCTCGCAATAAGAAAACACGTACTTTTGTTTTAGAATAACCTCTGAATAAATGATAGCTTTTTTTTCTATTCTATTCATTCTGCTTGCCATAAACGCTATGTTGTTGATTTTCAGTGTTAATGGAGCAAGAGAAAGATTCAGCAAACCCATTCGAAAAATTTCAGAATCATCGGTTACCAATTTCCTAGCTAAGGAATCTGCTGAAACTAAGTACAAAAAGGCCGTATAGTTTGTACCTTTAAGGTATGAAACAGGCCCTTCTTGTTTTTCTGGGCGGTGGCTTAGGAAGCATGCTTCGTTATCTTATTTCAAAGCCTCTTAATTCCCTGAACGACTCTTTCTATCTAGGCACGTTCACCGTAAACATTTTGGGTTGTCTTCTTATCGGTATGGTCATGGGTCTCGCTTCCAAAAACCAACTATTCTCCCAACAGGGTATTCTTTTTTTCGCCACTGGTATATGTGGGGGGTTCACAACGTTCTCGGCATTTGCATTTGAAAAGCACTCTTTTTTAAAGGATGGAGCATTTCTTCCCTTTCTGATTTATCTCGCTTCAAGTATTGTAATAGGTATTCTTGCGGTAGCAATTGGGGCATGGCTAGTTCGATTTTTCAATTAGTTATAAAATTACTTTTTTCTGTTAATTTTTGTTAAAATCTGCACATTTTTCATAAAAAGCACCCTTTGTCGATGGATTATTAGGTTTTCCATCTTCATATATTAAGAAAAAATCATCAAATCTTTAAAAAAACTATTTTTAAAATCACATACCCCTAAAAAAGTAGGGGTATTTTTTTTATACAAATAAAAATACTCTACACAACCTATAATTTTTCATGGTCTCCTGTCAATTCATATATATTTGACCCATCAATTAACTACTTAAATATGAAAAAAGTCGAGGCAATTATCAGAAAATCCAAATTTGATGAGGTGAAAAAAGCACTTCATGAAATTGAGGTAAACTTCTTCAGTTACTGGGATGTAACTGGGGTTGGAAATGAAAAACAGGGCCACGTGTATCGTGGTATTTCGTACAGCACTACCGATATCCAGAGAAGATATTTGGTCATTGTGGTTTCAGACGATTTTTTGGAACGTACCGTGAACACCTTACTTGATGCTGCAGCAACAGGAAATGTAGGGGACGGTAAGATATTCGTTTCAGATGTCATGGAAGCCTACCGAATAAGAACCAAAGAAAGCGGTAGCGCAGGTATTAACTAAGATAAAAACTAACTAACAATATTTAGATTATGGACGCAGGATTATTTACAGCGAACAACGTATGGATGATGGTTTGTACCGGCCTTGTGTTTTTTATGCACTTGGGATTCTCCTTTTTGGAAATCGGTCTTACCCGTCAAAAAAATACAGTAAACATACTTTTTAAGAATGTATTTATTATATGTGTTGGATTACTCCTTTATTATGTAGGAGGATTCAATTTGATGTATCCTGGATTTGAAGATGGGGATGCGGGATTTTTGAAATTTGCAGGATTTGGTATTGCAGCTCCTGAAGGTGGTATGACCCCTGATTACGCAGATGGCGGGTATACTTGGTGGACAGATTTCTTGTTCCAAGGTATGTTTGCAGCAACAGCAGCCACTATTGTATCTGGAGCAGTGGCAGAACGTATCAAGTTAGGAAGCTTCATGGTTTTCACCATTATTTATGTAGGCCTTGTATATCCTATTGTAGGTTCTTGGCAATGGGGTGGTGGTTTCCTTTCTTCCCTTTCCTATGGGGAAGCAGAAGGATTCTATGACTTTGCAGGTTCCACATTGGTACATTCCGTTGGTGGATGGGGAGCTTTGATTGCCATATTCCTTCTGGGTGCCCGTATTGGGAAATTCGGTGAGGATGGAAAGCCCAAAGCGATTCCTGGTCACAATCTACCTCTTACGGCAGCCGGTGTGCTTATCCTTTGGTTAGGATGGTTCGGGTTTAATGGTGGCTCTGTGCTTTCCGCAGATCCTGAATTGACCTCATTGGTATTGGTGACCACTTCTTTGGCAGCAGCGGCTGGAGGTGTATCTGCATTTATCACATCTTTCTTTGCATATAAGAACTTTGACTTGACGATGTTCCTTAATGGTATTTTGGGAGGTTTAGTAGGTATTACAGCTGGGGCTGACCAAATGTCTCCAAATGAAGCGGTTATTATTGGACTATTGGCAGGTATTATTATTGTCGCTGGTGTGGCCCTTATTGACAAGCTAAAGCTGGATGACCCAGTAGGTGCAGTAGCAGTTCACCTTATCTGTGGAATCTGGGGAACTTTGGCAGTTGGTATCTTCGGACAAATGGCCGGATTCGACCAATTCTTGGTACAGTTGGCTGGTGTAGGTGCTGCAGCAACCTTCTGTAGTGTAACCGGATTTATCATCTTATTCGTCATTAAAAAAGTAGCAGGTCTCAGGGTTTCCGAAAAAGAAGAATTGGAAGGCTTGGATATCCACGAACATGGTATGGATGCCTATGCTGACTTTAGAATGAACCAGCACTAAAAAAGGAACGGAGCGTTTGGCAGAACGCTCCGTAGTATAACCTTTTCACAAAGTAAACTCAACAAAACAATTAAACGTTCCGAAAGGAACCCTAAAAGAATGTAATTATGAAAACGATTATAAACACAAAGTACATAAAAAATTTAGCTTTTGCAGCATTGGCATTGGTGTCTGTAATGGCTGTTGCCCAAGAAGAAGAGGAAGAGAAAAAGTTTGAATTCAGTGGTACCGTAGATGCGTATTACCGTGCTAACTTTAACGGTTTAAACAAGGAAGTGCCTGTACTTGGTATAGGTGGTGAACAAGTAGGGACTTTTCTTCCCACTGCCCCAGGAACATCATTTGCGAATGATCCAGGTTTTGCTTTAGGTATGGCTAACTTAATCGCTTCCTATGAAGGGGATAAAGTAGGTTTTGTAGCCGATTTGGTATTTGGACCAAGAGGAGAAGATGCCGTATTTGGTTCTCCGTTCGGTTCTCCAAATATTGTTAACCAGTTGTACGTATATTGGAATGTGAGCGAGAGCACTACGCTTACCTTTGGTAACTTTAATACGTTCTTAGGTTATGAAGTAATTTCTCCAGCATCCAACTTCAATTACAGTACATCTTACATGTTCTCCTACGGACCCTTCTCGCATGCAGGTTTAAAGGCTGATTTTGATTTAGGAAATGAATGGAGTGCCATGTTGGCTATCTTGAATCCGACGGATTTTACAGATATAAATCCTTTTGGTGAACTATCTTTTGGAGCCCAACTGGGTTACTCTGGACAATACTTGAACTTCCTATTTGGAAAGCAAGGTTTTAATGAAGTGTTTGATGGTACAGGTCTTGTGGATACGGATGTATCTTCTTTATTCCAAGTGGATTTTACTGGTGGATTTGATGTATCTGAAGATTTCTTTTTGGGAATCAATGCGACATACCAAGATACTGATGGAGTGGGATTCTATGGAGCGGCCCTTTATCCACAGTACACCACTTCTGAAAATTTTGCTATCGGTTTAAGAGGTGAGTACTTCGCAGCCATGGAAGGTTTTGGAAATGTGGCAGGCATTGGTGCAGATGCAGACGGAGATGCGAATGTAATTGCAGTTACCCTAACTGCCAATGCAAAGGTTGGAGATTTGACCATTATACCTGAAATAAGATTGGACAGTGCTTCTGAGGATGTATTCCTAAACAGCGATTTGGAATTAAATGGAAGTTTAGGTTCCTTCCTGCTTGCCGCAGTATACTCTTTTTAATAATCGAAAAGATACAAATCAAAAAGCCTTACTCGAGTAAGGCTTTTTTATTCCTTCATAAAATCTTTCACTCCTGCTCTCACTTTAGTTCTCAAATAATTTTGCCTTGGCACTAGAGGGCAGGAGTACTTTTTGTTGTACACACAATAGGGATTATAGGCCTTATTAAAATCAATAAGAATAGAATCCCCTTCCGGAATGGTCAAATCAATATAGCGGCCGCCTCCATAAGTTTCCTCACCGTTCGTCTCGTCGGAAAAAGGTAAAAACAGATAATTTTTATATTGTGGTTGCGTCATTAAAGCTGGTGTTTGATAAATCTCCAATTGATGCGGTTCTCCATTCAATTCAAAATGAGCAATCCCATAAACCACTTCCATAGTTTTGTCACCTGTAGTTGTGGGCATAAAAAAAGGTTCAGCTTCTGGCGTCCTTTCAAATCGAGCCATAATCCTGTAGGAAACATCCGGGGTAAAAAAAGAAAGGGATTCAAAATTCTTTCGCAGTCTATCCGGTAAAGGAGACGTTTTGGGGTCTTTGAATGTTGCGTTCAATTCCTTTTGAAAATCAACTATCTCCTGTAATTCAGAAGAAGATGCACTAATTTGAGGTTGTTCATCATGGTACTTTTTCCCACCATGACATGATGCCAAAATTAGAATTACCAAAAGCCAATATCTTTTCATATTCTTTTTATTTCTTAACCAAGGGACAAATCAAAGGTAATGCTATCTTGCAACACACATTTACATTAATTATCGGCCATGTCAAACAGATTTCTATTTTGGGCTCTTTCCCTTTCTTTAATTTGTTGTTCCCCGAAACAAGAGCAATTAAATGACAAAGAACAAACTCTCCGGAAGCTTCCAGATCTAAAACCAGATAGATACAATGTTGCTTTTTTGATTATGGATGGGGTTTACAACACTGAATTTACCGCTCCTTTTGATATTTTTCAGCATACCCAGTATAGAGAGAATATCAAGGCCATGAATACTTTTACCGTGGCTAATACCTTGAAACCCATCACCTCATTTGAGGGGGTTCGTATATTGCCGGATTATGACTACACCCAAGATTCCATTCCACAAATAGATATATTGGTGGTTCCAAGTGCCGAGCATCATTTAGATAGCGATTTGAAGGACAGCATTATGCTCAATTTTGTTAGGAAAGTTGATAAAAGTGCCTTATTCATGACTTCGCATTGTGATGGCGCTTTTGTATTGGCAAAAGCTGGGCTTTTAAATGAGGTTCTTTCTACAACCTTTCCCAGCGATATCGATACCTATCGCAAAATGTTTCCTCAACTCCAGGTAAAGGACAGTGTTCTTTTCGTTCATGATGGCAAATACATTACCTCTGCGGGCGGGGCAAAAAGCTTTGAAGCCGCACTATATCTTTGCGAACACTTATATGGAAAAGAAATTGCGGAGTCCTTAGCCGGGGGTCTTGTGATAGATTGGGACTTAAACGAAGTACCCAAAGTTATTCCTCAATAATTTTATAACGGGCGCCCTTCAAATATTTTGATATTAGGGCATTAAACTTTGGATTGATTCGAAGTAAAGCCGTGTTTTCCAGACTGTAAAGTCTATCTATATCTTTAAATCCAGCCTTAAGAGCTTCTTCCAAATAGAAAAGCGAAGTCCCGAAATCCTCATTTTTGGCGCTGAGGGCGATAATATTCATGTAAAAATCAAAATTATCGGGTTCCGTAATCGTTTTTAACATATATAGGAAAGCCAAGGCATCCTCATCAATTATAGCATCGGATTGAACCAATTCAATGTTATCTTCGGCCAGCGCATTTACAAATCCCTTTAGGCGATTTCCCAGTTGCTTTTCAAGTACGGAACTTCCATTAATATATTTGTCCAGTTCTGTCATTTGGTAATTCCACCAACCCAAATTATTGAAATTGTGGGTTCTGATATCCTCTTCGATGTCATAGGCGTATTCATCCTTTAACAGGGACTCTTTAAAGAAAGAGGTGTTTTCTGCCCTTCGCATGGTCTTAAATGTCTTACTTTTTCTGACCTCTTTGAGTATTTGACGTAAAGAATCCAAATTTTTGTGGACACCATAGATGGAAAGCATTTCCCCAAGGTATTGTTCGGCCAGAAGCATGTTCTGCTTACTTCGCAGTGCATTCACTTTTTGTATGTCTTTAGCATATGCATCCTTGATGTACAAGGAATCCTTCGGGATTTCCTTTTTCCCCATGGCCCTCAGAGTAAATATTTGAAGGGCTTTATGAATTAGAGGACCGTTAGGTGCCTCATTGTTCTCATCGAAAACCAGCAATTGATTTGGAAACTTAATTCGATTCAATACTTTTTCCGTAGCCAACAGGTCCTTATAGGCATAATTGTTTTTGCCTACTATCCCTATAAAATGAAATGGTCGTTTAAGATTTAAAACTTCAGTGTTGGGTATGGAGCTACCTATTGAAATTACCCCATTAATCACATTCAAAAACAACGGAGTTAAGGAAGCATACCTACCTGCCGATTCTTTACCAGCAACATAAATTCGAGTCTTTTGAATGGGCAATATTTGCGAAACACGTTCCAAAACCTGACCTGTTTTAATCATGTTTTTAGTCAGACTCAAGGAATCATTAATATCGACAGCTGCCATTATATATCCTTCTTTTTCTGCTGCCCGGACAAACCATGATACGGTTTCCTTTTCCTTTTTGTCCAAATCAATCACCAGAAGCAAGGGCCAATTGGTTTCAGTCTCAAATTTTCTCGGAAGATATAGGGAAAAGGTATCTGGAATGGAATCATTAATTTTTAAAGAATCGATGATCTTCCCTTTTTTCAGAACTAACTGTTGCCCTAAGCCCATTTGAACAATAAGACAGGCCAAAAGAACGAGAAGGTTTTTTTTCATAGCATTTTCATAACAAAAATCCGGCCAAAACCCGAATCCAAGAAAACATTTTAAAGTTACACTATTATCCAGAGGAAACCTAGTTGACTTTTATCGGGGAGTTCGTGATAACGTCCGACAATACAATATGGGTGCGACATTCACCATAAATAATTAGCGCGTCGATAAACTCTTCGAGATGTTTCTGATCTTTAAGAATAACTTCCATAATAATGTTTTCATTTCCAGTTATTCGATAGCAGTTCACTATTTCATCAAAGGTCTTGACCTTTTCCAGAAAAGGTTTCAGCTTCCCAAGAAATGCTTTAAGCATAATCACGGCTTTTAACTGATGCCCCAAATGTACATGTGAAAGCTGGGCGTGGTAGCCCTCAATAATTCCGGCATCTTCCATTTTCTTAACCCTTTCTGCAACCGCTGGCGGAGTGAGGCCTACTTTTCGTCCAATACTTGACAAAGACTCTCTGGAATCAAGTTGCAAACAGTTAAGGATTTCCCAATTTAATTTGTCTATTTTCATATTTAAGTAAAAGTAATCAATAAACTTAAAATTGAAAGCAAAAGTATTTCAATACTTTAAAAAGAAAACTGTAATTCGGGTATTCATTTTTAATTTTATGAGTACAAAATTGCTAAAAAAGAATATGGAATCTGCCTCTTTTGATTCTCAGAAAATGTACAGTCAATCCTTGGCCCTTCAGGATTTAAGTAAAGCTATTGCTTCTTACTTCTCGTCAGGACGTGAGGCTTTTGTTCGTAAACGATATGGCAGTTTTCGCGATGATATCTCTAAATCGTTGGTGGCGGACGCCACCTTGATTTCCAAACAAATTCGTCTCGCATCTTCCAGCAGTTCTTATAGTACCCGAATGAAGAGTTTGGCCTTTATCAACATTATGACCCAAAACATTTTGGCATATTGTAACGGATTGGAAAGAGATGGGGTTAAGGAAAAAGAGTATCTGAACCTTCTACGCCGAGAGATTAAAAGCTTTAGAATTTCATTCAAAAAATGGAGAAAATCATTCCACAACGGAATGGACTAGTTTCCTCCACACTCACATGTTTCTTCTATATTGACCGCCCACCTCGAAAAGTGCTTTAGTAATTTGACCTAAGGAACAATACTTGGCGACTTCCATTAAGATATCAAACATATTTCCATTCTGAACAGCTACTTGCTGTAACGCATGAAGTTGTTCATGAGCTTCTTTCTCATTCCCCTTATGTAAATTCCCAAGCGTTTGGATTTGATCTCTTTTCTCCTCCTCCGTGGCCCTAATTACCTCACTAGGTAAAACGGTAGGCGAACCCTTGGAACTTAAGAAAGTATTGACACCAATAATTGGATATTCACCGGTATGCTTCAAAGTTTCATAGTACAGGCTTTCTTCCTGTATTTTAGACCTTTGATACATCGTTTCCATAGCACCCAATACACCACCTCTTTCTGTAATTCTATCGAATTCCAAGAGAACAGCTTCCTCAACTAAATCTGTCAACTCTTCAATGATGAAAGACCCTTGTATTGGGTTTTCGTTTTTGGCAAGTCCCAATTCTTTGTTGATAATCAATTGGATGGCCATTGCTCTTCTCACAGATTCCTCGGTGGGTGTGGTAATCGCCTCATCATAAGCATTGGTGTGCAAGGAGTTACAGTTGTCATAGATAGCATACAGAGCCTGCAGCGTAGTTCGAATATCATTAAAATCAATTTCTTGCGCATGAAGACTACGACCCGAAGTCTGTATATGATACTTGAGCATCTGCGCCCTAGGGTCAGCCCCATATTTATCCCGTAGAGCTTTTGCCCAAATCCTTCTGGCTACGCGTCCAATCACGGCATATTCGGGATCAACTCCGTTGGAAAAGAAAAAAGAGAGGTTTGCACCGAATTTGTTAATATCCATTCCCCTACTCAAGTAATATTCAACATAAGTAAATCCGTTGCTGAGGGTAAAAGCCAATTGCGTAATTGGATTAGCCCCAGCCTCTGCTATGTGGTACCCAGAAATGGATACGGAGTAAAAATTGCGAACCTGTTTTTCAATAAAGTATTCCTGAACATCACCCATCAAGCGCAAGGCGAACTCCGTAGAGAAAATACAGGTATTTTGTGCCTGGTCTTCCTTTAAAATATCTGCTTGTACCGTACCTCTTACTTGGGAAAGGGTGTTTAATTTAATCTCCTGATATACCTCCAATGGCAAAACCATATCCCCAGTTACCCCGAGGAGCATTAATCCCAAGCCATTGTTCCCCTCCGGAAGCTCCCCATTATATTTAGGTCTCGGGACTCCTTTTTTCTTGTAAAGGGCATCAATCTTTGCACTTACCCGTTTTTCCAACCCGTTTTCCTGGATGTACTTCTCACAGTTCTGATCTATGGCGGCATTCAGAAAAAATGCCAAAAGCATCGGTGCGGGACCATTTATGGTCATACTTACCGAAGTCATGGGGTTGCTTAAATCAAATCCCGAGTATAGTTTTTTGGCATCATCCAAACAGCAAATGGATACCCCTGAATTTCCTATTTTTCCATAGATATCAGGTCGCTCATCCGGATCACTTCCATAAAGTGTGACCGAATCAAAAGCAGTGGACAACCTTTTTGCTGGCATATCCAAACTCACATAGTGAAATCTTTTGTTGGTTCTTTCCGGAGCGCCTTCCCCGGCAAACATACGGGTAGGGTCTTCCCCCACTCTTTTAAAAGGATACAAACCCGAGGTATAGGGAAACGCACCAGGTACATTTTCCTGAAGCATCCATCGCAGCAAATCGCCCCATGCTTGGTATTTAGGTAAAGCTACTTTGGGAATTTCACTGTGGGACAGCGATTTGGTGTGGGTGTCAATATTGACTTCTTTACCCCGCACTTTAAAGGTGTATACCGGATTTTTGTAGCGGGCTACGTTCTCTTCCCAATGTAAGATTAAATCCCAGTTGTATGGGTCAAGATTCATTTTGACGGCGTCAAATTCCTTAATGAGAAGTTCCAACAGCTCTTTATTATCCTTCTTCTCGCATGCCTTCCATATTTTGTCTTCATCCAAGCCTGATTTGGATAGGAATTGAGTTTGTCCCTCTGCTAAATCAAGCTCAGCCATAGAGGCCAAGGTCATGAAAATACCAAACAACTTCTGGGCAGTCTGAGCCTGAGCATTCGCTCTTAAATCATATGCTCTATTGTTCTCTGAAATCTCGGATAAATACCGGGTACGTGCGGGTGGGATTACAAAAACCTTGTCCATCATTTCCGAGGACACTTCAAACTTTGAGATAAGACCTGAATCTGCCTTTGTCACCAAAGTTTCCATAACAGCTTTATAAAGCTTGTTCATGCCTGGGTCATTGAACTGTGAGGCAATTGTGCCATAAATGGGCATGTCATCCATAGGGGTATCCCAAAGTCCATGATTGCGCATATATTGCTTTTTCACATCGCGAATTGCATCCAGAGCACCCCTTTTGTCGAATTTGTTGATAGCGACCAAGTCCGCAAAATCCAGCATGTCAATTTTCTCCAACTGTGTTGCTGCTCCAAATTCCGGTGTCATCACATATAGGGAAACATCGCTATGCTCCAAGATTTCTGTATCCGATTGACCAATACCGGAGGTTTCCAAGATAATCAGGTCGTAATGCGCTGCTTTTAGAATTTCCACAGCCTCGGATACGTGCTTGGAGAGTGCCAAATTAGACTGTCTTGTAGCCAGAGAACGCATATATACCCTGCCATTGTTGATGGCATTCATGCGAATTCTATCTCCCAATAGGGCACCTCCTGTTTTTCTTTTTGAAGGATCAACCGAAATAATCCCAATATGCTTATCTGGAAAATCAGCTAGAAATCTGCGTACCAGTTCATCTACCAAGCTTGACTTTCCAGCGCCTCCTGTTCCAGTAATACCCAAAACCGGAACCTTTGCCTTGGAATTGGCAATCTGTTTTTGAAAGTTTGAATACAGTTTAGGTTTGTTCTCTGCCAAAGAAATTAATCGGGCAATGGTATTTGGATGTTTTTCTTTTAGAAGATTGGAAAGGTCCTTCCCTTCTGGCACACAAATGTCGGGAACTCCGACATCGCTTCGATGCACCAAATCATTAATCATTCCCTGAAGACCCATTTCCCTGCCATCGTCAGGGGAATAAATCCGTTCAATGCCATAGTCCATTAATTCCTCAATTTCCTTGGGTAGGATAACACCGCCTCCGCCACCAAAGATTTTGATTTGTCCAGCTTTTCTTTCGTTAAGTAAATCAAACATATATTTGAAATACTCATTGTGACCTCCTTGATACGACGTCATGGCAATGGCATTGGCATCCTCTTGTATGGCGCAGTTCACTACCTCCGCAACACTTCTGTCGTGCCCTAAATGTATTACTTCAACACCGGTCGCCTGAATTATACGGCGCATAATATTTATGGCTGCATCATGGCCATCAAAAAGGGAAGCTGCGGTAACGATTCGTATTTTATTTTTGGGCAGGTAGGGCTTAGATTGCTCCATTGTTAATTTAAGGTCAAAATTTCACCTGCAATTTACGGAAAATGCAACAAATTTTTGATTTTGATTCATTTTTTATAAAAACATTAATGGGATTCCATTACTTTTTTTTGATATCATAATTTTGAGGCCTAATCCTTATCCAATGAAACTGATAATTCTAATACATTGCCCCGATCAGCCCGGAATTATACATTCGACGACCGGTTTTATTGCCAATATTGGTGGGAACGTGGTTTACTTGGATCAACATGTGGATAAACAGGCAGAAGTTTTTTTTATGCGCTTGGAGTGCGAATTCCAAAAAGAGCTGGATTTGTCCATTTTTAAGGACAATTTTGCTCAAATTGCCTCACAGTATACCATGCAATGGAATGTGTATACCGATACGGAAAAGCCAAAAATGGCACTCTTTGTTTCCAAATACAATCATTGTCTGTATGACTTGTTGAGCCGATATCAGTCTGGCGAACTTTGGGTTGATATTCCTTTTATTCTAAGTAACCATAGTGTTTTGGAATACATTGGAAAACAGTTTCAAATTCCTTACTATCATATTCCGGTTACTAAAGAGACCAAAGAAGAAGCAGAAATTGAACAATTGCGCTACCTGATGGAACACAAGGTCGATTTTATTGTATTGGCCCGATATATGCAAATCGTATCCGCTAAAATCATAGATCAGTTCCCAAATAGGATAATTAATATCCATCACTCCTTTTTACCTGCCTTTGCGGGTGCGAAACCCTATCACGCCGCTTTTAATCGCGGAGTAAAAATCATAGGAGCTACAAGTCATTATGTGACCGAAGAGTTGGATGCGGGTCCAATTATCGAACAAGATGTTGCAACGGTATCCCATACCCATTCTGTAAAAGATTTTATTGCTAAAGGAAGGGATTTGGAGAAAATTGTCTTGGCTAGGGCTGTCAAACTGCATTTAACCAGAAAGACCATGGTTTATAACAACAAGACTGTTGTTTTTTCTTGATTTTAGATTAAAGTAGAGCATTTCTTACTGAGAAAATGTACATTAAGGCCCCTTAAACACTTATCCATATGAAACGAATACTCTTACTTTCATTTTTTATTTTGACGACATCGGCGTGCACTGAGCTTCAGCAGGTGGTTAATCAACTTCCGCAGGGAACTACAGGTATTGGTAATGCCGAAATTGCGCAGGGCTTGCGAGAAGCACTTGACCAAGGTATCGACAAACAGGTTCAAAAGCTTTCCTTGAAAGATGGTTTTTTCAAAAATGAGTTAGTGAAAATACTGCTACCGGAGGAGCTAAAAAAAGTGGATAAAACACTTCGAGACGTTGGTCTTGGAAACTTAGCCGATGAAGGTTTACGCATATTGAATCGAGCAGCTGAAGATGCGGTGGGAGAAGCTACTCCAATTTTTGTTGATGCCGTCAAGGGTATAACCTTTGGTGATGCCAAACAGATTCTACTTGGTGCGGATAATGCAGCAACGCAATACCTACAGCAATCCACAAGTTCGGAACTTTACAACAAGTTTAGACCTAGAATAGAAAATTCTTTTAAAAAAGTGGGCGCAGATAAAATTTGGAACTCACTGATTACCAAGTATAATACACTACCATTGACCAATGATGTAAATCCAAATCTTACGGAATATGTTACCCAAGAAGCTTTGGAAGGAGTATACACTATGATTGCCGTAGAAGAGAAAGAAATCAGAACCAAATTATCCTCAAGGACCACTGATTTATTGCGAAAAGTTTTTGCGCTCCAAGATAGGCAATAATAATTCTTAGATGCACAATATCAAGCAAGTACCCCCGTTATACTTATAGCACAACAAGAGAATTATAACAAATTCCTAAAGTTAAATTAACCTCTGAAAGCTGGTTAAAAGGGAATTTTGTAAACAATTATCTGAGTTAGCATTTTTTTGAGTTAGTTAGTTTTAACCGGTGTTCGCACCGGTTTTTTTGTTTTAAAAATATGATTTTCAATAGTTTATATTAATCTGAAAATTCTCTCAGAACTATTTTCCAAGAAGTAAACTATTATCGGGAATTACGGGATTTAAGACATTTTTAACAGCTTAGGTGTGTTAAATAAGTAAATTGATTGGGAGCTAATTCAATCAATCAAAAAATGCCGCGACCAATAGTCATATTTGTCCTGTCATTGTACACACTTTTTGGATACGCCAACCATACTCCTGCAAGGGAGAAGGCTTTGGCCAAATCTATCGTTTCCTTTCAAGATTCTATTAAATGGGCTGATTACTTTTATAATATTCAGCGATACCAAAAGGCAATACCTCTCTATCAGAAAAATTTAGAAAATCCCAAAATACCCAAAACCCGTGTTTTAAAGCGATTGGCCCTCAGCCAAGCAGCATTGGAGAATTCAGCAAAATCCACTGAAAACATCAACAAATATCTCCAGTTGGAATTCAATCCCAATTTTTTATTGAATGAAGGCTTTGATTTAATACGGGAAACCAATGAATTTAAACGTATTGAACAACGGGTAATTCCTAAGGTTACGGTATGGTCGGTAGTGCATCTTTTTGTTGCCATAATTGGATTTTACGTTGTACTGCTCATTGGCCTAAATAGACAAATTCAACCGATATCCCGTTTGCTAATAGGTAGCTTCATTTTTATTCATTCCTTTTTTATTCTCCATATTAGCATCAATGCAGCACATTATTTCTTTGCGTATCCTCATACCTATCTAATGTCCACATGGGGCATATTTTTATACGGACCCTTATTGTACTTCTATATCAAAAGAACAGCGCTGAAACATTCCTTTAAGCTTTTGGATATTTTACATTTGGTTCCTACGTTTATTCTTTTTGCCTATCTAATTTCCGAGGTATATACCATGTCCGCCCAAAGCAAGATTGTCCTTATGCTTTCCAGAATGCAGAATGGTTTGGGGCCACAAGATTCCAGTCGTCTTGCCGTTTTTGTGGTTTTAAAAATAATCTCCTTAACCGTTTATGGCTTTTTTATTGGAAGGGCCTATAACAAGGGTAAGAAGCAAGAAAAGCTGGATTCCAAAAGCTTGAAGTGGCAAAAGAATCTCTATATAATCCATATCCTATATGTGCTTACGTATACCGCGTACGGACTCGTCATCATCAATGGATATTCCAATGGATGGCTATATGACATTTCAACAGCGAGTATGGCCCTTATGGTTCTTTATGTTGGATACTCTGCCAATATACAGCCGGATGTTTTTAATGGAGTGTACTCCTTCAACAGCAATAAGTTGTTTCCAAAGTATGAGAAATCAGGATTAACCCCAAGTTTGTCCCTAGAACTAAAAGATAGCCTTGTTCATCTTTTTGCTGAGGATAAAATTTATAAAGAAAATACCATCAACCTGGATATGGTGGCAGAAAAGTTGAATACCACAAGACATAATGCTTCCCAGGTAATCAATGAACACTTCAATGTAAGTTTTCATGAATTTGTAAATATGTATCGAATCAATGAGGCAAAACGACTTCTAATCCATGAGGACGCTAAAAAATTGAACATAATAAACGTGGCCTATGAGGTGGGGTACAACAACAAGGTAACATTTAACAAGGCCTTTAAAAAAGATACAAATCTTACTCCTACCCAATATCAAAGAAACATGGCCGAGTCCGCCAGGTAAAGGTAAACATTGCGCGGATGGGGTAATGGTTTATAAGGTTTAGTGTAACAAATAGGTTGACCGTATATCTTTATCTTAAGAAAAACAGCCCACCATATTCTTCACAAACTGCTTTGTCTCTAGAATTGGGTTTTTTGAATTAGTCAGCAAAAATATCCTTGGGCTGTTTTATTTTCTCTTGTAGAGTCCATCAAAAAGTACCGAAACCACCTCATCTCCTTCAAGCACCTCCCAAAGTTGGCGTACCGTTCCATTTTCATTTTTAAACCAAGTAATTCTATTTTTGAGGGTCTTACCTTCTCTATTGAAATCAGGGGAAGTCATTACCATTTTGTCGCCATCGCGATTTCCTTTTAGCTTTAGAAACCCTCCGGAATTATCAACCCAAAGTTGCTCCCATTGTTTACTGGTTCTGTTATAAAAGTTGACACTGGTGCCGGTATATCCTGGAGTGGCACTTGTCCAATTCTCGCGAAGCACGCATCCCTGCTCTTGTTTGGAAATTGTATTTTCTCCCGCTGGGCTCCCATTGGCATTTGTTACCTCCCATTCTCCCACCCAAAAATCAAATGCAGAATGATCATCGGTACAGCACGGGCAACTATCAGATGTTTGGGCGATCAAACCCCGAAGTACAAAAAGGAATAGGACTAAGATTATTTTTTTCATCATGTTGGATTTATGATGCAGTATATAAATAATCAATTACTTTTTGGTTAAAGATTAGCGGCTGCTCCACGTTTACCACGTGTCCACAATTTTCCACAACAAACAAACTTGATTCTTTGTGGGCTTTAGCTATCTTCCTGATGGTGGGTAAAAACAAATAGTCCTCTCCCCCCATAATGTAAAATGTGGGAATTCGAATATCTGCGCTTCTAAAAAAACGGAGTAAGGGGTTGATTTCAGAAGTGAGTTTAAACCATCGTATAAACTCCTTTTGATATAGTTTTTTCGCTTCCCTAACAAACAGTAGTCGCGACTCCCTGTGATTTTTGTGAGGCATTATAATAAAGGCGAAAAACTTATAGAGCCATAGATAAGGTACCACCGATTTAAAAATAATGCCCAGTCGCATAAGTACCTGGGACCTAAAATTCAGTTTCATTATAGCCCCGCCCATGACCATACTTTTGACTCGATGCGGATAATTTTCTGCTAAATTTCGTATTAGGATAGTGCCTAAGGAAATTCCTATTAAGTGGGACTTTCCTATATTCTCAAAATCCAAGACCTCAACGATATCTTCGGTGATTGAATCGAAGGTGTACCGGTCGCTAAACGCATCCTTTAAATTAGGTTTTGAATTACCATGACCCCGCAAATCCAGAAGAAGCACATTGAAATGCTTTTTGAAGTCCCTAACCTGTTTATACCAAATGGTTGAGCTACCACCGGCCCCATGCACAAAGGTGACCCATTCTTGGGATGTTTTATGCAAATATTTGGTATAATGAAGCACAGGCTCTTTTCGCTAAAAGTACGTTAATTTTTTCCGAAGAAAATGTAAATACTTCCTGATGAAAGTCATTTGATGTTAAATTTTAGATAAAGTACCTGATTTCTAGACGTATACATCTTGCTCTGCCCATCCAGAACTTGATTTTCAACGTATCTTTGATATAACAAATCTTATTGTCATGCAGAATCAATATTGTAAAGTGGGAACAATTACACCCATCACAAGTGGAAATCAAGCTGTAGCCGTTTTGAAATTCAGGTATCAAAGTTTTTTGGAGAAAGCTGCAGATGCCACTTACATAAACACGAACTTAGGTGAGTTTTTTAACCGCAAAGCACAAGAACTCAAGAAGGTACTTGAAACCTTAGCGTAAGTGACGCCTATTTTTCCAGGAATTTTTCCATTTGCTTCTGAAGCCTTAAAGCTTCTTTTCTAGCACTTTGTGCGAACTCTTCATTTTGAGAGGCATATAGGATACCTCTTGATGAGTTGATCAATAGTCCAACTTCGTCATTCATTCCATACCTACAAACTTCCTCCAAACTTCCACCTTGTGCTCCAACCCCAGGCACCAAAAAGAAGTTATTGGGTATTATTTCCCGAATTTCTTTCAAATAGGAAGCTTTTGTTGCCCCAATAACATACATAAGGTTTTGGGAGTTTTTATACTGACTTGAAGTCAGGATAACCTCTTTGTATAACTCCTTATTATCCAACATCTTGGTTTGAAAATCGAAGGCCCCCGCATTCGAAGTTAAGGCTAAAAGAATCGTGTGTTTATCCTCAAAGGCAAGAAAAGGCTCAACCGAATCCTTTCCCATATACGGTGCTACCGTAATGGAATCAAAATTTAGGGTTTCAAAAAAAGCTTTGGCATACCGCGTAGACGTATTTCCAATATCCCCTCGTTTGGCATCAGCTATGGTGAAAATTTCCGGATGGTTTTCGTTGAGGTACTCCATCGTCTTTTCCAATGACTGCCATCCGGCTAATCCATATGCTTCGTAAAAAGCAATATTGGGTTTATAGGCAACACAAATATCATGTGTGGCTTCGATTATGGCCTTATTGAATGCAAAAATGGGGTCTTCTTCCTCCAACAAATGCGGTGGAATCTTATCCAAATCCGTGTCCAATCCTACGCAGAGGAAGGACTTTTTCTGTTTGATTTGATTTACTAGAAATTCAGTGGTCATTTAGAATATCTCTGAAGCCTCCTTCAATTTTTCAGTATTTTCTACCAACATCAACTCATCTATTATCTTCTGAACGTCTCCATTGATTATATTTTGCAAATCATATAAGGTCAAACCAATGCGATGGTCGGTCACCCTTCCCTGTGGATAATTATACGTTCTGATTTTGGCAGAACGGTCACCACTACTTACTTGCGAATTTCGTTTGGCAGCATCTTCCTCCTGCTTTTTGGCCAATTCCAAATCATACAATCTTGACCGGAGTACCTTAAAGGCTTTCTCTTTGTTTTTATGTTGGGATTTTTGGTCTTGGCATTGGGCAACCAATCCCGTGGGCACGTGCGTAAGTCGTACTGCGGAATAGGTGGTATTCACTGATTGCCCTCCAGGTCCTGATGAACAGAAATAATCAATTCGTACATCTTTAGGGTCTATTTGGACATCAAAGTCTTCTGCCTCTGGAATTACCATTACGGTTGCCGCACTGGTATGTACCCGACCTTGGGTCTCTGTTTGGGGAACACGTTGCACGCGGTGTACGCCTGCTTCAAATTTTAAGGTTCCGTAGACATCTTCTCCACTTACCTCAAAATGAATTTCCTTATACCCTCCACTAGTTCCTTCGTTCAAATCAATAATATTGGTTTTCCAACCTTTGGACTCACAATACTTTGCATACATGCGATATAAATCTCCTGCAAAAATACTGGCTTCATCCCCTCCGGTTCCTGCCCGTATTTCCATCACCACATCTTTTTCATCCTCCGGGTCTTTGGGAATCAATAGAAATTTTATCTCTTCTTCAAGCTTGGGTAATGCTTCCTTGGCCTCATCCATTTGCATTTTGGCCATTTCTACCATTTCAGCATCACTCCCATCGGCAATAATCTCCTCAGCTTCTGTAAGGTTATTGGTCAACTCCACATACTGTTTGCGTTTATCCACCAATATTTTGAGGTCTTTGTATTCCTTGTTAAGCTTTACATATCGCTTTTGGTCGGCTATAATATCCGGTTGGATAATCAAGTCCGAAACCTCATCAAAACGCTGCTTAACAATATTCAGTTTATCGAGCATAAATCAATCTTCGTTGAAGGCACGAAGTTACAATTTTTGATGAGATTGTTTTCCGCTGAAAGAACCCTTAGTTACCTACAAAGGTGGTCCCCAAAGTAATAATGGATGCAGTAAGTCCATTGCTTCTGTCGTATTGGTTGAATCGTATATCTATACTTTTCAATCCAAAACTTAGGATTTGGGCTTTGCCCAAGATATCCTTGTATTGAACCCCAATGCCGTACTGATGCGCATCGTAGTCCGACAAATCAAAATCCGACGTGTAAAACTCAAATGTGGATTGTGCTACTTCCTTAGGAAAGAAATAATCGGCAGCAGTTTGGGTGTAATATCGATAGGTGGGATACACCGTGAATTTATCAGACAATTTAATAGGTGTCTCAATGCTGGCGGTATGTGAAACAATACCCCAGTCATCCCAATAAAAACGATAATACGAACGGAGCACGATAAAATCATTCAAATAATAGTTGAGCCTGCCTCCCAAGGGCAATTTTATTCTATTATCCGGAAGTCGTTCCACGTCGTCAGCCAATTGAAAGTCATCTATGAAAAAATCCTCAACATCCGCAAAATAAACCCTTTGAAAAGGGGTACTCAACAAACCATTTTGAGATACCACATCGGCAAACAAAGCCCCTTGCAGCCGTTTACTTAGTATTTGAGAAAAATTGAAAGAAACTGAATAGGAATTACGGTTTTCATTCTCGAATTCGGTAAATGCAGGGTTATACACTCCATTTCCCTCTATCCTATCATCAAAAAAACCACCACGCAATTCTATGGGATAAATAGCATTCCATTTGTCCAGAAACACCCTTGCTGAAACTGTCAATTCGGTGTTTTTCTGATTAAAAAGTTGGGTATAGCTACCACCAAAACCAACGGAGACATAATCGTACTCATTGGAAAAATACCCATTTATACTCCAAATGGAATTTCTATCCGTCGAACTATGCTGATAGGTAGGATTGATATAAACCAACTGGTCCCTTCTGGATTCACCGGAAGACGCATCGAAGGGAGTAACATTCAAATTAGTGCCGTCCAAAGGGTTTACGTTACTGGAAGAAGCCGAGGTGTACGCGGAAAGTCCAACATCCACAGTAAGAATGTCATTTTCGTTCATGGGAAGACGTAAAACCACCGTAGAGGTGGCATCGGTAAGTTCCTCTGTTCCTTCACCTCCAGTTACCGCCGCATTGTTTCCATCTTGACTATAGTAACTGAAAAGAAAATCGATTTCGCTGCTTTCCAAAACCCTTTTGGTGTAGGTGGCATTCGTTTGCTGAGCAGAAATCAATCCTACGGTCAGAAAAAGCAGTAAACCAAGTAACGTCTTTGGGGTTAATTCCATGTCAAATTAGTTACATCCGCAACCACCCCCGGTTTTACCGCCATTGGCACCAGCAGATGCCTCCCTGTAAATCTGGAAATTCGTTTCAAAACGTTCCATGCCCTTGGCACCCAATTGCATTTCTGCATCGTTCAGATAAATCATATCATACTCTCTCACAGCTACACATGAGCTTGAGAAAAGTAATATCACCACTAAAACAACCAGTATCCGCATGTTTTAAAATTATTGATTTTGTTCGAAAACCACTCCGGAGCTTTTATGAATTTTATTTTCGGAATCCACAACTACCGCTTCTACGCCATCCAATTGATTGATCATGTGCAAGCCTGTATCCCTTCCCATAACAAATACTGCAGTTGCCAAAGCATCGCAGAGTTCTACCTTTTTCGCAAAAATTGAAACGCTGTTCACCCCCGATGTGGGGTATCCTGTTCTTGGGTCGATGATGTGTGAATATTTTTTGCCCTGAAACACTACATATTTCTCGTAGTTTCCGGAAGTGGCTACTGATGATTCCACAACTGGAAGCCAGCTAAATACTTTTGATTTATCCAAAGGATTGGAAATACCTACCATCCATTTTCCTCCGTCAGCTTTGGTACCCCAGGTAGTCAAATCGCCAGAGGCATTGATGATTCCCGCTTTAACTTGTTTGGAAACCAATAACTCCTTGGCCTTATCTGCGGCATACCCTTTACCTATAGCGCCAAAACCTATTTTCATTCCTGATTTTGAAAGAAAAACGGTTTGATTTTCGGTATCCAATAAAATTTCTTGGTATCCAATTTTTGCTACTGAATTTGCAATTTCATTGGGGGATGGCATTCGGTTCATACTTCCATCAAATTGCCAAATCTTGTCCATAGAAGCATAGGTGATATCGAAAGCACCATCGGTAATTTCAGAAACCCTGATGGCTCTATCTATCAGGTTGAATAGCTCCTTCGATACTTTTACGGGTTTTATTCCCGCGTTTTGATTGATAAGTGACGTCTCAGAATTCTCATCCCAGGAAGAAATCATCTTTTCAATACGTTTGATTTCCGAGACCGCTTCATCAATATTGATATAACCAATATCCTCGTTAGGAGCCACCACAGTTATTTCAAACTGGGTTCCCATTAACTCCAACGATTTTTTTACCGAAACGTCATTATTTTCCTGAGCCATAACCCCGAACAGCGACAGATAAAAACTGACTAGGAGTATATGGACAGGTTTCATTTTAGGTAACCATTAAATAAGTCTAGGTATTTTTCGGGGGATTTCTTCTTGTCAAATCCTGTTTTTCCCAAGATGGATTCATTTTTATCCAATACCACTACCAAAGGGAAATGACCTTTAGGGTTATACTTTTCAGCTAGTCCCTTATTAGCATTTAATTTCTCCTGGGAAAGCGAGTTTTTCTTTTTCTTAGGAAAATCTGCATTGTATAAGACATAGTTATCTGATGCGAAACCTACAAATGCTTCAGAATCCAGAATCTTCTTTTTAAAGCGGATACATGGACCGCACCAATCGGAGCCTGAAAAAACAAGAACTATGGGCTTGTCTTCGGTATCCGCCTTGGTCAAAGCGTTTGTAAAGCTATCCTCCCAAAGTTGTGCTTGGGCAGAAAAAGTAAAAAACAGGCATGCTATAACTATTAACTTATTCATAACTAAACCATCAAAGATTCAAAAACTCGAAGGGTATTGGCATCCACAAGTTCAGTATTGAATACCCTTAGTGGATTGGATGTCACAGAATTTAGCGGTGTACCCTCTTGATTAAAACGCGACCCATGGGTTGAGCATCTAAAAATACCTCCATCCTCAGAAATGAAGCGTACCTCTTCCGTTTGTTGATGGCTACAAATCTGACTAGCCGCAATTAGTTCACCTTCTAGGTTTCTGGCCACAACAATATCGGTATATCCCAAGCCTGGGTCCGAACTAACTAAAATGAAGCCGCCGTTGGTTGCCAATGGGGCAGATTCAGCCGATGTTAAATCCACTGTGAAATCCACACCTTCGGGTTCAGGAAATTGTTCTAAATCTTCTGGACTGGAACATCCATTTAAACAAGGAAAAGTCAAGGCAAAAGCTGCACCAGCGCCAAGACTTCTTAAAAAATCTTTTCTTTCCATAGCGTAATTAATGGGGTTATTGTAAAAGAACGTGGAATTCAGGCAAATCGTATGCTAATACTCAAACCTGCCTAATGGACTTTCAATCGTTAATTTCTTGCTATCTGATGCTTCCACCCTACCAACGATTTGAGCGTCTACATTGAATTCTTTGGAAATGGAAATGATTTCCTTGGCAATCGAAGGATTTACATATAATTCCATGCGATGTCCACAATTGAAAACTTGGTACATTTCCTTCCAATCCGTACCGGATTGTTCTTGTATCAGTTTGAACAAGGGTGGGATTTCAAACAAGTTATCTTTGACCACATGTAAATCATCAATGAAATGTAAGATTTTGGTCTGTGCTCCTCCACTACAGTGCACCATCCCGTGAATCTCATTTTTAGGACATGAATCCAATACTTTTTTTATTATTGGGGCATAAGTTCGCGTAGGAGACAAAACCAACTGGCCTGCATCCAAAGGTGAGTTAAGTACTTTGTCAGTCAAACCGGTGTTCCCAGAATAGACTAACTCTTGAGGTACCAAAGGGTCAAAACTCTCAGGATACCGTTCGGCTAAATACTTGGAAAAAACGTCGTGCCGAGCGGAAGTAAGACCATTACTCCCCATCCCCCCATTATACTCGGACTCATAGCTTGCTTGACCATAGGATGCCAATCCAACAATAACATCCCCAGCTTGAATATTGGCATTGTCTATGACGTCTTCACGTTTCATTCGGGCCACCACGGTAGAATCAACAATAATGGTCCGTACCAAATCACCTACATCCGCAGTTTCACCTCCCGTGGAGTGAATGGAAATGCCGTGTTTCCCCAAATCAGATATCAACTCTTCCGTTCCGTTTATTATCGCAGAAATGACTTCACCGGGAATCAGGTTTTTATTTCTTCCGATAGTTGAGGAAAGCATAATATTGCCAGTAGCTCCAACGCATAACAAATCATCAATGTTCATGATCAAAGCATCCTGGGCTATTCCCCTCCAAACGGATAAATCCTCCGTCTCTTTCCAATACATATAGGCCAAGGAAGACTTTGTTCCTGCCCCATCCGCATGCATGACCACACAGTGCTCTGAATCACCGGTCAAATAATCAGGTACAATTTTGCAAAATGCCATAGGGAACAGTCCTTTGTCAATATTTTTTATGGCACTGTGCACATCTTCTTTGGACGCGGAGACACCTCGTAAATCGTATCGTTTGCTATTCTCTGAGGACATAAATCAGGTTTGCGCAAAAATAAATGAAAGTGATTTAAATGCTGGCTAAATCGACTATTTGGTAAATAATAATTCTGAATATTTTACAAAAGGCCATAAATCGTCAGCTATCAACTTTTCAAGTTGGTCCGATTGTTCCCGAATGGACTCAAAATAAGGCTTTACGTTAGAACAATAGGCCTGGGCCTTCCGATTGATGGTGGAAAGTGAGTTGGCTCTTTTCCTTGCCAATGTCATTTCTTCGGTCATTTTTCGAATATCAGTCATGTGGTTTCCAATTTGTTCCAATAGATTCAATTGGGTTTCCGCAACTTTTTTATGTGCCGCCCCATAAACTTCCTTCAGACCTTTAATATTTTCCAATAGCTCATTTTGATATCGGATACCGGCAGGAAGAATGTAATTGTAGACCATTTCTCCCAATACCCTTCCCTCTATTTGAATTTGAAAAATATAGGTCTCCAACTCCACTTCCTGATGTGCCGTGAGTTCAACTTCGCTCATCACATCCATCTCTTTGAACAAGGCAATACTCGATTTATCGGTGAGAATCTGAACGGCCTCAGGAGTATTTTGGTTATTGCTTAGCTTTCTCCTTTTAGCCTCCTCTTGCCATTCCTTTCCATACCCATCACCATCAAAACGAATTCGTTTAGAGGTTTTAATATACTCACGGAGAATATTGAAAACGGCTTCGTCCTTCTTTAAGTTCTTTTTATTGATTAATGCATCGACTTCTTTTTTAAAATCGGTAAGTTGTTTGGCCACGATGGTATTCAAGATGGTCATGGGTTTGGCGCAATTGGTTTTCGCTCCTACGCCCCGCATCTCAAATTTATTTCCTGTGAATGCAAAAGGTGATGTCCTATTTCTATCGGTATTGTCCAGCAAAATTTCTGGAATCTTACCGACCACATTGAGTTTGAGCTCAGTTTTTTCCTGAGGGGACAACTTTCCTTTGGAAACGCCTTCCAATTCATCCAATACATCAGTCAATTGCTTACCAATAAATATGGACAGTATGGATGGTGGAGCTTCATTACCTCCTAAACGGTAGTCGTTACTAGCTGATGCAATTGAAGAACGTAACAGCTCCTCATAGGTGTCTACTGCTTTTATCGTATTCACAAAAAAGGTCAAAAACTGGAGATTCTTCATGGGGGTAGTCCCTGGACTCAACAGATTCACCCCTGTATCGGTTGCCAAAGACCAGTTGTTGTGCTTTCCAGAACCATTTACTCCCGCGAAAGGTTTTTCATGAAAAAGTACCATGAAACCATGACGGTCCGCAATCTCCTCCATAACATCCATCAAAAGTAGGTTATGGTCCACCGATAAATTTGCTTCTTCATGCACTGGTGCCAGTTCAAACTGATTGGGTGCCACCTCATTATGTCTAGTTTTTACAGGTATTCCCAATTTGGTACATTCCTTCTCCAAGTCGCTCATAAAGGCTAAAGCTCTACTGGGAATCACGCCAAAATAATGATCATCCAGTTGCTGTCCTTTGGCCGCCTTGCTTCCTACCAAAGTTCTACCAGCCATCACGATATCCAAACGGGATTGTCCCAAGGCCTTATCCAACAGGAAATACTCTTGCTCCCATCCCAAAGTGGCATACACCTTTCGTACGTTCTTATCAAAATATTGGGCTACCGCAGTTGCCGCTTCATCCACTGCATGCAAAGCTCTCAACAAGGGTGCCTTATTATCTAAAGCTTCACCTGTATAGGCTACAAAAATTGTAGGAATACAAAGGGTTGTTTTATAAATGAATGCCGGAGAAGTCGGGTCCCAAGCCGTATATCCCCTAGCCTCAAAGGTATTCCGGATACCACCACTAGGAAAACTGGAGGCATCGGGTTCTTGTTGTACCAATTGTCTTCCGCCAAACTTTTCCATCGCACGTCCATCTGGCATAATATCAAAAAAAGCATCGTGCTTTTCTGCTGTAGAACCAGTTAAAGGTTGAAACCAATGGGTATAATGGGTGGCTCCCATGGATAGCGCCCACGCTTTCATACCCTCGGCAACTTGGTCGGCTATTTTGCGATCAATCTTTGTTCCTTGAAAAATGGCCGACTTGACCTTTTCCAACGCCTCTGTGGTTAGAAACTGACGCATTTTCTCTTCATTAAACACGTTCTTTCCAAAAAGTTCAGAACGTTTGCCCGTTTCTTGCACCGAGGTATGTTGTCGTTGACGGCTCTCAGCCAAAGCATCAAATCTCATTATGGTCTATGTTGTTTAAACAGCAAAGCTACAATTAACAATTTAATAATATTGGAAGAAAAAATTACTTTTTTTTCAATGAACCCTATCCAAAACAGGGGTAATATAAATAATGACCCGCACTTTGTTAATTTACCCCTTTAAAAGATATATTATTAAATGAAAAATATATTTTTGTCAATCATAAATTTGAGAACAAATAACTACCGGAATTATGAGCAAATCTAAATTAGAGTACATCTGGTTGGATGGTTATACACCCACAGCCAATATGAGAAGTAAGACAAAAATTGAAAAGGACTTCAGTGGAAAATTGGAAGACTGCCCCATGTGGTCTTTTGATGGGAGTTCTACCCAACAAGCCGAGGGTGGTTCTTCTGACTGCTTGCTTAAGCCCGTGGCCATTTATCCAGACCCTGCACGTAAGGATGGTTATTTGGTAATGGCAGAAGTTTTAAATCCTGATGGTACCCCCCACGCCTCAAACTCCAGAGCAACCATTGATGATGAAAATGATGATTTCTGGTTCGGTTTTGAGCAAGAGTACTTCATTATGGATACCGATACACAGTTGCCACTCGGATTCCCAATTGGTGGTTATCCAGGTCCTCAAGGCCTTTACTACTGTTCTGTTGGTGGGAAAAATACCTGGGGCCGTGAATTGGTTGAAAGACACGCAGATTTCTGTCTTGAAGCTGGGTTAAACTTTGAAGGCATCAACCAAGAAGTAGCTGCAGGACAATGGGAATTCCAAATTTTCGCAAAAGGTGCCAAGAGCGCTGGAGACCAAATTTGGGTTGCACGTTATATGTTGGATAGATTGACCGAAGAGTACGGGTATTACATTGAGTACCATCCAAAACCTATTAAAGGGGATTGGAACGGTTCAGGAATGCACGCCAACTTCTCTAACAGTGTTTTGAGAACTGCTGGAAAGAAGGAAACTTACGAAAAGATTTGTGAGGCCTTCAGACCTGTAACCAAGGAACACATTGAGGTATACGGTGAATTTAACGACCAACGTTTGACCGGTCTTCATGAGACGCAATCCATTAACGAATTTAGTTATGGGGTGTCCGATAGAGGAGCTTCCAT
Organism: Flagellimonas sp.; assembly: GCF_965601775.1. Lineage (GTDB taxonomy): Bacteria > Bacteroidota > Bacteroidia > Flavobacteriales > Flavobacteriaceae > Flagellimonas. Next base: position 2,644,484 of record NZ_OZ271837.1, read on the forward strand.
TCGAATTCCAATTGCTACTGTTGAAAGTGGATGGAAAGGATGGTTAGAGGATAGAAGACCAGCTTCCAATGCTGACCCATACAAAGTGGCTGCACGAATTGTAAAAACTGTGAAGTCCGCAGACGTATAAGATAATAGATAGATTAGTTGTTGATTTGTAATGGTCGTTTTCTAAAAGAAGGCGGCCATTATTATTTTATGGTATTATAGACGAAGAATACGTAAAAGGCCAAAAGAATCAACCCATCCCGCCATCCCAGACGAAGTCCTTTGGGGAAGAAAACCAAAGGTAAAATCAAAAATGAGATACCCAACATCCAGAAAATATCGCTAGTTAGCAAACCTTGGTCCAAAACCGCAATAGGTGTTATGATTGAGGTGATTCCCAGTACCGCCAATAAGTTGAAAATGTTGGAACCTATTAGGTTTCCTAAAGAAATCGCCTTTTCCTTTTTTATTACTGCGATTACGGAGGCCGCCAATTCAGGAATACTTGTACCTACAGAAACTACGGTTATACCGATTACCCTATCACTAACCCCTAAAGCAGAAGCCATACCTACAGCGCCGTCAATCAACAATTCCGAGCCACCCCAGAGTGCCGTACCCCCTAAACCTAAAAACAAAGCGGTCTTATATAGAGGCAATGGGACGTCATCTTCCGGCATCTCATCTACAACGGCACTTTTTTGAAATCGAAGCAAATAGACCAAAAACAAAAAGAGGAAGACTACCATTATAATTCCCTCATGCTGCTGCAACTCTCCATCAAAATAAATAAATCCAACAAATAATAGGGATGCTGTCATCATTACCGGCCAATCTGTGGTGTAAAAGCTCTTACGAACATCAATACTTCCCAAAATAACGGTAACAGCAAGCACAAGCCCCAAGTTGGCAATATTGGAACCCACTACATTCCCAAGTGCCAGGTCGGGAAAACCATCAAGAGCTGCTTTGACACTAACTATCAGTTCTGGAGCTGATGTCGCAAAGGAAACGACGGTCATCCCAATCACGATTTTCGGAATCGACAATCTCAAAGAAAGGGCCACCGCTGCCTTTAGCAACCAATTTCCCCCTATTATCAATAAAAAAAGCCCGAGAAGTATAAAAAGTAGGTTTCCCAAATCCAGAGTTTGAAGCAAATATAGACCAAGTATTCATCATAAAGACATAGTGCTTCAAAAAGAAAAACTAGTAAAATAGTTAAATAACTATAAAAATAGTTGTTCAACTAAAAAAATAAGAATATGTTTGAAATCCAATTTTAAGAGGATATGCAAAAATTGACCAACAAAGAAGAGGAAATCATGAAAATCCTTTGGAGGCTCAAAAAAGCCTTTGTCAAGGAAGTCATGGCCGAAATGACCGATAACACACCGCATTACAACACCTTGTCCACCATTATCAGAAATCTGGAAGAAAAAGGATTTGTAGGACATGAGGTTTTTGGAAACACCCATAGATATTACCCTATCGTGAGCAAGGAAGAATACCGAAAGACCTTTGTCAATGCCACAATTGCGGATTACTACGGAAACTCCTACAAAAGTTTGGTGTCTTTCTTTGCCAAAGAGGAAAAGATATCAGTGGAAGAACTCAAAGAGATCATTAAACTCATAGAAAACAAAAAATGATGGAAAGTATTTTCATAATCCTTCTTAAATCCTCTTCGATTCTTTTTCTGTTTTTGCTCAGCTATCATCTTTTCTTGAAGAGAGAGACCTTTTTTTTGAGCAATCGTCTGTTTTTGATGTTGGGATTGGTTGCATCGTTTGTATTGCCCTTCGTTACCATTACCAAGACCATCTATGTGGAGAGAGCCCCGATGATGCAGGGAGACGTGGTACATTTTGGCACGATAGTAAACGCCATAGAGCCCGAAACCACTTTTAATTGGCAATCTACTGTTTTAGTAATTTATCTCCTTGGTGTTCTTGTTTTTGGTATTCGCCTCATTCTTCAATTGCTTGCCATACGAAAGATTAAGAAAAGAGGTCATGTTTCTTTGAAGGACAGCTGTTATCACGTGAAAACCGATAAATGGATATCTCCGTTTTCTTTTTTCAGATATATCTTTTATTTCCCACAGCAATTTAATTCTGAAGAGTTGAAGAGCATTATTGACCATGAGAAGATTCATGTTCGGCAGATTCATTCCTTGGATATCCTTTTTAGTGAAATTGTACATGTTCTTCAATGGTTCAATCCGGCCATCTGGCTTTACAAAACTGCCTTAAAACAAAATTTAGAATTCATTGCGGATTCGCAAGCTTGCGGCTCTGATCAGCAGAAAAAAGAATATCAGTATTTAATGCTGAAACAGGCCACTGGAAATCATAAAATTTCCATAGTCAATCCATTTTTTAATTCATTAATCAAAAAACGAATAGTCATGCTTAATCAAAGTAAATCCAAAAGAATCAATCTTTTAAAACTGCTTTTTATCCTTCCAATACTAGGTTTGTTTATGGCGGGATTCAACACCAAGGAAGTTGTCGCGTTCAACGATACTCCAAGTCTTCTTGAAACCTTGCCCAGCCCTCCTATTTCTTTTATTAGCCCTGTGAAAACTGAAGATATTAAACGTATTTCATCAGGTTTTGGCCCTGCAAGAAATCCATTTACGAATGATATGGATTTCCATAATGGTATTGATTTGGTTGCCAAAAGTGGGACAAAAGTTTTGGCCAGCGCAGAAGGCAAGGTAGAAATCAGCAAATCAAGCGCTCAAAACGGCAATTACATTGTTCTCAAGCACGAAGACGCTTATAGCACGAAGTACTTGCACTTAGAAGATAGAGTTGTAAAAGCTGGTGACAAAGTTCAAAAAGGACAACTGATTGGTCATGTTGGGAACACGGGTAAGTCAACAGGCCCACATTTACACTTTGAAGTACTTCAATTCAAAAAACCCTTAAATCCGGAAAGTCTTATCCCCTTTAAATCAACCAATCCAAGAACCACTTCTCTAAAAACACCTAAAAATCAGATTACAAAGGGTGAAACACGTTTCGAGTTCATTATCAAAAAGGAGACTACGGATGAAGAGTTGATGGAAATGAAAGCCAAATTAGCCCAGAGCGATGTCGATTTCTCCTATACCGTTGTGCACAATGAGTCCAATGAAATTATTGACATATCGGTACAGGTTACGGGAGAGGGTGAAAATGGGGAGGTTTTTAAAAATTCCTATAATTCCTCCAACAATCGAGGTATTTCACCTTTGGTTATATTCATTGATAAAGAAAATAATTTGGTATCTATTGGTTCGAAGGGTTCCTATAGCTCAACCAACACTAAGATAACCACGGATAACAACAAAATTTGGATTAGTTCCGGTTCTGGTGAAACCAAGGAAGTTGTCATTAAAAAAGAAAATGGTTCAAGTAAGGTCTTCATTAATGGGGAAGAGGTTGAAAAAGATGAACTTCATGAGCAGAACATTAGCATACGGGTTGATAGCAACGAAGATGAGGAAGGAAATGTTTTTATTATGAAAGACTCCGACGATGATAGTGATATTGAAGTTGTAACCGAGGAGGATGGTTTTTTCTTTATCGATACCGACGGTGAAGGCGACCCTCTTTATTTTATTGATGGCAAAAAGGTCACTAAAGAGGCTGTAAAGGAACTTTCTCCAAGCCAAATTAAGACCATGAATGTTCTAAAAGGCAAAGCAGCCCGAAAAAAGTACGGCAAAGCTGCAAAGGATGGTGTAATTGAAATCACCACCAAAAAGTAAAAATTACCTGCAATCAGACGATTTTTGGCTAGTCGAACCAGGCTTTTTTTAAGGGTCTGGTTTTTTCTTTCGGAAACGAATTGGGCAAAAAAGCCCCTTTTTTAAATGAAATGCCCCTTGGTTTTCAAAAAATCATGAAAAAACCCCCTTAAATTCTTACAGTTGATATACAAATAAACATTTTTTTATTACAAAAAATAACTTTTTCCAAGGAGGTCACATAAATATTGTAGAATAAATCATTTTTTTTACTACAATCTCGTATTCAATTGCATAGATTTTATTGTAATTCCTTGGAAACATGATGATTGTCATTCTATATTCGAATCTGTAACCGGTTAACAATTGAAGTATCAACCCTTAAAAAAATCAAATAGAATGATCGCCATTGCCAAATTTTTAGTCAATATATTAATCACCCTTATTGAAGTTATATTGTTTTAAATACCCTCATCAAGTAAAAGACAATTAGTCAATTCCGGTTACAGAGTATAATTAGCATCAATCAAATCATTATCAATCAAAAAACATCAATCAATCAAAAAACCATCAATCAAGTTTGACCAGTCAAAAACAAAAGTGCCGGAATAAAATTCAATTTGAGTTTTATTCCTGGTGCTTTTTAATTCTAATCAGAATCATTTAAAAATCCATTAAGAAGCAACATAGTCGTTTTTAGCTACCTTTAGCTACTTTAAACACACAGAAATGACTCATAAAATACTTTTTGGATTTCTTTTTTCCTTACTCCTTATTTCCTGTAAGTCAGAGCCAAAAGCTGAGACGTCTTTAGATGTCAGTACTGATTTTGCCGCAGTTTTGGATAGTTATTACGAAGACGGACTTAAATTGAACCCTGTTAATGCGACCATGGCAGGGGACCGCAGATACAATCATTTGTTTCCCAACGTACTTTCCAAAGATTTCAAAACAGAACTTAAACAACATTTTACATCCTACAAAGAGAAGTTGGGCCAATTTAATGACGCCGACCTGTCCCCCTCAGAACAAATGAGCAAGGCAGTACTGCAGTGGGAATGCGATATTAACTTAAACGAATTCAATTTCAATAAGGACCGAACACCCATAGACCAAATGTGGTCAATCAATCTTTTTATGGGTCAGTTGGCCAGTGGCGCTAGTGCGCAACCCTTTGCAACGGTAGAAGATTATGATAATTGGTTGAGCAGAGTGGATGGTTTTTTGTCTTGGATGGATTCTGCGGAATCAAAAATGCGCGAAGGGATGGAAACAGGTAATGTCTTGCCCAAATCCCTAATTGTCAAGGTGCTTCCCCAGTTGAAATCCCAAACCAATCCTGATTTGGAGAATCATCTGTTTTATAAACCGATTCTAAGTCTACCCGATAACATTTCGGCAACGGAGAAAGACCGTTTGACAGCTGTATACACAGATATGGTGCAAAATAAGGTGGTTCCCGCATACCAGAAACTGTACGATTTTATGAAAGACGTATACCTGCCCGTGGGAAGAGAATCCAGTGGCATTGATAGAATTCCCGATGGTAACGCCTACTACCAACATCAGATTAAGAAGTATACCACTACAAATATGACCGCTGATGAAATTCATCAACTGGGTCTAAGTGAAGTAAAGCGTATTCGTTCTGAAATGGAAAAAATCAAGGAACAAGTAGGTTTTGAAGGAGAGCTAAAAGCTTTCTTCGACTATGTAAGGAACAACCGGGAATTGATGCCATTTGAAGACCCCCAACAGGTCATTGATAACTTCAACGCCATTCATGAACGTATGAAACCCCAAATTGAAAAACTATTTGACATAAAGCCAAAAACTCCCTTTGAAGTCCGCAGAACAGAGGCCTTTAGAGAAAACTCAGCAAGTGCCGAATACAATCCCGGTTCTTTGGATGGTACGCGACCTGGTATTTTCTACACCCCTATCCCAGATGTAAAAAGGTACAATGTGTATTCCGATGAATCCCTTTTCCTGCATGAAGCCATTCCAGGACACCATTATCAAATTTCTTTGACCCAAGAAAGTACGGAACTTCCTAAATTCAGAAAAACTCTCTGGTACAGTGGTTACGGAGAAGGCTGGGCGCTGTATTGTGAATCCCTTGGAAAAGAGTTGGGACTCTACGAAGACCCCTATCAAGTTTTTGGAATGTTAGGCGCGGAGATGCATAGAGCGATTCGTTTGGTAGTGGATACTGGCTTACATGCCAAAGGATGGACGCGCGAGGAGGCCATTCAATATTCTCTCGATAATGAAGCCGAATCAGAGGCAAGCATTACCTCAGAAATTGAACGATATATAGCCAATCCAGGGCAGGCACTTTCCTATAAGATTGGGCAACTGAAAATACGGGAACTTCGCAAAAAAGCAAAGGAAACCCTTGGGGACAGTTTTGACATTCGTCAATTCCATAATCAAGTATTGGAAACAGGTTGTGTACCCTTGGCTGTTTTGGAGGATAAAATCAACGGCTGGATAGAAGCACAAAGCTAAATCACAAGATGGGTCACCTTGGTGGCCCATTCTTTTTTGATACCTATATTTGTATAAACCAACCACATAGATATCATGCTTTACAAATTTTTGGCAAAATTGAACAAAATGTTGCTGCCTTCATTTACCAAAAAGGGGCTGGACCCTGCGAAGGCGTCAAAACTCCAATTGGCTATTATAGGATGGCGCTATTATGTAACCACAAGGGCATTGGAAAACTAGTACTGCAGCAAAGAAGCCACTTCGATACCGGGAAGCTTATCCCGACCGTTCAAAAACTCCAAGGTGATAAGAAAGTTACATTGCACGACCTCTCCCCCCAATTTTTCTACCATTTTTCTTACAGCAGCGGCTGTACCTCCAGTTGCCAAAACATCATCGTGAACCAGTACTTTATCACCTGGCGAAATGGCATCGACATGAATCTCCAACTCGTCCGTACCATATTCCAAGCCATAACTTTCGCTAATCGTATCATACGGTAACTTTCCTTTTTTCCGTACCGGAATAAAACCAGCATTCAACTCCGTCGCCAAGATGGGAGCAAAAATAAACCCCCTACTTTCCATACCGACCACTTTGTCTACCTGTTTTCCATTGACCAAACTGGACAATCCTTGAACGGCAGCTTTTAGGGCCTCAGGGTCATTAAAAAGTGGAGTAATGTCTTTGAATATTATACCGGTTTGTGGAAAGTCGTTGATATCTCGAACGAAGGCTTTTAGATTCATCTATTTTGAAGACAAGGTTTTGTTGTAAAGGTAAAAAGAAATATATTTGCAGCCCTTAAGAATTAGGCCTCCTAGCTCAACTGAATAGAGCACTTGATTACGGCTCAAGAGGTTGCAGGTTTGAATCCTGCGGAGGTCACTTAAAGCGCAAACCCTGTATGAAAATGCAGGGTTTTGTTTTTTTCGCAAAACCTCGAAAGCCCTTGCTTTTATATGTAAAGCGAAAAATCAGAACCGCATTGCTTTAGCAATGCTAGTTTGCATTTTCAGGCGGAGGCACAAAGGAAGGACGAAGTCAATCCTGCGGAGGTCACGACTAGCAAAAAGTCCATTACATATGTAATGGACTTTTTCGTTTGCGGAACCCCCAAAATACAATTTCAAAAGATTGAATAATGTGAAAAATCAGTGCCGAATTTGAGACTTTCCAATTGTCGAGGACAAGTAAAAGACCTTTAGGACCAAATCTGAAATCCAAGGCTTGCTTTAATTCAATTTTTTACTCTTTTTGCAAAAGAGATAATATTGAAATATCCATCACCATTAAATAGGATAAATATTGATGCAAAAAGCATCATAATCGCTGGGAATTTGGATGGGTAAGAATCGTTTTAGTGAACCAAATAAATGGCAATCACAAAATTGATTATCATAAGCACAGCTGCCCATTTAGTTTTATATCCCAGAATGAATGCGATTCCAGCCAAGAATTGTGCGTAGACAGATAGATGTGCTGCCCACAATGCAAAGGGGACATCCAAATCTTTCAAAAAATCCCGAAACTCAAGCATTCTGGTCCAGGAAAAAATATTGTCTTGTGTCCCATAGATAAGATGAAAACCTACTGGAAATCTTATAAAGATGTCGGCATATTTCTGTAAACCGCTCATTTATCCTGAATTCACTTACCAAACAATTTCTATTTAAAAAGACTGTCAACTATTACCTCCGCAGCCACTTGACTTCCTTTCTTGGATGGATGGAACCCATCTGGTCCGTAGTATGAAAAATCACCGGTTCGGTCAAAATAGCGTTTCCAAACCAAACCCACAGGGCATAAAATTGCATCGTTGACCTTCGCCCCAGAAGAATAGTTTTCAATAACTCTATCAAACGTCTGATAGTTATACCATGCTGGCCATACCATAAAATAGGCCAATTTACTCCCATTAGCCTTACAGATATTTGCGTATTTTTTTCCGTCATTGACTAACATATCATAGCCATCGGCCTGCGACGAAGGGCCTTGCTGAATGATTACAAAGTCGTATTTCCCAGTTCTTATTTGATTTTGCACTTCTCCATCGGACCAGTGGTCAACTATGGCATAGTTGGGTTTTGAAATAGAATGAACGCTCAGTGAAATTCCTTTTTTTTCTCCCTCCATTTTGACCAATTTGGGTAAGTCATTGGTATAGGTCAGACTATTTCCGACAAACAAGAGGTTATAATCCCTAGAAACCAGACCTGAATCCAGATTTGGCCGTTCTTGGGCTATCTCATCTTTATCAAACTCCGAATCCACGGTTGGCGACAGTGCCTTCGTGGCACATCCAAAGTTTACAATAAGAACCAAACTTAGTAGTTGAAAGGCGCATCGCTTATGTAGCTTGTAGTTGTTCATCGTAGATAGTTTCCTGTTTCCAAATAATTCACATCATTTCTATCTTGGTAAAAATCTATAAGTACAGCGCGATGCGCACCACCAATCAAAATCAACATTCTTTCTCTATTGTCAATCTGACACATTTATTCAAGTAATGAATCCGGTTTTATCCGAAGTATCTTTTGTTCTTCCCAGTTTTCAAAAATCGCTTTTCCATTTTTATCATAATGTGGCCAGGAGCTATTGGATATATAGAGGTATCCCAACTTTTCGTAATACTTGCCATTAGTGGGTTCACCTGTAGTATCCAGATTATTATCAAGTAAGGTTACTTCTTCTATTTCTGAATCCTTAATTGTTAATTTGATTACCCTTTTAGGGGTAGAGTTATTCTGTATGGCAATCAATTGGTTTTCCCTCACAAGCGTCAGCCCATCTACACCCTTGACCAAAAAATCATTGGATTTTAACCAAGTGACCCTATAATTTTTAGCAATATCAATCGAAGCTATGCCTTTGATGTAATCCGATACATACAACATATTCTTGTCCAAATCAATGGTTATGCCTTGCAGATTAAAGCCATCGTCAAAAGCTAACTTTTGTACAATGGTATTTGCTCTGGTGTCAATGACAATAATTTCGGGTTTGGAGGAATTTGATACATAGAGGTTACCTCCTTTGTCAAATACCATACTTCCCGCTATAAAATCATCTTCCAACGGTATTCTTGATTTTATCCCTCCTGTCAGAACTTCAATTTCCACAATTTCCGGTTTGGAAGACGGCGAACCTTTTTTCCTGGATTGGGACATTTTGGCCGTACTTACCCATATGGAACGCACATTCGGTTTACAGGCCAAAGCCAAGACGGGCAAGTCAAATTCCTTTACCACGGCCAACTCCCTTTTTTGAGTATTGTATTTAATAAGTTCTCCATTATAAAAATCCGAAACAAACAGAAGGCTATCCATAAGAATTAAATCTTCCAAGTGTCTTTTGCCATTAAAACGGACATAATCAACTCCCACAGTTTTTACCTTTCCGTAGTGTTCAACTAGGGAATCTAAAGAACCTATATACTGAGTCGATAAAAGAAAATTTCTAAAGTCAGCGTCTTTCTGATATTCAATGGTATTGTTCCAACTCAGTAGTCTTTTCAGGCTTATGTATGTATTTTTTAAACTATCGATTAAGCTATAACCTGCCGCCAGATTATACAGGATTGTAGGTTGTGAAGGGTGTAATCGCAGTGCTTCCTGATTAAGTGCCACAAATTTGGTATAGTCCTTATTCCTGTGGGCCTGCATACTTTCCTTATAAAGTGAGTTTAAATCCTGTCCATAAGAAAAAACGGTCATGGTAAACAAAGTAAGGAAGCAAGAATATTTCATTCCCAGAATTTTACTTCCAAAGTATCGAATTGACTGTTTTTTAGGATAGATATGATATATATGACCCAATTTTAGATAAGTACGACATGATTGCTATGTAGATTATTAAATATATTGTCCCTTCATTATTCCATGTTCTTGTTTTTTCTCCTCCTTATTTTGGATGAATAGTTCAATTGGGAGATTGAAAGCAAGATTGGATTCCAACAATGGGAACACATTAACAATTGACCCTAGATGAAAATTCTAATTGTCGATGATGAAAAGTTAGCGAGGAAAAGAATCCTGAAAATTCTCAATTCCAGGGAGGGAATTGAATTGTCTGAAGCAAGTTCTGGTACCCAAGCAGTTTCAAAGATAAAATCCGAACTCCCTGATATTGTTTTTTTGGATATTAAGATGACGGATTTTTCTGGCTTCGAGGTCTTAAAAAAAATAGAATCTTCCATAATGCCCATTGTTGTTTTTGTCACCGCTTATGACGACTATGCCATAGAGGCTTTTGAGGTCAAAGCGGTGGATTATGTTTTGAAACCCTACAAAGAAAATCGAGTATTGGACACTCTGGATAGTGCCATTAAAAAGGTGGAAACCAAACAAAAAAGCGAGCGCTATGATGAAATGTATTCACAATTTCATAAGCTATTCAACGACCCTCAAGGTCTACAAAAACCTTCTGAAGACTATTTAGAAAAAATTGTACTCAAAGTTGGCAGGAAATATGTATTTGCCCCCACAAAAGACATTAAGCATATCACATCTTCGGCCTACTATGCAGAATTGTTTATGATGGATGGAAAAAAGCACATTTATAGGACTTCCATGACCGCCTTAATGGAGAAGCTTGACCCTGATTTGTTTATACGGTTGAACCGCTCAACCATCATACAAATTCAACAGATTAAGGAAGTTATCAGTGAGGGATTTGGAGACTACTGTGTGGTCATGCAGGATGGCCAAAAATTTAATATTTCCAAAAATTACAAAACTGCCTTTATCAATAAGCTCAATATTAGGAAATCATAAAAATGAAAAAGAGGGCATATAAATTTCTAAATCGCAGGCTGTTTCAAGTACTTCTTCTTTATTATTTAGTGGCCTACATTATCGATTTTATTGCTACACTATTGATTTATAACCAAAACGAGGAGTTGACCTTTGTTTTAGAACAGCTAATCATTCAATATCTTATTTTATTTGCTTCCAAATTAGCTTACATCCTCGCAGCACTATGGCTTACAAGAAGTTTCTTTGTAAAAAAGGCCCTGAAATTGTGGATGTTTATTTTACATATTGGGTTAGCCGCTTTACTTTCATTTTATACGGCGCTCATAGTTTTACTTGTAGAAATTGAGTTGTTTTCCAAATCCATTTCGGTGACTTTTGAAAGCATTTATGTGAGAGGTTTAGGGGGGTTAAGTTTTAATTTTTTCGTCTACTTTTCTATGATAGCCATAGTTTATGCCTATTATTATATTCAACGAAAGGAAATGGATGATTTAAGAACCTCTACCCTTAGGGCTGAGCTCCTGGACTCAAAAATTCGTGCCTTGCAAGCACAGCTAAATCCACACTTCCTTTTTAATTCCTTAAATGATATTTCCTCACTTATTGATGAAAACAAAACTAAAGCCCAGAATGCTATAGCCGACTTGAGTTTATTGCTTAGAAAAACGCTACGCTTAAAGGATTCTAAATTAGTCCCTTTAAAAGATGAACTTCTTCTTTTGGACACCTACGCAGGAATGGAAAAACTAAGATATGACGACAAATGGGAACTTGTCAAATCCATTCCTGAAGGGCTCGAAGACTGCCTTGTCCCTCCCCTTCTTTTTCAACCTTTTTTAGAAAATACCATAAAACATGGTTTTTCTGAACGCCATCAAAAGGTAAAAACCTTGTTGCTCATACGGGAAAATGCTAAATATCTTGAAATAGATATCATTAATAATGGAACACCCTTACAATCCAACCCTCCCGTCATTGGAAATGGAATTGGAAACATCTTGGAAAGACTGGATTCTTTATTTCAAGGTTCCTTTGAGTTTAATATTAGCAATGACCATTTGGATGATGAACCTTTTAGTGGTCCTGTTGTTCGCGTCCAGCTTAAGTTCCCTGTTTTACAAACTTTTGAGCTATCATCATCAAACTAATTTTCCTTAGGTCAATTCAATGATTTAGTCGCAATATTTTGCTTAGCATGAATTCGAAATGAAAATTATGGAGTTCTATTCTTGGCTTCCTCAGGAGATTTGAATCTCATCTTTCCCCTTGTAGAGCTCATATAACTGAGGGTAATTTTCCTTAAAAGTTTTTTTAATGAAATCTAGAGGAACATCCGCAAAGCTCCCATAGTCCTCCAAATATTCCATAAATTTTTCACTATCCCGATTATATTCCTGGAAAACGGAGTCTTTGCTGCCATCAAATTCCAGAGGCTCTACATTGTACATCTCACAGAGTTCCTTATTGAAAGCGGGAGAACACTTGACCCATTGGCCCTTAAAAAAGACTTCCACCAAACCATGCGGTGCAATTTCATTGGACCCCAATTTTTTCTCCAATCTTTCTACCGCAATGTGATTGGACACCTTCGCCAATCGCAATCTTGCTGGTATTTCCAATCCCCTTAATCCTGAAACCAACAAAATGGCCTTATCAACACAATGGGCCTCTGTTTTGGTGGCGATATGACTAGAGGTATAATGCCGGTCGGTAAAACCGATACGATATGGATTGTATCTCCAGGAATCCCGGACCTTGGTATAAAGACCTGAAATTTTCTCCTTTTCCGTTGGAAGTTGCTTAAATTCTGAAATCAAATTCTGAATTTGCGGACTTTCATAATCGAAAAAAAAGGTTTTCTTTAAATACTCTTTTTGCATGGGTACAAGTCATTCCATTAACTCAGCATGTACTATTTAAGGCCAATACCCTTGTGATAGTAAAAGTTGAATACTAAAACATGAAGAACGCTATTCCGTTTAAAATATCCAAATCTGCGAATCATGCTCTTTTGGTACAAAATGATGCTGGACCACATTTTTACGACCGTTTGCATTATCATGAAGACTATCAGCTTATTGCTATAATAAAAGGGGAAGGCATATTATATGCGGGCAATGGGACGACTCCCTTTGCGGAAGGGGATGTTTTTATGATTGGCAGCAATGTTTCCCATCTGTTTAAAAGTGATACCCGTTATTTTGCCAAGAACTCCCCTGGAATAAAAGGAATTTCTCTTTTTTTTAACTACAATTCTTTTGGAACTGATTTTTTCAATATCAGAGAGATGCAAAATCTGAAAGAGCTGTTGAACAACTCCTCTAAGGGAATCAAAGTGGCCAAAAAATCAAAAAAACAGCTGTATGGATTGATTACCACCTTACCTTCACTTGAACAGGAGAAACGAATCATTGCCTTTCTCGAAATACTTTCTGCATTTGATTCTTGTGAAAAAGAATACATCAATGAATCCCTGCAACCAAGGAACTTTACTTCGGAACAAAATGAACGGTTGCATAAGATATTGGATTTCTCCTTTGAGCACTTTAAGGAGGATATTACTATAGAAAAAATAGCTGACCTAGCTCACCTGAGCAGAGCACAGTTTAGTCACTTTTTTAAGCTACACACAGGAAAAACATACATACAGTTTCTCAACGAACTTCGCATTGAGAATGCCTGTGTTCTGCTTAAAAACAACCAGTATTCGGTTGAATATATTTGTTATGAAGTGGGTTTTCGAAACATGTCAAATTTCTTAAGGCATTTTAAACGACAAAAACAGACCACGCCCGTTCAATATAGAAAACGCTGGAATCAAGGGTAATTGTAATCCTAATTTTTTTGGAATCATATGCATTTGAAACCATTTTTATAATCTATTCAAACGAAATGGGTATACATTGATAGATGGCTTTTTTCCACCTACCAGTTCGCTAATGAGTTTTCCCGTAATGGCACCCAAACTCAATCCCATCATTCCATGACCGGCTCCCACATACAAATTACCTATGGCTCCCGATTTACCAATGTAGGGCAGCCCATCCGGTGTACAAGGTCTATATCCTGTCCAGATTTCCTTCTCCATGACATCTGGTAATGGTAAATTATGGTAATACTGGGGTATACTCTCTAGGATTCCATGAATGCGGTTAAGGTTAATTTTTGAAGACAAGCCGCTCATTTCCAACGTTCCACCAATTCGTAGGTCCTCCCCCATTGGAGTTAGGGCTACTTTAGCTTCAGACAAGATTGTGGGTATTTTGGGTCGAACCCTAGGTTTGTTCAAGGTGATGCTGTATCCTTTCCCGTCTTGAATATGAACTTTAATATTTGCTTTTTTCAGCAGATTTCCAGTCCAACTGCCAGTCGCCATAACCACATTTTTTACAGGAATCTTTTGCTCGTTTTTAGTGATTATACTTTCAATTTTGGCTCCCTTCAGTTCAAAATCAACTATTGGAGTATGGGTCTTAAACTGCACTCCTTTATGTTTTAGAAACTCGGTAAGTTGAATCATCAATTTATTGGAATAGAGGTGGGCATCCCCGGGGAAATATATTCCCCCCAGAACATCTAAATCCATCTCTGGTTCCAGTTTCCGTAAATCCGAGGTATCCAAAATCTGTGCATCAATTCCTAAACTATGTGCTTGTTTTGCCAATTTTGCTTCTTTTGCTGCTTGTTTTTCGGTCTTATACAACATCAACAACCCTTTATCCTCATAGCCGAAATCAAAACCTTCAAAACCTGACAACTCCCTATACAACTGCTTACTGTATTCGTTAAGTTCATACAGAATGGGCATAGCATAGTGCACATGTTGCTGGTTGGAGGAGCGATAAAAGTGCCATAGCCATTGGATTAAATCTTGGTTTAACCTTGGCTTGATGTAAAACGGACTTTTACTATTGAAGATCCACTTTAAACCCTGGGCTATGACCCTTGGATTTGCCATAGGCACAAAATGACTAGGAACAATCATCCCGGCATTTCCATGAGAAGTACCTTCGCTAAAATCTCCACTATCAACTACAGTAACATCCCATCCTTCATCTTTTAAGTACCAGGCGGAACATAGGCCAATGACACCTCCTCCTACGATATGTATCGAATCATTACCCATTTTCGTGAAGTGAGTCAAAAGAAAACCACAAAATACATTATGATTTGGTCAATTCCCCATTAACAGTCCTCCAAATATTCAAAGGATTGCCATTTTTCAACGCATCTGGCAATAAAGTATTAGGTGTATTCTGAAAGGCAACAGGCCTTGCAAACCTCTTGATAGCCTCGGTCCCCACCGAAGTAAATAAGGGATTGGAAGTTGATGGAAACGGCCCTCCGTGGTGCATTGCGGGACATACCTCCACACCTGTAGGTACACCATTAAAGATTAGCCTTCCTGCCTTTTCCTTCAGTATTTCCACTAAATCTCTAGCATTCTCAAAATCGGTATCTGTTCCCATCAAAGTGGCAGTAAGCTGCCCATTTAACGCATTACCCACGGCCAACATTTCCTCTCTGTCCTTGCATGTTATCACAACGGTAAAAGGTCCGAAGACTTCCTCCTGCAAATGTAGGTTTTCGATAAATACGGAAGAAGATACCATGGCCAGGGCAGGGCCAGCTTTCCAAGGTTCGGTAATAGCGTCAAAAAGCATGGAAACTCCATTTGAATTTGAGAATTCACTTTTTTTCTGATGGTATTTGGAATGTATTCGTCCGCCCAACATGGTATCGGATTGCAACTTTTCAAATGCCTTGGTCAGATCTTCCAAAAAAGTCTGGACAGCTTCACCTTGTTCAATGACTAAAATACCAGGATTGGTACAAAACTGGCCTGCCCCTAAGTTTACCGAGTTAGCAATAGTTTCGGCCATGGGCCGACTATGGTTCTTCAATTTTTCGTTCAGGATAAATATGGGATTGTTGCTTCCCATTTCTGCATATACCGGAATTGGTTCGGCACGGTTATTCGCCAAATCAAACAGTGCTCGACCCCCGGCGTACGAACCTGTAAATCCAACTGCTTTTACTGTTGGGTGGCTTACCAAGGTTCTACCTGTTTCAATTTCCCCATTTAGGGATGAAAAAACACCTTTAGGCAAACCGCACTTATCAACGGCTTGTGCAATTGCTTCAGCCACCAAGGCATTAGTCCCCAAATGCGCGGGATGCGATTTTACTATTACAGGACAGCCGGCCGCTAAAGCCGAAGCTGTATCTCCTCCGGCGGTAGAAAATGCAAGAGGGAAATTACTGGCAGTAAAAACGGCTATCGGACCGATAGGAACCAGTATTTTACGGATATCCACCCTAGGTAAAGGTTCTCTATCTGGAATAGCTTCGTCAATTATGGCATTTACCCAACTTCCCTTCTCCACCAGATTCGCAAACAATCGCAATTGATTGCATGTTCTACCCCTTTCTCCCATTATTCTACCTTGGGGTAAGCCTGTTTCAGCCATAGCTCGCTCCACCAAGGTCTCACCAAGGTTTTCTATTTCCTCCGCAATTGTTCTTAAAAAGGCTGCCTTTTCTTTCCCTGATTTGTTTTTATACAATTTGTAGGCTTCATGTGCTTGTTGGCACGCTCGGTTTACCTCGGCATTCGTTGCTACCACAAAACTTTCTGGCAAAGCTTGCTGGGTAATTGGGTTTACCGATTGTATGGTAGTCTTTCCTTCAGCGCTGGGTGTGCCGGCTATAAGATTTTCAGTAATCATAGGTTGGGGTTCAATTAAATATTCAAATAATCAGGTAGTTGAGGTCTTGTTGCCAATCCCTTTTCCAATATGGCTTGAACACGTAATCTTTCATCTCCTTGTAGTACTTTACGTGGTGCTCTAACGTGCTCGGTTCCTATTCCAGTCATCACCTCAGCCAATTTTATGTTTTGAACCAATTGCGGGCTTATGTCGAGTTCCAGGATGGGTAAAAACCAACGATAAATTTGGAGTGCTTCCTCTATTCGACCTGCTTTAACCAAACGGTAAACAGCAACGGTTTCTGCAGGAAAAGCATCCACTAAACCAGCCACCCAGCCATCAGCGCCCATCAACAGTTCCTCCATGGCCAAAGTATCTACGCCACATAGTATTTTGAACCTATCCCCAAAGTGATTTCGCATTCGGGTTACATTCGAAATGTCCCGAGTACTTTCTTTTACCGCCTTTATATTTTCAATCTCCTTAAGCTGCTCAAACATCTCAAGGGTCACTTCAATTTTATAATCAAAGGGATTATTGTAAATCATTATGGGCAAAGAAGTGCTTTTGGCAATTGAAATGAAATATTCCAAAACCTCATCATCGGTGGGTTTGTACATCATGGGAGGTAAAAGCATTATCCCATGCACACCTATTTCACTGGCTTTCCGAACTAATTCAATTGCATTCTGAGTCGCTCCTTCGGCAACATTGAGAATAATATCGATTTGGTCACCAAAACTATCCAAGGTGGCTTTGGCAAGGTCTAGTCTTTCCATATGGGCAAGGGTACTACTTTCTCCCAAGGAACCCCCAATGACCACCCCATCTATCCCAGCTTTGACTTGAAAATCAATATTCTTTAAAAACGCGGGAATATCCAGTTCCCCGTTCTCTTTGAACTTTGTGGTTACGGCGGGATACATCCCTGTCCATTCTACTTGTCTCATATTCTTATTTATCGATAGGTAAATTTAGTATCTGAGCCAATATTTTTTTATAGGATTATCTTGACTTTTGATACTATTGCCCGAGCTCAAAGACTTTGCGATTTAACCGGATTCAGCTTTCAGTTTTTCCAGAGAGGAATTCCTTTTTCCTCGGATGAAGGACCTTGCTTTACAAACCAGGAAACATTCATATTTCTTTGATTATGTCCCAAAATAGTGTCTTTGGCCAAGCTCATGGTCAATCGGTCAGAAAACCCGTTGGTACCCACAAGAATATTCCAATGGGTCTCCCTAAAAACAATATTGGTTGTATCTTTTTCTATCAGCGGGGTTTGTCCGATGATAGGAAGCATTTGAGCATACACATCGGTGTCATTCAAAATGGTAAAGAAATGCGCTTCAAAAACATGCTCAATGGTAAGTGTGGTGTCCTTACGCAATTGTCCTCCGAAACCAATTTTCACCGGGTTTCCGTTCCTGATAGCATTCAACAGGTCCTGTTTATTACCGAATAGAGGTGTGCCATCGGCGCTATTTTTATAAATCAGTTGCCATTTTGCCTCTTCCGAAGAAGATGGAGCTCCACAATTTATACAGAAAACGAATCCTAGAATCAACCCGAATTTTCTCATATACGCTTGATTTGACCTAGAAAAGGTACTATTCTTTTCGAAATATGGCTTGTTAAAATCAATTCCTTAAGGAATCTATGGTATCTTGGGCTTTGGCAAGTTCTTTGACAAGCCTCTCATTTTCTAGTTTATATTGCGATTCTACTTGTTCCAACCTTCTTTCAAACTCATCTTTTGGAACATATTCCGGCTTTAAGAATGTATTGTTTAAGATACTGTACAAGGTGAACAAGAAGCTGATTATTACTGCTGCAATAAGGACGGTCAGCAAATTCTTCTCTCGTTTGAGGGTAGGGGAATTTTTCTTGAGCAGCTTTTTTTCATCCTTTGAAAGTTTGCGGTTCCCAGAAAGCTGATTCAAAAAAGTATCCCACTTTTCCTCCTCTTTTACATGCATATCCAGAAAACCTCCGTCCATCAAAAAATCCTCCGTTTTAGGTGTAGAGGCCAACATAAATATTTCTACCCCATTCCCACTCATAATATCCAATAGTTCGGGGTTGTAATCCCGAATTTCCTTAATGAGTTTTTTGGCAAAATCTAGACTATAATTGGGTCGCAGAAACTCGTCATAGAGCACTTGGGCTTCAAAGTAATCCCTTCTTTCAAGAGCATACTGAAGAAAACGGTCCTTTAGCTCGGATTTAAAAAATTCGCCCATGCTTTGTTCCCAATTTAGAAAGCCCTTAAAAATAAATTAAATCGTCTATTGTAGAAGTCGCTATTGATAATTTCACGTAGAAATAACAGTTATTCCAGAAAAAAGCTGTCTTTTATCTTGCAAAAGGTAAATAAGAGGGTAGATTGTTATACGATTTCGGCGCTCAAACCTGCTTGAAGCAATCTGGAGCATCTGGGCTTTAAATCCTCATATTCCCCAGTTTTCACTGTGCACTTTCCATTGTAATGCACAATTAAGGAACATTGTTCGGCCTGCTCTGGAGTATGCTCACAAACATCAATAAGCGTAGAAATGACGTGGTCAAATGTATTCACATCATCATTGAAGAGAACAATTTCCGATTGTTTCTGAACTTCCTCTTCCAGTAAGAGCTCTTCCGATATTTTTTCCTTGGTGCCCAAAATCAAAAGTTTCCTGAACTAATATACTAATTTTCAGTTACCAACGCCGATAATGTGCTGCTACCCAGTTATTTTTTTCGAGATTGTCAATAAAATCCAATTTTACTGACTTACATGCCATTTTTATGCCATTCAAATCTTTTTTGTAAAATCCGCTTAACAACAAACTGCCTTTTTCATTAAGTGCCTTTCCATAAACCGGAATGTCTTCTAATAAAATATTTCTATTAATGTTGGCTAGAATGATATCATACTTCTTATTGCCCAAGAGACTCACATCTCCCTGAAAAGCGTGGATATCTTTGCAATCATTTCGTTCTATATTTTCTTGGGTGTTGATATAGCACCATTCATCAATATCTATGGCATCCACATGAATCGCTCCCCTCTTATTGGCCAAAATGGCCAATACACCTGTTCCGCACCCTATATCCAAAACAGTTTTTCCTTCAAATTCCAAATCCAGCATCCGTTTTAGCATCATATATGTGGTTTCATGATGCCCTGTTCCGAAACTCATTTTGGGTTCAATTACGATATCATACTCCACATTTTCTTCCGGATGAAATGGAGCTCGCACAGTACAAATCCCTCCAACGTGAATGGGGTGGAAACTCTTTTCCCATGCTGCATTCCAGTTTTCTTGGGGAATTTCCTTTTGTGTCCAGGTGATGCTAACATTTGGGTTTTCCAGTACCATCAAATCACTAAAAAGGTTCTGGTCCCAGTTCGATTTTAAGATATAGGCAAGAGCACCTGAGTCGGTTTCAACAAAACTTTCAAATCCAACCTCTCCCAGTTCAGCTATGAGAATATCTGCAAAGGGTTCCTTCGGAGTAATGCTGAAATCGAATTCAATATGAACCAAACCCAGAGTTATTAAATGGCCTTGACAATGGCAATAAAGTCATCTGCTTTTAGCGATGCTCCTCCTATCAAACCTCCATCTACGTCGGGTTTAGAGAAAATTTCAGCAGCATTTCCTGGCTTTACACTTCCTCCATATAATATGGATACATTGTTCGCAACTGAAGAGTTGTAGGCCTCTGCTATCGTTTTTCGAATAAAGGCATGCATCTCCTGGGCTTGGTCAGGAGAGGCTGTTTCTCCGGTTCCAATGGCCCAAACCGGTTCATATGCCAATACTAGCTGACCCCAAGCTTTTTCTTCTAGATGGAAAAGTGCTTGTTTCAATTGGTTTTCAACCACAGAAAAATGATTCCCCGATTTCCTTTCATCCAGCTCTTCCCCAAAACAGAAAATGGCAGTCATTCCTTTGCCAATAGCAGTATCCACTTTTTTAGCCAGAAGTGCGTCGTCTTCTCCAAAAAGGGACCTTCTTTCCGAGTGGCCCAATATTACCATATCCAATCCTATATCAAGAAGCATATCTGCTGAAATTTCGCCGGTATAGGCCCCGTTTTCCGCAAAATGCATGTTCTGTGCAGCCACATGAATAGTGGAGGATTGGAGATGGTTTTGTGCTGCTGCCAAGTTAATGAACGTAGGGGCTACGATAACTTGGGCATGAGTATCTGGAATTTTTGCAGAAAGTTCTGAAAGCAATACCTCGGTTTCGCTCAGTGTTTTATTCATTTTCCAATTTCCTGCTACTATTTGGGTTCTCATAGTGTTATGGTTTGATGTTTTTTGTTAGAGTTTAAGCTTGTCCAAATCGTTGTAATGGACCTTTTGCTGAATGGTTCCCCGCTCCAGGACCAAAACTGCCGGATTGGAACGAACAATCGTTTTCAATGTAGTTTCGTCCGTGAAATAAAAGTCAAAGTTCAGTCCATATTCCTGTTTTACTTTGTTGGCTCGTTCTTGACTTGAAGCTGACATACCGATAACTTTATATCCATTGGAAACCGCTTCTTCTGCAACCTCACCTACCTCACGAAAGACTTCATGATTGCTTTTCGCCAAATCGTAGGCGATAACCATCATCAACTTGTCCTCCTCCAATAGCTCAGCGCTTAGGTCTTCCCCATTCTGTTCAATAGTAAAATCATGAATGGGCGGTTCATACCCTTTCTGGATTTCAGTAGTTTCAACACCTACGAATTCTCCATCGACTGTAGGATACTCCCCATTGGTTACTACAATTTTATCCTCCCCATTCACCCTAAATTGCCATGCATACTCGTAAATAGGCTTAGGTGCATCATCAGGTACGGACATCCCTTCCTGGATATTTGCTCCAATTTTATAGGGCCTGAAATCCACTGATGGCAGGTGATTTAACACCTGATAAGCAATAGTGGCACATACCAGTACCGTGGCACCCGGTAAAACCCAACTGGTTTTTGTTTGCAACAGGGGTTTGATATACTTCTTTCCGAAGAAAAGAATCAATATCAATACCAGTAAAATGACATCCTTAGTGAAGGATTCCCATGGAGTCAGTTTTATGGCATCACCAAAGCACCCACAATCCGTAACCTTATTGAAATAAGCGGAATAAAAGGTGAGAAACGTAAAGAAGGTAATCATCAACAAAAGACTCCATACGGTAAATTTAGGTTTGAATCCCAAGAGCAGAAAAACACCTAGAACCACTTCCAAAATCACAATGATAATAGATAAGGCCAAGGCCATGGGCATCAAAAAGGGCAGGTCCAACACACCTTGACTAAAATATTCCTCCAATTTGAATGAAAAACCAACAGGGTCGTTCAATTTTATCAATCCGCTGATAATAAACAATACCCCTACAAATATTCTAGAAAACCAAACCAAATACTTCATGATTGCTCATTTAAATGGATAAGGGCAAAAACGGCATAATTGACCATATCCTGATAATTGGCATCAATACCTTCACTCACCAAGGTTTCGCCTTGATTATCTTCTATTTGTTTTACTCTAAGTAGTTTTTGAATAATTAAATCAGTCAACGAACTAACCCGCATATCACGCCAAGCCTCCCCATAATCGTGATTCTTGTTTTCCATTAACGTTTTGGTAATGTTGACCTGTCCATCATAGAGTGCAATAGCTTCATCTGAGTTTAAATCAGGCTGTTCTGAAACCCCCTTATCCAGTTGAATCAATGCCATAATGGAATAGTTGATAATTCCAATGAACTCCGAATGCTCCCCTTCATCCACTTTGCGCATTTCATTTTGCTGCAAACTTCGAATACGTTGGGCCTTTATAAAAATCTGGTCAGTTAATGAAGGTAATCGCAAGATTCGCCACGCCGTTCCATAGTCCTTGGTCTTTTTGATGAAAAGTTCCCGGCACTGTTGTATGACTTCATCATACTGTTGGGAAGTTTGCTGCATTTATTCGTGTTAATTTATGTAAATTTCGTTCAATGTTTGGCTGCAATAGCACATCGCCAAAGATAATCAAACCCGTAAAAGCACCTTCTCTTTATGACAATAAACTGTAAGGGTACCCTTGTTGATTTGAGTGTACCTAAAGTAATGGGAATCCTTAACCTCACCCCAGACTCGTTTTATGATGGTGGTAAATACAAAAATGAGTTCGCCATCTTGAACAGGGTGGAAAAAATGTTGGCGGAAGGTGCCACATTTATCGATTTAGGCGCTTATAGCTCACGTCCGGGTGCAAATCATGTTCCGGAAGATGAGGAGAAACAACGAATGTTTCCGGTTATTGAGCTATTGTTGAAGCATTTTCCCAAAGCTTTGTTATCCATTGATACATTCAGAAGTTCCGTCGCTGAAACCTGTATTGAGATGGGAGCTGCGTTAATTAATGACATTTCCGCTGGTAATCTTGACCCAAAGATGTTTGATGTTGTTGCTGAATTTCAAGTGCCGTACATCCTTATGCATTTAAAAGGAACGCCACAATCCATGCAACAAAAAGCGGTATACGACAATGTAATTAAGGATTTGCTCCAATATTTTGCGGAAAAAATTCAATACGCACATTCTAAAAAAATCAATGATATTGTAATAGACCCTGGGTTTGGTTTCGCAAAGACTCTGGAACAAAACTATCATGTGCTTAACCATTTGGACTTGTTTCAAAGCTTGAAAAAGCCCATACTGATTGGTTTAAGTCGAAAATCCATGATTTATAAGACGCTTAAATCATCTCCTGCCGAAGCTTTGAATGGATCGTCCGTTTTGCACAGTGTGGCCCTTTTGAAAGGTGCCCATATTCTAAGGGTTCATGACGTGAAAGAAGCTATGGAATGCATTACTTTGTTAGAGACCCTGAAGCATAACGCTTAGAACGTCCAAGTTTTTCTAATTTTGTTAATTTTACAAAAACGGCGCTGTTGGATTTCCTCAATTTTCTTGAATTCAAAATCACGGATTTTATTGATATTATCCTTGTTGCCGCGCTTCTTTACTACATCTACAAACTGGTTAAGGGTACCGTTGCCATCAACATTTTTATAGGTATCGTTATCATTTGGGCGCTTTGGAAATTGACAGAGCTACTACAAATGAAAATGATTAGCAGCATGGTCGGTGGTTTTATGAATATTGGTTTGATTGCCCTTATTATAGTTTTTCAGCAAGAAATACGAAAGTTTTTGTTGATGATTGGCTCGACCAATTTTGCCACCAAACGAAATTTTATACGACATTTTAAGTTTCTCAAGCAAGAGGCACTTCCTTCGATTACCAACGTAACCGCAATCATTGCTGCATGTGAAAAAATGGGAGTTTCAAAAACGGGTGCATTAATTGTCATAGAAAGAAATAACCCACTGGATTTTGTAAAATCCACAGGAGATCACATGAATATAGAGATTACCCAACCTATATTGGAAAGTATCTTTTTTAAAAACAGTCCCTTACACGATGGCGCTGCCATAATACAGGATAATTACATAACAGCTACCCGGGTGATTTTACCCGTCTCCAACGATAGAAATATTCCACTTCGGTTTGGTCTTAGACATCGGGCCGCAGTGGGAATTACAGAAAAAACCGATGCTGTTTGCCTTGTGGTAAGCGAGGAGACTGGCGCTATTTCATACATAAAAAATGGAGAGTTTGTCCCCTTTAAAGGAGCAACGCAGCTAGCTTCATTAATTGAAAAAGACCTCGAGTAATATATGGTTTGTAAAAATTGTGGTAGTCCCTTAAGAACCGATTATAGTTTTTGTCCAAATTGTGGTGCAAAAGTAATTCGCAATAGAATCACAGTAAAAAATCTTTGGTACGATGTCATTGAACGCTATTTCAATCTGGACAATAGTTTTCTCCGAACATTAAAAGACTTGGTTTTAAAACCTGAACTGGTCTGTCATGGTTATATTTCTGGAATTAGGAAAAGGTATTTGGACCCTATTAGTTTATTGGCGATTTCCCTAACCCTTTCTGGGGTTATACTTTTCATTATGAAAAATATTTCCTGGGAGACTATTGATTTTTCAACAATGCCATTTTCGAATGGGGAAAGCTCTGAAAAAATCATGTCCATCACCATGGAATATAGCTCGATACTATTCCTTTTTTACATACCCTTATTCGCTATCTGTGGTTTTCTGTTGTTGAACAAAAAAATGTACAACTTGCCCGAACACATGATAATAGCGATGTACGCTTTAGCCGCTTTTAGTGTGATAACATTTCCTTATTCCTTGATTACCCTACTGTTTACCCCACAGCTTTATTTGGAGGTTTCACTGTACTACTCTGTGGTGATGATTATATATTGCCTTTATGTTGCCTATAGAAATTCTCCGGGCGACCTTGTTCAATTGCTTTGGAAGGTTCCTGTTTATGTACTTTTATTTTTGATGGGATTCTTTGGAGTTTCCATAGTGTTCAACATAGTCCTGCTAATTACAGGAGCCATTTCGATTGAGGATATGGTTCCAAAAAATTAGACCATTTCCTCCTGTAGAAACTGTGCTTCATACAAATCACTGTAGTACCCTCCTTTTTTCAGCAAGTCCTTATGGGTTCCGATTTCAACTATTTTACCAGCTTCCATGACAATGATTTTGTCCGCCTTCTTTATAGTAGCCAGCCTATGGGCAATAATGATTGATGTTCTTCCTTCGGTAATCTTTTCCGTAGCTCTTTGAATTAGTTGTTCCGAATACGTATCAACGGATGAAGTGGCCTCATCCAAAACCAAAATGCTGGGATCACTTACAAAAGCTCTCAAAAAGGCAATTAACTGTCGTTGACCGCTGGAAAGCATACTACCTCGTTCCTTCGCATTGTACTGATATCCCTCTGGAAGGGTTTCTATAAATTCATGTACTCCAATCTCCTTAGCAGCCTCATCTATCATATCTTTTGAGATGGCTTTGTCTTTTAGCGTAATGTTATTGGCAATCGTGTCGGCGAACAAAAACACGTCTTGGAGTACAATGGCAATGTGTGAGCGAAGTGATTTTAAGGTATAGTCCTTGATATCTTGACCATCAATGGATATGCATCCTGAATCGATTTCATAAAACCGATTCAACAAATTGATAATTGTGGATTTCCCAGCCCCAGTGGCACCTACAATAGCCACAGTTTCCCCAGCATCCACCTTAAACGATATGCCATGAAGGACCTCTTCGTTCTCAACATAGGAAAAACGGACATCTGAAAATTCAATGTCTCCTTTAACATCTGATTTTTCCAGTTCCCCTGCATCCGGAATATGACTTTCCGTATCCAGAATTCGAAATACCCTATTCGCTGCTACCATACCCATTTGAAGCGTATTGAACTTATCCGCTATTTGTCGTAAAGGACGGAACAACAAATCCATCAGAAAAAAGAAGGCAAAAATAGACCCGGTATCATTCAATCCAGTATTCTCGATATTTTGTATTACCCCAAAGTAGACCACTAAACCAATGCCAATGGAATAGGAGATTTCAGCGATTGGAAAAAAGATGGAATTGTACCAAACCGTTTTGAGCCATGCATTTTGATGTTTTTCATTGATGGACCTAAACTTTTCACGTTCAATTTCTTCCCTATTGAACAGTTGTACAATCTTCATCCCTGCGATTCGCTCTTGAACAAAGGAATTCAGATTAGCCACCTGGGCCCTTACTTCAATAAAAGCTACTTTCATGGCCTGCTGAAATAGCCTTGTCGCCACCAGAATCACGGGTAAAATAGCAAATACGATAAGAGCCAGTTTCCAATTGGTGATAGTCATTATAGCCGCTGCCGAAATCATTTTTAATAAATCCGCCACAATCACAAAAAAACCTTGACTGAAAATCTCGCCAATACGTTGCATATCAGCAACCGCTCTGGTAACTAAAACACCTATGGAAGAATTGTCAAAATAGGTCATTTTAAAACCCATCATCCGTTCAAAAAGCTTTATGCGAATATCTTTTATTACAGACTCTCCCAGAAGATTGGCAAAGTAATTGAACAGCAATTGGGTAATCACCTGTCCTACCAATACTCCTAGCATGGCCAACACTAAAAAGAGCAACAAATCACTGTCTTTTAAAGAAAGTGCCTTATTGATGATATCTCGAACGAGAACGGGGGTCAAAATGGCAAAACCAGCAGATAGAATAGCTGCAAGAGCCACTACCCAAAAGATAACTCGATAGGGTTTGGTATACGCAAAAACACGTCGAAAAAGACCAAAATCAAATGCTTTGCCTATCTCTTCCTTTTGGCTCATACAAATAGGTTTTCAGGGTATTTTACTCGGGTCAAATATAATCCTTTTGCCGGCACGGAAACACCAGCTTCTGCCCTGCTCTTACTTTTTAATATATCCTTCATTTCCCTCGGCTCTCGCTTGCCTAAACCCACATCCAATAAAGTCCCTACAACGGCACGCACCATATTTCGTAAAAATCGGTCTGCTACAATCGTAAAAACAAGTTTATCCCCCTCAACGGACCATTCTGCCCTGCGAACATCGCAAATGAACGTCTTTACATCAGTATTGGATTTTGAAAAACATTCAAAATCTGAATGTTCCAATAAAATTGAGGCCGCTTCATTCATTGCGGCAATATCCAGCTTTTGTCGAACAGCATGGGCAAAATCACTATGGAAGGGGTCTTTTTTTTGGACAATCCAATATTCATAGGTGCGTTCCAGAGCACTAAATCGTGCATGGGCCACTGAACCCACTGGGAAAATATCCCGAATGGCTATGTCTTCCGGTAAAAACGAATTCATTCTACGAATCAATTCCTTTAAATCTTGGATGGAATTCGAATCAAAATGGGCGAACATTTCTTTAGCATGCACACCCGTATCCGTCCTTCCCGCGCCCACTACTTCAACTGTTTCTCCGAGGAGCTTCGACATGCAATCTTCCAAAATTTCTTGAACAGTTGTGGCATTGGGCTGACGTTGCCATCCGTGGTAGTTTTTTCCAAAATAAGAGAACCTAATGAAATATCTCAAGGGAATCCAGTACTTTTAAAAAGTTAAATATAGCTGAATCCTCCACGGCTACATTATCTGATATACTTTTTAGCAAATTTTTAGCGTATGACCAAAATCTTATTGCTTTCAGATACCCATGGCCATATGGATGAAGCCATACTTAGATATGCCAAACAAGCTGATGAGATATGGCATGCCGGAGACATTGGTCATTTGAAAGTCACTGATGCATTGCAGGAAATTGCGCCTTTGCGTGCTGTTTTTGGCAACATTGATGATCATATGATTCAGAGGGAATTTCCAGAGCATAACCGCTTCTTCTGTGAGGATGTGGATGTATGGATTACCCATATTGGGGGTTATCCTACCAAGTACAATGTGCGGGTTAGGGAAGACCTTAAGAAAAATCCGCCCAAACTTTTTATTTGTGGGCATTCCCATATTTTAAAAGTGATGAACGACAAGAAATTGGGATTGCTTCATATGAATCCTGGAGCCTGTGGAAAACATGGGTTTCATCCTACCCGCACCATGCTTCGTTTTAGTATTGACAAGGACAAAATTTCAGACCTAGAGGTAATAGAATTGGGACAACTATAAATCCAAAACACTATTAATTCTTTATCCCACGGTTTTCGAAAAACTAAACGTAAGAAGACCAAAAGATTTTCGTCTAACCCACAAACAACAGTACAACAACATGAAAACACAAAATTTACGATTGCTGGCTCTAGCAGCTATGGTCCTATTGACTGCATGTGTGCAGAAGGCAAAGGAAAAAGAAACCCAAGCCGAACAAGCTGAAAAAGTGGTTGAGAAAGCACCAGTTTATGACACAAACCAACCTGAAACCTTGCTAAAGGCAGTAGCTTATGCCCATGGTGGTTGGGGAGATTTATGGAAAAAAGCAGATGTACAATATACATACGACTATCGCTCTGCAGATGGAAAAGCCGATGTCTCAATAGAGCGCTACATTTTTGGGAATGAGGCCTCACTTGGAAAATATACCCAACATGAAATTAATGTCATGCCTGGTGAAGAAGGTGAAGTGATACAGTATTTTAATGGTCAAGAAACTGTGGTTATGGTAGATGGTGAAAAAGCGGAAAACCCACAACTTGTTGGGGTGAGCGATTTCCTAAGAAGGGCAAACTATTTTTGGTTTACCATGCCCTATAAACTGACGGACAAGGGCACTATAATTACCTACCAAGGTCAGGAAGAGTATAATGGCAAGACCTATGATAAAGTCCATGTCACTTATGACCCAGAATTAACGGGTAAGGAGCAAAATGATATTTACGTGCTTTATGTCAATCCAGAAACGAAGTTAATTGACCGTTTTTTCTTTTCGTTGCCATTTTTAGGGGTGAATGAACCGGTAATCATTGCAAATTATGAATATGAGGATGTAGATGGCCAATTAATTGCTACCAAGCGTACTTATTTCTTACCCAGTGAGGAAGGCTATTCTGATGAGCCAAATCTTGTGCAAACCCTTACCGATATCACTTTTAATAACGGGTTCACTTCGGAAAATATGATGGAGAATTTATAATTCTTATTCTCTCAAAAAAACAAAACCCCGGCCTAGGCCGGGGTTTTTCGCACTAATACTACTAAGATGTTAGGTTTAACGTAAGCGATCCACAGATTTTACAAGATCTTCATCCTTTTTGATAGCCCTGTTGGCCAGGACCAGAAAAACGATAGAAAATACAGGAATCAGCATCCCAATACCCTTCTCAGAAACCTCAGTCTCTCCGGATAAGTTTAGCGATCGGTAAACGAAAAATCCTAGTAAAAAAAGATTCAATATCATATTCAATCTGTTCAAAACAAATTGGTTTTGTCGTTTCTTATACATGAAAATGGTAATCAAAGCGAGCCCAGCCGAAGCCATAAAACTTGAGATTATCCCAATGCCGTTCATGGCGTAAACTTCCGTTCCCGAGGCATCTGTCCAGATACTAAAAAGGAAGGGCAAACTTCCCGCCAGTATTGCGACTATCGCTAAAAAGAACGTTTGAATCCGTTGAATCATTGTACAATTTGGATTTCGGACTGCAAAAATAAAGGTCTTTTTCACAAATTACCCAGAATGTTGAAAAATTATTTGTATACTTGCTCTGTTATTTGAGTAAAGCTCACCTAGGGATTCTTTCCCATATGCAGTACCCCAATAATTTTTCACTTCGTAAAGCTTACAACTACGTTTAATTTATTTACAACTTAATGTTTGAGATTTCAGACCTAAAAGCTAAGAAGCTTCCAGAGCTTCAAGAAATTGCCAAAGACCTAAAAGTTCCTAAGTTTAAATCCCTTAAAAAGCTGGATTTAGTCTACCAAATTTTAGATCTTCAGGCATCTAACCCTAAGGCGGTAGCAGAAAACGCGCCCAAATCCGAGGAAAAAACGGAAGCCAAACCCAAAAGAGCTAGGGTTTCTCGAGAGAAAAAGGAAGAAAAGCAGGAAACATCTTCAGACGCCTCAGCTACTCCTGAAAGCAAGGAAAAAAGAGAGGAAAAAGCGCCTAACAACCAAAATAGGCGAGACCACAAACAAAATGGTCAGCAAAAAAATCAAAACAACCGTAGAAACAATCAGCATCATCGCGGCAATCAACAAGAAAAAAAGAGCAGCAACTTTGACAAGGATTTAAAGAATCGTTACAAGGAGCCTGAATTTGAGTTTGATAGCATTATTGAGAGCGAGGGTGTATTGGATATCATGCAGGATGGTTATGGTTTTCTGCGTTCTTCGGACTACAACTATCTATCGTCTCCTGACGATATTTATGTTTCGCAATCCCAGATTAGACTCTTCGGACTCAAGACCGGAGATACTGTTTTGGGAAACGTTAGACCTCCAAAGGAGGGAGAAAAATATTTTCCATTAATAAAGGTCACCAAAATCAATGGTCTGGACCCACAAGTGGTTCGTGATCGAGTTTCCTTCGAACACTTGACACCATTGTTTCCAAAAGAGAAATTCCGGTTGGCGGAAAAACAGAGTACAATTTCAACCCGAATCATTGATTTGTTCTCTCCTATTGGTAAAGGACAAAGGGGAATGATTGTTTCCCAACCCAAAACGGGTAAGACCATGTTGCTGAAAGATGTCGCCAATGCCATTGCTGCTAATCATCCGGAAGTATATCAAATCATTTTGCTTATTGATGAGCGTCCAGAGGAGGTTACCGATATGCAACGCAATGTGCGCGGTGAGGTGGTAGCTTCTACATTTGACAAGGAAGCAACTGAACACGTAAGAGTGGCCAACATTGTCATTGAAAAAGCCAAAAGATTGGTGGAATGTGGTCACGATGTGGTAATTCTCTTGGATTCCATTACACGTTTGGCCCGAGCCTACAATACGGTACAACCAGCGTCTGGAAAAGTATTGAGTGGTGGTGTGGATGCCAATGCCCTACATAAACCAAAACGTTTCTTTGGAGCGGCACGAAATATTGAAAATGGTGGTTCTTTATCCATCATTGCCACAGCATTAACTGAAACTGGTTCTAAAATGGACGAGGTGATTTTTGAGGAATTCAAAGGAACAGGTAATATGGAACTTCAATTGGATAGAAGGATTTCAAACAGAAGAATTTTCCCTGCCATTGATCTGATTTCTTCTTCTACCCGAAGGGATGACCTTCTTTTGGATGAAAACACCATTCAACGTATGTGGATTATGCGCAAATATTTGGCCGACATGAATCCTGTTGAAGCCATGGAGTTTATGGAACAAAGAATCAAGCAGACTCGCAATAACGAAGAGTTCTTGCTTACCATGAACGAATAGGTCTTTTCCAAAATTTTAGAAAAAAACTTAAGAAACCCTCCAAGTTCATTGGAGGGTTTTTACGTATTTGTATTAAAGAAAAGACATATCTTTAGTAAAGTTTTCCCACACTCTAAACTCTAACAATACACAACTATGAAAAACACCAAGAAAAATGGTCTCCTATTAATTTTGGGAGGATTCCTACTTATCTCAATGTCATGTCAAGAAAAACCCAGACAACAGCAAGAAGGCGAAGAAGAAATTCAAGAACCTATTAAACCACCTTCGGACATCATATCTCTTGAATTGTCCAAGACACTGTATGACAACTATACAAGAAATCGTGTTGCCCCAATAATGGCTTATGAAATGGAAACCAATGAAGACGAAGATTTTGAAGTAGCCCGTTTCGTGGATTTTGACTACAAAACCATGAAACAATACATTGACTATGTGGAACAGGAAGCAAAAAAGGCTAAGGTGGACGTTTCCACTTTCCGTTTGTATTTTGCCAATTATCCGAATTCCGAAAAGTTTCCTGATGGCAAAAAAGTGGTGCATCCAAGACAGAATTCCATATTTCTTTTACCCACTTTAAATCAAGGTGGTGAAAATCTTGGATTCTATATTGGAGCGGATGGCAAAGCCAAGCTTATCAAGGACGCTGTAAAGGGCAATGAACAAGGGTATGGAAACGTGATGGACAATTCTGAAAAGGCCCAAGCTGGTTTTATGCCCTCTTTCCCTGCTCCAATCATGATGCAGGGTGAGCAAAGTTTGACAATGAATCATGGCAACTCCGGACCTCCCCCAGGTGGAGACTTCTAATTTAATCTTTACATGGAAGTCCAAGAGTTCTTTGAACTATTAAAGGAGTTTTTCTTTATTCCGATTTATCTGGTCACTCTACTCGTGGCCATGCTAAACTATAAGAAGTTCTTCGACACGGCTCTAAAGCATTTTCCGCTGCTTATAGCCTATACATTTTTCAATGAACTCTTGGGCGGTTTTATACGATATAATGAAAGCTTTGCCTTTTTTTCGGAAACAACAACAACCAACCAAATAATCTACAATATTTATATTGTTATTTTCTTCCTCTACTTTTTCTATGTTTATCGAAAAGTTATTGATAGCCCAAAATTTAATGGAATCATTAAATGGGGAAGTTTAGTAATGATTCTGGCTTATATTATCAATTCCTTTTTTCAAGACCCTTTTTTCAGCGATTTAATCTATGCAAATACAGTTGGTTCTTGGTTGCTGGTATTCTGTGGTATTGTTTACTTTAAAAAACTGAGCCCTCCCTTTTCTTGGAATTGGGATAAGCACAATCTGATGTTTTGGATTACCATTAGCCTAATGGTTTTCTATTTCTTTTTTCCTATACTATTCCTTATCGGGTATTTACACTATGAAACCTGGGTAATGTACGAACTAAAGGTGGTTCTCAGGGTTTTGATTACTGTCATGTATGCCTTATTCTGTATTGGGTTTATTGTATCACGGAGGAAGGCATTCCGTTAAGTACATTTCTGTTCCTCCCAAACCACAGCCCACTTCACTTTGACAACAAAAAGGAGGCATTTCATCGAAGAATAATATCATTTTGTAGGTTTTTTCGTTCAATTAATGATGTATAATCGTTAATCGACAAAAACCTACAGTTTACCGACGGTTATCTGTTTATAGTCTATGAACAAAGAAAATAACGTAATCGTAAACCTAGTTTTATTCTAAATATTGAATAGAACCAAAAAAAATTTAATGATGAAAAGGTCCCAAATTGCCCACTATTTTACGGCAGTTCTTCTTATCCTGACATTTATTTCTTGCGTGAAGGATGAATTGGATAGCCCAATAGAACCCGAAGCCCAAGAAGAACCGGAAAACCCTGTTCCCGTAGAAGAACTTGAAATTACCGAATTGCAAATTCCAGCGGGCTTTGAGTTCAAAACTGAAAAGTTTGTAGAGTTAACAATTAATGACAATGCCACTGATGTCAAATATGACGTTTATGCCTATCAGGAAACCTCCTCAGGTGGACAGGTGTCTTATATCAATGAAGACGATGAAGAAGTCACGGGTGCCGAATACATTGTGGATAATCTGAACCATCTTATTTTAAGTGGATCCCCCTCTGGAGGGAAAATTGAGCATTCTTTTGTGGTCCCCGATTATTTTGAACAACTGTACATTCGCAGAAAGGAAGGTTTCGCCTATTCCTCAGAAATTATAAACATTACCTCGGGACAAGTTGTCTATACCTATTCTCCCTCAAGTGCTAAAGGGGCATCTAGTGGTAAATCCATGGTGGAAGATTATCTCTATTGCGTAAATGGAAGTGCTGAATTGTTCCAGGTAGACCCACTTACTGGGGCATATACTTTTCTTTCAACAATGCCCATGGGGAGCTATACCGCCGCCATTGATCAACAAAATATGGTATTGTATTCCATTGGAAGGTCTAATCCAAACCCTTTGATGAAATATGATATTACTAACGACACATGGTCCACAGTGGCCAATTTAGGTATTGGTGGACCAAGACTGGATTACAACAGTCAAGACGGACTGCTTTATTTCTCAACTAGGGATAAACTTTACTCCATAGACCCGACCAACGGGTCAATTCTATCACAATGGGATATCAATGGTCTAGATCGAACACAAGGTGGAGATTTGGCATTTGCAGCAGATGGCACCTTGTTTTTATGTACGTTTTCTGGGCTTTACCGACTTGAATTGAACGTTGAGGGTGATTATGACTCCACTCGAATCAGTGGTGAAGACCTGCCTTTTAACCCAACTTCCATGACCTTTGACTCCAACAATGAACTATGGCTGGCCAATAATGGCAATAATAGTAACTTGATTGTAATGGATACCCAAACTGGCGGGTGGGAATATAGATATGGACCCAATTCCAATTCAGGAATCTCATTCGATAGAACCATTAATGATTTGACCACTTTCAGGGTATTTAATGAAGATGTGATTGATCCCGATACGGATGGAGATGGGATTACCGATAGCAATGATGATTTTCCAGAAGATGCCGATAAGGCTTTTGAACAATTTACGCCCAGTAAATATGGTTGGGGTACGGTCGCTTTTGAAGATTTATGGCCTTTCCTTGGAGATTATGACTTTAATGACACCACCATAAATTACAGATTTGTGGCCATTCTCAATTCTGATAATATGGCAGTGCAATTGGACATTTATTTTGAGGTAAGCTCGGATGGTGCCGGTTTTGTAAACGCTTTTGGGATAGAATTGGAAAGTATCGCCCCAAGTTTGATTGAATCAGTTACAGGAACCGTCTTGACCGAGGGATATATCAATGTAGCGGCAAATGGAGTTGAACAAAATCAGAATAGAGCGGTCATTATATTATTTGATAACCATGAGACCATGTTGGGCATACCCTCCAAAGTAGAGGTGAAATTCACAACCCCCATTACAACCAATCAACTGGGACTTGCCCCATTCAATCCATTTTTGATTGTGGACAGAAACAGAGGAAATGAAATCCACCTGCCTAATAGATTTAGAACCAGTTTAGGTGAAAACGACCCTTCCGCTGAAGGTGTTAACCGGGATACCGATGGCAATTATCAAACTGAATCTGGTCTACCTTGGGCCATTAATATCGTGCACAACTTTAAACCCCCTAAAGAGAATGTACCGGTAAATCAAGCCTACAACTTTTTCAATGAGTGGGCTACCTCAGGAGGAACGGCGTTTCAGGATTGGTACAAAGACTCCAATGGATATAGAAACGAATCCGTTTTACAAGATTGAAATAGTACGATCTAAAAAAGAAAGCGCCCCGTTGCATAACGGGGCGCTTTTCTATTTATATATTTTGATGGCAATTACATAGCAGCAACCTTGCTGGCCAATTTGCTCTTTAAGTTAGCAGCTTTATTCTTATGAATAATGTTTCTTTTCGCCAATTTATCAATCATTCCCACTACATTGGGCAAAAGCTCCTCGGCAGCCTTTTTATCCTCTTCGTTACGCAGTTTCTTGATTGCATTACGAACAGTTTTGTGCTGATACCTGTTACGAAGACGTACTGCTTCGTTTCTTCTAATTCTTTTTAATGCTGACTTATGATTCGCCATTGTATGTATTTGTTTTCGTAGCCCGTAGGGGAATCGAACCCCTGTTACCAGGATGAAAACCTGGCGTCCTAACCCCTAGACGAACGGGCCGTTATTGTCTAATCTTCAAAATAAAGTCAACAAAATATTGACTTCCAATGAACTTTTGTAGCCCGTAGGGGAATCGAACCCCTGTTACCAGGATGAAAACCTGGCGTCCTAACCCCTAGACGAACGGGCCCTAAGGTCGCATAATTGCGGATGCAAAAATACAACTATTTTTAAGTATTGCAACTGTTACCCTTTTTTTTTGGACAGTTTTAATAAGCCTTGGCAAACAATACCCTTTGCGTTGAAGGCCTAGCGGTCACCATACAGCTACCTTTCTCCATTTCAGCTGGAAAGGGAATGCACCTGATAGTGGCTTTTGTTTCGTTTTTAATTTGCTCTTCGGTCTCTATGGTTCCATCCCAATGCGCTGAAATAAAACCACCCTTTTCCTCCAGTACTTTCTTGAACTCTTCATAGGAATCCACCTCGGTTATCCGGTCAGCCCTAAAATCCAATGCCTTTTGATAGATGTTCCTTTGGATATCTTCTAGGAGAAATTCAATTCTTTCCACTATTTCATGCGCATTTACGGATTCTTTTTCCAAGGTATCCCTACGAGCCACTTCAAAAGTACCGTTTTCCAAATCCCGCTGTCCAATGGCTAAACGAACGGGAACACCTTTTAGTTCATATTCATTGAATTTGAAACCTGGTTTATGCGTATCCCGCTTATCGAATTTTACAGAGACGCCCTTGGCTCTCAATTCTTTAATTAGAGGTTCTACGTGTTCTGCAATCTTGTCCAATTGCTCTATACCTTTATATATAGGAACGATTACCACTTGTATTGGAGCCAATTTTGGAGGCAATACCAATCCATTATCATCACTATGGGTCATGATTAAAGCTCCCATTAAACGGGTGGAAACCCCCCATGAAGTCGCCCATACAAAATCCTGCTTCCCCTCTTTGGTGGCGAACTTCACATCGAATGCTTTGGCAAAATTTTGACCTAAAAAGTGGGACGTTCCTGCCTGAAGCGCTTTTCCATCCTGCATAAGGGCTTCAATACAAAAAGTTTCCTCTGCTCCAGCAAATCGCTCACTTTCGGTTTTTGTTCCCTTAATCACAGGTACACCCATATAATTTTCAGCAAAATCAGCGTACACATGCATCATTTGTTCCGCTTCATCCATAGCTTCCTGTTTTGTTGCATGGGCTGTATGCCCCTCTTGCCATAAAAATTCAGCAGTGCGCAAAAATAAGCGGGTACGCATTTCCCAACGTACCACATTCGCCCATTGGTTCACCATTAATGGTAAATCTCTATAAGATTGTATCCATCTTCTATAAGTATCCCAAATAATGGTTTCCGAAGTAGGTCTTACTATCAGTTCTTCCTCAAGCCTGGCATCTTCATCCACCACAATGCCACTGCCATCATCAGCATTTTTTAAACGATAATGGGTTACTACGGCACATTCCTTGGCAAAACCTTCCACATGGCTCGCTTCCTTACTTAGATAAGACTTTGGTATGAAAAGAGGGAAATACGCGTTCTCATGCCCAGTCTCTTTGAACATTTTATCTAACTGCGCCTGCATTTTTTCCCATATGGCAAAACCATAAGGTTTAATTACCATACAACCCCGAACTCCCGAGTTTTCAGCCAAATCTGCTTTAACTACTAATTCATTATACCATCGGGAATAATCCTCACCACGACTCGTTAAATTTTTACCCATTTACCATAGTTTGGCACAAAACTTGTGACTTTGTACATGAAAAATAATTCGGTAAAACTAATTATTTTTTAGTATGTTCAACAATAAAAATTGCGACATGATAAAGTCTTTACAACTCCACAACTTCCGCCTTCCTATATTAATATTACTGGTTTTGGTTGTTTCCTCATGTGGGTCGTATCAGCAGGCTTCTTATTATGAAGATGATGGTATTTACTCCAGTGGGAATGAAGTGGTTCGGGTGGAAAAGAAATCTCCCCAAGCCGTACGGGTAGAGGACACGGAAAGTGACATTTACGGTGATTATTTTGGCCAAAAAGCAGATGAATTTGGTGAAATTTTAGAAGACGAAATCTTTACAGATGTAGACAGTTATTCAAGCAATGGAGCAATTGACAGTACCGCAATTGGGGCTCAAGCCGATTATTTTGACATAAATGCCAATACATATACCGGTAATGCGGCATGGGGCGATAATCCCAGCAACGTTACCATCAACGTGTATGACAACTGGGGCGGTGGCCTTGGTTGGGGCGGCTTCGGATGGGGCTGGAATAACCCATGGCTTTGGAACGGCTGGGGCTGGGGTGGCCTTGGTTGGGGATGGGGCTGGAACAACTGGGGCTGGGGTGGCTTCGGTTGGGGCTGGAACAATCCTTGGGGCTGGAATAGATTCGGATTTGGCTACGCTGGATTTTACGGAGGAGGCTTTTACGGACCTTTTTATGGAGGAGGCTTTGGTCGCGGAGGTTTCTACAACCGGGGTTTTGCCTTGAACCGTACCCGAAGAGGGTATTCTACAAGGGCCATACCAGGCACATCTTTGCGTGGAGGAAGGTCTAATTTAGCATATCGTTCGGGAAGAAGCTCAGCAACCCGAAGTAGGGCTGGTGTTTCGAGAACTGCTACAAGCAGAAGCTCGGTTGCTTCACGGAGTAGTAGAACCTATAGAAGTAACTCTTCAGCTCGAAGAAGTGTAAGTGCGGATGCAGCTGCGAGAAATAGAAGCTATCGTTCCAGTAGAAGTACCAGAACATCTCCAAATAGATATAGTTCCAATTCTAGAACATACCGTTCTTATGGGTCTTCTCCCAACGGAAATAGCAGAACGTATAGGAGTGGCAACTCTGCTAGAAACAGCTCACGTTATAGTTCTGGAAATAGAAGCTCAAGAACCTATCAAAGTAGAACTGCGCCGAGAAGTACCTATAGTCGTTCTGGCAGTGGTTCTAGAAGTAGTGGAAGCTACAGAAGTTCAGGAGGAAGCAGAAGTTATCGAAGTTCTGGAAGCAGAAGTGGCGGAAGCTACAGAAGTTCAGGAAGTAGAAGCTCAAGAAGTTCCGGAAGCTTTAGAAGTTCCGGTGGAGGTCGTTCCTCAGCAGGTAGATCCTCTGGCGGAAGAAGTAGTAGAGGGAGACGATAAATTTCCGATAACCTTATCGACAAACAAAAATTAATCAAAATGAAAAGATTTTTAACTTTCATCATAGTATTGTCATGCGCTTTTGTAAGCGGACAGAACATTACTGACGTACTACGATACAGTCTTGAAGAGACTCAAGGAACAGCAAGATTCCAAGCTTTGGGAGGTGCCTTTGGAGCACTGGGTGGCGACTTATCTGCCCTAAACGTAAATCCTGCCGGATCGGCCGTATTCAATTTTAGTGAATTCTCGGTTACAGGAACAAACTACAATAGAGAGAACGAGGTGTTATTCGGAAATTCGCAAAGAAACACAGACATAAATTCCATAGAATTGAATCAAGTGGGTGGTGTGTTTGTCTTCAAATCTTCTGAGAGTCCATGGAAAAAATTGGCCCTGGCTTTCAACTATGATCAGGTTCGAAATTTTGATAACGAGTTTGTCGCCTCAGGAAATACAACCCAAGGAATTGACAATTACTTCCTCAACTTTGCGCAAGGCGTGGAGTTAGGACCACTACGGGTACAGGATGGTGAATTTATTGAAGATGCTTATTTGGATATTGGTTCTTCCTTAGGTTTTGGTGCTCAACAAGCGTTTTTAGGTTTTCAGGCAGGTTTGATCGAACCTGTTGCTGATGAAGACACCAACACGGCCTATGTTTCCAATGCGCAATACACATCGGTCAATCAAGATTATTTGCAAAGCACTAACGGTTTTAACAGCAAGTTTACCTTAAACTTCTCTGGGCAGTACCAAGAGAATTTATATGTTGGGGCTTCCGTTAACTTTCATTCTGTATTTTTTGAACAATTGACTTTGTTGGATGAAGGCGGATATGACCCTACCTCACCAGTTCAGTTTACCACCTTTGACAACTTTTTGCGTACGGAGGGATATGGGTTTTCCTTTAGTGTTGGGGCCATTGCCAAACTGAATGACAATATTAGAATTGGAGGTAGCTACCAATCCCCTACTTGGTATGAATTAACGGATGATACCTCACAAAGAATCAATTCCACTTTAGCCGAACCAGATATTAATTTCATTGACTTTGGTATCGTAAACTTATTTGAGGATTACTCTATCAAAACTCCTGCTAAAATCACGGGTAGTGCCGCGGTGGTGTTTGGCAAGGATGGTTTAATTAGTTTTGATTATGGGTACCAGGATTTTTCCCAAGCAGAAATCACACCCAATCTTGATCCCAATTTTGCTGCGGAAAATGAGTTTATTGCCAACAATCTTGGTGTTGTGAACACCTATAGAATTGGAGGTGAGCTTAGATTTGAGCAGGTAAGCCTTAGAGGAGGGTATCGATATGAAGAAAGTCCTTATGAAAATGGAGAAATTATCGGTGACCTCACTGGATTTTCAGGAGGTATAGGATATAACTTTGGTCCTAGCCGAATAGATCTTGCTTTCGTACGAACAGAAAGAGATGTAAGTGAGTTACTTTTTTCTTCAGGTCTTGATAGTGCTGTGGATATCAATCAAATTAACACCAATATTACGTTAGGCTATAGCTTTAAGTTTTAAAATTGGCCAAACAGACAAAATAAAAAAGCCGGGGAATTCCCCGGCTTTTGTTTTATTATTGAACAGGCCATTTTTCTATCTAACTAAGGAGAAATGTCTTCGTACGGACCTTGCCACCAAAACTCCTTGATCATCTCGTTCATAATCCAGTCTGAACCAATAGTCGCTGGACGGCATCGCCCGACCATTGAACGTTCCGTCCCAACCTAGGGAATTCACATCCAATTGCTTTAGCAATTTCCCAAATCGATCAAAGATGAAAATACTTGGGTTGGTTAAGGTTTCAACGCCCAACACATTCCAATTATCATGAATTCCATCGCCATTTGGAGTAAAAAACTTGGGATAACCTACTACTAAAAATTCAATAGGTTCTGTAGTTCCACATCCATTTACATCATTAATAACCACGGTATTTACCCCGGGCGGAACATCCAAAAACACAGGGTCATCTTGAAATTCCCCTCCATTGATCGCATATTCATAGTTGCCATTGCCTAATACTATAATTTCAATATTGTATGGGTCTGTCTGATCACTATTGACCAAATCATCCAAAACTCGCACTTCATCCAAAACGGGAACTCCAAAAAAGGTAATTAAAATATCATCGGTGATAATAGTTGCAAAAGTCGTTTCAATGGTAACCCGATAACGTCCAGAATTT
The DNA here is from genome assembly GCF_965601775.1 of Flagellimonas sp. Lineage (GTDB taxonomy): Bacteria > Bacteroidota > Bacteroidia > Flavobacteriales > Flavobacteriaceae > Flagellimonas. Next base: position 2,685,481 of record NZ_OZ271837.1, read on the forward strand.
GGGCTGGTAACCGTCAATTCGGTGGCTCCTGCTCCAGTGGCCAAGACTTGGTCATAAATTCCGTCATCCTCAACATCAACCTCCCAAGTGATATTGGCAATATTTGGACCAGCGGGAGAGTTCAACGCACTTAGAACAATATCTGGGTCCCCTTCACAAGCTATAATATCCAAGCCTAAGAATTGATCTCGAAGGGTACAATCCAGTGCTGTATTTTGGTCGGCATCCACAGAGCTTCCGGTAAAAGTCAAAGAAAAGGGTTCCGGATCTCCGTTAAAATTGGTGTTGAAATTGTTAATGAATAGATAATAAATCTCACCCTGTTGCACATCCAACCATTCATCATAGGTATTCTGGCTAGCTCGAACAAACGGAGCTCCCACCTGACCGCTTATGGGATTCACTCCCACCCCGGTAAAGCCTGTATCATTTATTTCATAATTACAGCGAATTGGGATTTCGGTTCCGTTTCCAATGGTGGTACAAAAATTCGACCCCAAAGTTTGGTCAAAAGGTCCATATAGCGCAAAATCCAGCTCAGAAGTGACAATTCCACCTGGAATTACAGGTAAAGCTTCAATATCAAATCCTATTTGACCGTCAGTACCTGCCCTAAAAACGTACCATGAGGTGTTGTTTTCAATATTCGCGGAAGCTACACTACCTTTTTCCAGACAACCGGTTTGGGTAATTACCATCGGGTCAAAATCATCAATATCTCCGCTGCCATCCGTATTGGACAAAATGGGCATATCGGCACAGACTGGGATTGCCGTTCTACAATCACCAGAATTCTGGGCGTTCAATTCCATAAAAAACAGGGAGAAACAACAGATAGCGCAAAATAGAGCTCTCATAGGGTTTGGGGCTAAAGGTTATGCTGTATTTTATCTAACCATAACTGATTTTTCACCCCTTTTAGTATCCTTTAACCCAAAAAATATGCAGTTAATCGACAAAATGCATACTTGACAACCTGTTCAATTCCCAAAACCCAATCAAACCCCATAGAAAATACGCATACGCCTAACCTTTAAATTGGATAAACTTCCTATTTGGTGGGAACAGCTTAACAATAATTTATGGCGGCAAACACTGGTTGTCAAGTGTTAAATAGGTCCATATTACATATCTTTGCACCCTTGAAGTAAAAAGTAATGAAAGTAGAACAAGCCTTGGAAGAACAATACGATGAGCGCGGGGACGGACATATAGGTTCCGCTTCTGAAACCCCAATGCGGGAAGATGCCTTTGTATTGAGTGATCAAGAAAAAATAGAACGGATTCAGGACAACGTTAGGGAAATTATGTTGACCCTAGGTTTGGATTTATCCGATGATAGTCTACAAGGCACACCGAAAAGGGTGGCCAAAATGTTTGTAAAGGAGATTTTTGGAGGCTTACATCCGGATAGAAAACCAAAGTCATCTACTTTTGAGAATAAGTATAAGTACGGGGAAATGTTGGTGGAGAAGAATATTGTAGTGTACTCCACGTGTGAGCACCACCTTCTTCCCATTGTTGGGCGGGCCCATGTTGCTTACATTTCCAATGGGAAAGTTGTAGGGCTATCCAAAATGAATCGTATTGTGGATTATTATGCCAAGCGTCCACAGGTTCAAGAACGCATGAACATTCAAATCGTAAAGGAACTGCAACAAGTATTGGGTACTGAAGACGTGGCTTGCGTCATCGATGCAAAACATCTGTGTGTGAATTCAAGAGGAATTCGGGATATAGAGAGTAGTACCGTTACAGCAGAATATGGCGGAAAATTTAAGGAAGAATCCGTTCGCCGCGAATTTTTGGATTATATCAATCTGGAAACTGAGTTTTAACTTCTGACCAATCCATGCAACTTTATAACAATCAGCCGCTTAAAGTATACAACTCACTTACTGGAAAAAAGGAGCTTTTTAAACCTATAAACGAAGGTCATATTGGGATGTATGTTTGCGGTCCTACCGTTTATAGCAATGTACACTTAGGTAATTGCCGCACCTTTATGTCTTTTGATATGATGTTCCGGTATTTCAAACATTTGGGGTACAAAGTCCGCTATGTAAGAAATATTACAGATGCCGGACATTTGGAGAATGACGCGGATGAGGGGGAAGATAAAATAGCCAAAAAGGCCAAGTTGGAGCAGATAGAACCTATGGAGGTGGTTCAGCGTTACACGGTTGACTTTCACAATACCTTGCAGCAATTTAATTTATTGCCGCCAAGTATAGAGCCTACGGCTACTGGACACATCATAGAACAAATAGAAATCATAAAGGAAATCTTGGAAAAGGGGTTTGCTTATGAGGTTAATGGCTCGGTGTATTTCGATGTCAAAGAATTCAACAAAAAACACGAATATGGTAAGCTAAGCGGAAGAAAGCTGGAGGATATGGTTGCCAATACCCGAGAGCTCACCGCTCAAAGTGAAAAGAGAAATCCGCAGGATTTTGCTCTTTGGAAAAAAGCGGGTGACCAACATATTATGCGTTGGCCCTCCCCTTGGGGTGATGGATTCCCTGGGTGGCACTTAGAATGTACTGCTATGAGTACCAAATATCTGGGAGAAAACTTTGATATACATGGCGGGGGTATGGATTTGAAATTTCCACATCATGAATGTGAAATAGCTCAAGCCGAAGCATGTTGCGGCACCTCTCCGGTAAACTATTGGCTTCATGCCAATATGCTCACCCTGAACGGGAAGAAAATGTCCAAATCCATAGGTAACAATGTCTACCCTCACGAAATATTTAGTGGAGACAATGACTTATTAAGCAAGTCATATACCCCAGCGGTGGTACGATTCTTTATGATGCAAGCCCACTACTCCAGTATTTTGGATTTAAGCGATGAGGCATTGCAAGCTTCCGAAAAAGGGTATTACCGACTTATGGAGGCTATTTCAGAGATGGAAAAATTGGATACAGGTACGAAATCAGATTTTGATGTCAAAGCATGGTTGCAAAAATGCTATGATGCCATGAACGACGATTTCAACACCCCTATTTTAATTGCTCAATTGTTTGAAGCGGTAAAGCACATCAACCAAATAAAAGAAGGTAAGGAATCAATTTCCCAAGAGGATTTAGCATTGTTATCTAGCTCTCTACAAACCTTCGTACATGATGTATTGGGTATTGAGCATATCGCGCAGTCCAATGAGGAATCCAATGCCTTGAATGGTGTCATGGATTTATTGATTGACCTGAGAAATCAAGCCAGAACCAACAAAGACTTTGAAACATCCGATAAAATTCGAGACCAATTGTCTAGTCTAGGCATCCAGCTTAAAGACGGTAAGGATGGAACCACATTCAGTTTAAAGTAATTTTGGTGGGCATTTCTAGTAAATTAATTCCAAGAAAATGACTTTTAGAAAGGTTCTTATCGCCCCGTTTGTCTTTCTGGTTAGAGCCTATCAATTACTAATATCTCCGTATACGCCTGCTACCTGCAGGTACTCCCCTACCTGTTCAGCCTATACTTTGGAGGCATTAAAGAAGCATGGTCTTTTCAAAGGAGGTTGGCTTTCCTTAAAACGAATTTTCAGCTGCCATCCTTGGGGAGGAAAAGGATATGACCCAGTTCCTTAAATCTTTGCACCCGCTTTTCTTAGCATAAAGGCTAGGTTAGAAAATGGCAAAAAACTATAAATCCAGCATTCCAAACAGCCAAAGTGGTTATCTTAGCCCAAAATCTGATGTATGTTTTTCCTAGGTTTCAATTGGAATCCTGACGACACCTTGCTCAAGCTTGGTTTCATTCAAATTAAATACTATAATCTGCTTTGGATTGCTGCTTTTGTGGTTGGCTGGTTCCTAATGAAGAAAATCTTTAAAAAAGAAGATAAGTCCATGGAGAAATTGGACTCACTTTTCATTTATGGTGTGGTTTCCATCATGTTAGGTGCTAGATTGGGCCATGTCATCTTTTACGATTGGGAATATTACAAAAACCATCTGATTGAAATCCTCTTGCCTATACGCGAAAGTGCCAATGAGTCCCTTTTCGGATTCATCAATGGATATGAATTTACGGGATTTACCGGTCTTGCTAGCCACGGGGCCACCATTGCAGCCATTGTAGGTATCTGGTTGTATTGCAGAAAGTGGAAAGACATTAAAATGTTGTGGCTTTTGGATAGAATGGTGGTTGTTTCCGCGATAGGAGCCTGTTTTGTACGTCTAGGTAATTTTTTTAATTCCGAAATCAACGGAAAGGTAGTTGATGGTTCCTTTCCCTTGGCAACACGTTTTATAAGAGATTCCGATGACATGCCCACCTACAAAGCTATGTCTTTGACCAATGAAAAAACATCAAGTGCTGCCTACAAGGCCATTGAAACCAATCCGGATTTTGCCGGTATTCTGGAGACTATTCCATATCGCCATCCAGCACAATTGTACGAAGCTGTAGGGTATTTGATTCTCTTTGTGATTCTGTATCAACTGTATTGGAAAACGGCTAAGGGAAACAAAACTGGATTCCTTTTTGGACTTTTTATGGTCGGTTTATGGACCATCCGATTCTTTGTTGAATTTGTAAAAAAGAGTCAAGGTGGTTTTGAAGACTCCCTAGGCAATGTACTATCAACCGGACAATGGTTGAGTATTCCCATGATAATTCTAGGCTTGTATTTTATGTTTAGGCCCACCAAAACGACCTAAATTCTATTTCCATGCGAAGCGCTTTACGACTTGGTTTAGTGATTTTTCTTGTACTGGTTTCCTGTAAAACTGAAAGTAAACAGGAAATTAAGACAGAAGCTGTAGTATTTACCAAAGAAGGAACGCTTACCATAATCCAAAATGAAACGGGAACTCTTCTTGCGCAAATAGATATTGAGATTGCAGATACTAAATATGAGACCCAAACAGGACTGATGTATCGCGAGAGCATGCAAGAAGATCAAGGTATGTTTTTCATTTTTAAAAAGGTCAAAGAATATTCTTTTTATATGAAGAACACCCAATTCTCCTTGGACATCATTTACATCGACGAAAACCTTAAAATCGCCAGTTTTCAGAAAAACACCACCCCATTTGATGAAAAAAGTCTTCCATCTGGTGTTCCCGTGAAATACGTCTTGGAAGTAAATGGAGGATTGTCGGATACATGGGGACTTCAGGTGGGTGACCAAATTGAATTCAATAAAATATAGATGTCCAATTATCTTCTAGACGGACAGTACACGGCTAGATTACTATTTAGAAAAATAGTTCCTTCTGATTTCGATGCTTGGCTTCCATTTCATGAAGAGCCCTTATCCTCTCAATTTTGGGAAGGTTTACCTTCTGACCCCAAAGTGGCATGTCAAGAGCAATTTGAACGGATTTTTGAACGCTACGAGCATAATTTAGGGGGTATGAACGCACTTATCCTAAAGGAAAATAATAAAATGGTGGGGCTTTGTGGTCTTTTGGTTCAATCTGTTGACAATACAGAAGAATTGGAAATCGGATACTCCATTTTGCCACAATATTGGCGACAAGGACTTGCTTTTGAAGCTGCACAACAGTGTAAGATGCATGCTTTCAGCAATAATTTGACTAAATCGCTTATTTCCATTATTCATGTGGATAATATTCCTTCCCAAAAAGTAGCCATTAAAAATGGGATGAAATTGGACAAAACCACAAGCTATAGAGATAATCCAGTCCATATTTTTAGGGTGAATCAGCCATAATTGCTACTTTCATTACCCAAGACTTTGTTCAGAAAATATGCCTAAAAACTATGCCATTTTTGTGGATAACCAATCGCAAATTGAACCCTTGGCAATTCAAATAGAAAAAGGCATTCCTGAAAAGTATTTTGGGGGTTTAACATCAAAAAGGGGGGCGATTTTTTCCAATACGGAAATTGAACGTTTCATTTGGGAGGAAGAGCAACACGACATAAGGGGACTAGCCGCCAAAAGATTACAGCCGCTCCGGTCCTTGAGCAGCGGAGAGCGAAAAAAAGCGCTATTGGAACATGTGCTGAACCAGAACCCTGATTTTCTAGTTTTGGTTAACCCATTTGATAATCTGGATAATGCTTCCCAAAAAAAATTAAGACAAAAACTTGAAGCCATTTCAGAATCCATACAGCTTATTCAACTATTGAATCGGGTTGAGGATGTACTACCCAATACTGATATGCTGCTTGCCCTTTCAAAAGGGGAATTTATACCAATACAAAATGTTGAAGCGTTGAAAGAATTGGTCAAAAAAGACTATTCAAATTCTCTAAAGGGCATTCCTCCACCATTGGAAGAAAATGAGTTCAACGTGAGCGAGAAATTAGTTGAATTCAAAAATGTTACGGTGAGCTATGGGCAACGATGCATTCTCAATAAAATTAATTGGATCGTCCGAAAAAATGAATTTTGGCAATTATTGGGCCCCAATGGTAGTGGAAAAACTACCTTGTTGACCCTCATAACCGGGGACAACCATAAAGGGTACAGACAAGACTTAACCCTTTTTGGAAGAAAAAAAGGTAGTGGAGAAAGCGTTTGGGATATCAAAGAGCATATCGGATACTTTACTCCTTCCATGATAGACCAATTTAGAGGGTACCATACCCTAATTCATATGGTAGTTTCTGGATTACATGATTCTGTAGGTCTTTACCAGGAACCCACGGATGCCGAATTGAGATTAGGTATATCTTGGCTGAAAATCATCCGGTTGGAGCATAAAAAAAATATACAGTTCAGAGAATTGAGCCATGGTGAAAAACGTCTGGTCATGTTGGCCCGCGCCATGATTAAACATCCACCACTTTTAATATTGGATGAACCCACTGCTGGATTGGATGACAGAAACGCAGGTTTTTTTGTGGATTTGGTCAATAGAATTGCCGATAAAAGTACCTCCGCTATTGTGTTTGTTTCGCATCGCAGGGAAAAAAATCTCAATCCAAAGTTGGTTTTGGAACTCCTTCCTTCCGTAAATGGTTCTTCAGGAGTGGTAAAGAAGTTATAATCTATGACTTCTGCCCTATTTTGTCTCTTAGTTTTTCCTATCTTAAAGCGAAACCATCAGACAAACCTTATAGCATGCAAAAGATTCAAGTAAAACCCGGTGCCAAACTTGTTGATTATAAGGCATATGGTTCTTTATACTCTTCGGTGCTCGACTTTCTAGAGCAAACCAAAGACGCCATTGCCTCAATTCAAGGTAAAACCATTTGGATGATTAATTCCACAGCAATCGGAGGAGGGGTTGCAGAAATGCTTCCCAGTCAAATGCGTATCCTTCGAGAACTGGGTGTTTCCATAGAATGGTTGGTTATTGAAGCCAAGGAAGAGGCCTTTTTTGACCTCACCAAACGCATTCACAATGCCATACATGGAAGTGGGCACGGGAAGTTTACTGAGGCTGACCGGGAAGTTTACGAAGCGGTAAACAAACAGAATCTTACCAAAGCGTTGGAACTTATCAATGATGGTGATATTGTGGTAGTGCATGACCCTCAGCCCATGCCTTTGGCAGCGATGATAAAAAAAGTAAAAAAGGTGCCCATCATTTGGCGTTGTCATATTGGATTGGAAGAGGATACGGCGGTCACTGATGCGGTTTGGGATTTTTTGTCCCTCTACACAAATGATTATGACCATTTTATTTTCAGCTTACCCGCCTATGTGCCAAAATCATTAAAAAGTAAGACCAGTATTATTCCCCCTGCCATTGACCCATTGAGTCATAAAAACAGGGCTCTTCAATTGCATAAATCCATAGGTATTCTGTACCAGTCCGGCATAACTGATGATCACGAGGCAATTTTGTATCACCGGTATAACCATTTGGTTCGAAGGGTATTGCCCGATGGTTCTTTTGGATCACCCAACCAGACCAGTAAGCTTAATCTCATTTATCGCCCTTTTGTCACTGAGATTTCGAGATGGGACCGATTAAAAGGATTCAAGGAATTGATGGATGCCTTTATCAAAATGAAAAAGGACAATCTAGCGCACGGCGACCCTGATAGTCTTGAATATAAAAGAATCAAAATGACCCTATTGGTCATGGGAGGTCCAGATCCTGCTTTTGTTTCCGATGACCCAGAAGGTAAAGCAGTTCTGGAAGAACTGACGGAAGCCTATCAAAAATTGGATAGGGATATGCAAAACGACATTGCCATTTTATTGCTGCCCTTGGACAATCCCAAGGAAAATGCATTGATAGTGAATGCGCTCCAGCGGGCGTCTAGCATTATTGTTCAAAATTCCATTCAAGAAGGTTTTGGATTGACCGCCACGGAAGGTATGTGGAAAAGAAAACCCCTACTCGTTTCTGCAGCTGCTGGATTAAAGTTTCAAGTAGAACACCAAAAAACGGGACTCATCAATGAAGACCCAACAGATATTGAGAGCCTTTCCAAAGCCCTTGCCTACATGTTAAACCATCCAAAAGAAAGGGATAAATGGGGGTTCAATGGACAGTCCAGGGTCATACAGCATTTTACACTTTTTAGCCAGCTCATTGCTTGGTTGCAAGTCTTCGCCAAGGTTAAAAGCGAAAGCTAAAGTATTCAGGAATTCACCGGTATATCTTTCTTTTTGAGCTACTATCTACGGCTTTTAAGTAGCTTCAAATTGCAATTACCCGTATCTTTAAATCATAGTTTAGATGTTTACCATGAATGAAGAAACGCTAGATTTTTCCAATAATGACTTCAAACAGCTTTTGGACAAAAGTTCCGAGCTCGTGCTTAATCAATTTGATACCATTCAAGCGCAAAAAGGATACCATGATTATCCGCAGAAAGAAGTAGAAAGTTGGTTTGATGAGGAACTTCCAGAGGAAGGCATGGATCCTTCCGCACTTTTGGATGAAGTCGAAACCAAAGTACTCAACACCGCTACAGGTAATTTGGGGCCACATATGTACGCTTATGTAATGTCTGGAGGAAACCAAATGGCCATTGTGGCGGAAAAGTTGGCCAATACCATCAATCAAAATCAAACCAAATGGCATTTGGCTCCCGCCATGAATGAGATTGAAAAGCGAGTGGTTCAATGGACGGCCCAAATGCTGGACTTCCCACTGGATTCTGGTGGAGTCTTGGTAAGTGGTGGCTCCGCAGCAAACCTGACTGGACTAACCGTAGGCCGCAATGTTTTCTTTGAAAAGCACGGGATTCGAAAAACAGGGCTTTTTGGGATGAAACCCTTTGTAGTTTACGCCTCCGAAGAGGTACATAGCTGTGTGGATAAAAGCGTAGAGCTTTTGGGTATTGGCACCAATCATTTACGAAAAATAAAAACCAATGCTTCCTTCCAAATTGATGTGAAAGCTCTGGAAAACCAAATTAAAGCCGATTTAGCACAAGGTCTGCAACCCTTTTGCATTATTGGAAATGCTGGAACGGTAAACACGGGGGCTATTGATGATTTGGAAAGTTTAGCCCGATTGGCAAAACAATATGAGATGTGGTTTCATGTCGATGGTGCGTACGGTGCATTAGCTGCCCTTTTGGATAATTTAAAACCAGACTATAAGGGAATGGAACTTGCGGATTCCATTGCCATCGACTTCCATAAATGGCTTTATCAGCCTTTTGAGGGAGGGTGTACCTTGGTTCGGAATTGGGACAATCTACGTAGGACGTATTATAAAAAAGCGGCGTATTTGGATACCGAGCTGGCCAACGATGGAAATCGTTTGGAATACAATGAGCATTATTTCCAGTTATCCCGAAATGCCAAGGCATTCAAAGTATGGATGAGTATCAAGGCCTACGGGATGAGACGACTTAGGGAAATGATTCAAAAAGACATTGACCTGACGGACTATCTAAACGAGCAGGTCAAAGACTCGGAAGATTTTGAATTGGTAGCCGACTCAAAATTGGCGGTTTCGTGTTTTAGATATGTGGGAAACATGAAATCCAAAGATGAGATTGTCCATTTTAATCGTTTGCTGATGCCCGAGCTTGAAAAAGATGGAAGGGTTTTCATCATGGGAACCCAACTCAAAGGAGATTACGCGATTCGCGCCTGTTTTATTAATCATCGTAAGACCAAGGAAACCACGGATTATCTACTAGAAGTTATTCGGGAGGTGGCCGAAAAAGTTCTTATAAATCAAAAAGCCGCTGTTTAGCGGCTTTTTTCATGTTGATTTAATACATATAAATCTAAGCTGTAGCCAAAGAGCCTATTTTCTTTTTCAATGCATCGAACATTATCGGAGTCGCTATGAACACTGAGGAATAGGTACCTACCAAAACCCCTACAATCATTGCAAACATGAATCCTCTTAAACTTTCACCACCAAAAACAAAGATGGCCAAAAGTACTATCAAAGTAGTAAGTGAGGTATTCAATGTTCTGCTCAACGTACTATTTAACGCCTGATTAATATTTTCTCCATTGTTCCAACCCTTTAGGGTTACAATCTCACGAATACGGTCGAACACTACCACGGTATCGTTCAGGGAATATCCAATTACAGTCAGAATAGCCGCAATAAAAGCTTGGTCAATCTCCATATTGAAAGGCATGATTTTACCGGTTATAGAGAAGATTCCCAATACGATCATCACATCGTGGAAAACCGCAATAACAGCACCCAAAGAGAACTGCCATTTTCTAAAGCGAAGCAAGATATACAAGAACACTACCGCCAATGACCCAATAATGGCCAAGAACGCGTTCTTTTTAATGTCATCCGCAATTGTGGGTCCGACTTTGACGGATTGTAAAATACCAATGGATTTTTCGGAAGCACCTACCGTGAAATCTTCAAACGAAGTACCATCTGGCAAGTATTTTTGTAGTGAGGTATATAGCTTGTTTTGAATTTCTGTATCCACTTCAATTCCTTCTACATCCACTTTGTATGGTGTAGTAACTTTTATCTGATTCGCTTCCCCAAAGGTTTTTACATTGGTTCCACTTCCGAAGACAGTGTTCAGCTCAGATGCAATTTCAGAAGGATTGACCGCCTTTTCAAAACGCACTTGATAGGAACGTCCTCCAACAAAATCCACACCTTGTTGTAATCCGGTGGTAAATAAAGAGAAGGCCCCTACTCCAACTAAAATAGCTGAAATGACATAGGCAATTTTCCTTTTCCCCAAGAAATTGATGCTCAAATTCTTAAATAAGTTCTTGGTAATTGGTGTTGAAAACTCCAAACTTCTCCCTTTTTTGGCGATATAGGAATCCACCATCAAACGAGTGATGAAAATCGCTGTAAATAGGGAAGTAAGAATACCTATTAAAAGAGTCGTTGCGAATCCTTTAATGGGTCCAGAACCAAAGACAAAAAGAATAATAGCTGTCAGTCCTGTGGTAATATTGGCATCCAAAATAGAGGATAGCGCGTTACTAAATCCATCCGCGACGGCCTGGGATTTTCCTTTTCCGCGCGCCAACTCTTCTTTGATTCGCTCGAAAATAAGCACGTTGGCATCAACAGACATACCTATAGTTAAAACGATACCCGCTATACCAGGTAAGGTAAGTACGGCCCCAAGACTGGTCAACACGCCAAAAATCAAAACGATGTTGAAAATCAAAGCGATATCTGCAAAGATTCCTGCTTTACCATAGTAGAAAATCATCCATATCAGGACAAAGCCCATGGCAATCATAAAGGACATAAAACCACTATCTATGGCTTCTTGACCCAAGGATGGACCTACCACTTCAGACTGGATAATTTCCGCGGAAGCTGGTAGTTTACCAGCTCGTAACACGTTGGCAATATCTTTGGTTTCGTTTACTGTGAAAGTACCGGTAATCTCGGAACGCCCTCCTGAAATGGGTCCTGTGGAAACCCCAGGAGCTGTATACACTTTGTTGTCCAAAACAATGGCAATACCCGTTTGGTTATTGAAGGCATCGCTGGTTAGTTTTTCCCATTCCTTAGCTCCACGGGTATTCATGGTCATGCTTACCGCGGGCTTATTGAATTGGTCAAATGTATCTTGTGCATCGGATACGACATCTCCACTGATACGTGGTATTGCGTCCCTATTGGATTTTAAGGCAAACAATTCAGCTACCTCAACGTCCTTGGCAGGTCTTTCCCAAAGGAATTTGGCAAACTGTACATCGTTGGGTAGCAACCTTCTAATTTGCGGCATTCTTAGGTAACTACCTATTTCCGCGGTATCACTAACCAAGGCTCTTGCTATAGCATGACTTCCTGGATTGGTAGGAATCAACTTGCTTAAAAGTGGGTTGACTTGTGGTGTCAGGTCCAAAGAATCCTGAGCAACATCTGATAGCAAGGAATCAATTTCAGATTCTGGTTTTGAAACTTCTTCACCTTCTTGCGTTTCCGGCTCTAAAATATCCTTTAAGCGCTCATTGGCATTGATAAAGAATTGGCCTAAGCTTTGATTGCTCTGTGGATAGGTTTCCCAGAATTCCAATTGAGCCGTACTGGATAGAAGTTCTTGCGCCCTTGCAATGTCTCGGGCACCTGGTAATTCCACCAAAATACGTCCTGAATTTCCTTCTCTCTGGATATTGGGTTGGGTAACCCCAAATCCATCAATACGCTCACGAAGTACTTCAAAAGCTGACACGATGGATTCGTCAATCTTTCTTCGGATAACCGGTTTTACCTGGTCATCCGTCATTTGAAAATTGATATCATCGCTCAATCCTTTATTGGCAAAAATATCGGGAGAAGCTAGTTTAGTCTCTCCCTTAATGTTATCAAACGCCTCGAAAAAGAGCTCCAAATAAGTATTATCACTATTTTTTGAAGCCGTATCGGCATCCGCCAACGCTTTGTTGAATACAGGATTTTTGGTGTTATTGGCCAATCCTTTTAAGATGTCCTTTACTGAAATCTGAAGGGTAACATTGATTCCACCTTTAAGGTCAAGACCCTTATTCAATTCCTTTGTCTTAGCATCATTATAATTAGTGAACCCAAACACGGATGCAGGTCCAATGGAATCCAAATACGATGCCTCTAAAGCCTCACGCTTTGCCACATAGTCCTCCTCTGCTTCCGAAATTTGGCTGATGGCATAGGTTTCAGCATCCCCTTCTAGTTTACTTGTGATAAACGTAAAGGAAAGCTGATAGATACTTACCACTCCAAAAAGGATCGCGAAAAGCCTTATAAGTCCTTTATTTTGCATTGATTACTAAAATTTTAGAAGTTTTCTTAAACAGCGTGCAAATATATCATTTCCCATAAGATTTGCCAATAGAATTTATGGGAATTGCAATGCCCTTTAATCTTGAAAGGTGTTAAATAAAAATGTCATTTCGAATCCGAAGGATGAGAAATCTATATTGTAGAGATTTCTCGCTTCGCTCGAAATGACAATTCCTTAGGGTGTTTTGGCCTTTTACAGCTGAAGTAATCCGTTGGTTTTGCTTACGCCTTCGGCACTTTCATGCATTTTGGCCTTTTCGGCATCACTGAGCTCAATTTCGACTACTTTTTCAATCCCTTTTTTGCCTAAAAGAACAGGAACCCCAATACAGATGTCATTCAATCCGTACTCGCCTTCTAAATAGGTAGAACAAGGGAACATTTTCTTCTGGTCGCAGGCAATGGCTTGTACTAAACCTGAAACTGCCGCACCAGGAGCGTACCAAGCACTGGTTCCCAAAAGTTTGGTCAAAGTTGCACCTCCTACTTTAGTTTCCTGCACTACGTAGTCCATTTTATCTGCACTAAGAAATTCCGAAACCTTTACACTATTTCGGGTAGCATGCCCAATTAACGGCACCATACCTTTATCGCTATGTCCGCCTATTACCATCCCGTCCACATCGGAAATAGGGGCTTCCAAAGCTTCTGCCAGTCGATATTTGAAACGGGCACTGTCCAAAGCTCCACCCATTCCAATAATTCTGTTTTTTGGAATATCGGTTGTTTTATGAACCAAATAGGTCATGGTATCCATTGGGTTACTCACCACAATGAGTATGGCATTTGGAGAGTGCTCCAATAAGCTGGTGGCCACAGTTTTCACGATACCTGCGTTAATTCCTATCAATTCTTCGCGTGTCATTCCGGGTTTTCTTGGAATCCCAGAGGTAATCACTGCTATATCGCTACCCGCTGTTTTAGAATAATCGCTAGTGCTTCCTGTAATTTTGGTATCGAACCCGTTTAAGGATGCCGTTTGCATCAAATCCATAGCCTTTCCTTCAGCATATCCTTCCTTAATATCCAACAATACAACTTCGGACGCAAAATTCTTCATTGCGATATATTCAGCGCAGCTTGCCCCAACGGCACCTGCCCCAACAACAGTAACTTTCATGATTTTAGGTTTAATTTTTAACAGCTTCAAAAATACAGTATTTGAGGGAGAAAAAACCTGACTTTTTCCCATTTTACAATATCGCAACATGATCAGGTGAAGCGTAGGTAAATCCTTCCTAATGTTAAAAATCCGTGCAGTTCAACGAGTAAACCAAAAGTATCTGAACCATACATCGATTTTACAACAATAGTTTATTGCATTCCACCGTTCTCTTAGTCCCAAATTTTACCTAATGCGATTGGCCTATGAAGAAGCTCTTCTCTTTGTTGTTCATTGTACTCATCATTACTGTGAGCAACTGTACTGATATTCCAGAAAATAATGATCCGATTTTGGGTATATGGACCCGAACGGATTTCATCTCCGAAGATTCAAAATCATCTTCCACAACTAAAGAAGAATGGATTTTTAATGATGTTTACCTAGGTAGATACCAGAGATATACCGACAATACTCTTACTTTCTATACCGATTTTAAATGGTCCAATGAAAATGACAGCTATACTATTACGTATACCGGGACCGATATTGAAGAGGTCACCGTTAGTTTGGAAGTAAGCAACGAGCCCGAAACATTGGCGCTTGAAAACGGAGCTGTTTTCGCTACTAGAGAGTAGACGGAGACCTGCACTCTATGAAAACAGAACGCCCCGGCAAATGCTGGGGCGTTCATGTTTATAATTTTCTTTTTCTGTTTTATCTAAACCCGAAGTTAACTCCAAAGGTAAAAGTGCTGAATTCAGCGATATTATATTCAGCGTTCAATCGGAAAAATCCAAGTTTCAATTTGGTTCCTAGGGTTGCCGCAACGCCACTTGCATCGGTTGCAACCGTAAATGGGTCAACTATTGTTGTGGTTAGGAAAGGGCTACTGGCTTCATACGTTCCCAAAACGTCAATATCCGAGCTTCCCGTGATATAGCCCAAGCCTCCATAAAAATTAATTACCGGTAGCTTGGTGGAGGCAACAGCACTTATGTTCCAAGTATTAAAGGAAGCGTCCAACCGTTGGTCACTACCGTCAATTACACCTGAATCGGTAAAATCGTATTCGCCACTTAAACTAGTGTAGCCTATTACCGCGGATAAAGCAATGGGCCAAATTTTATCCGCTGGAAGCAATTTGGTGAACTCATATTGAATTCCAGCACCAAAAAGGCCTATTTCGGCTTCATCATCAATTTCGATTTTTGGCAAAAACCTAGCTTTTACCTCCAATCCTTTGATTAAACCAACACTAGCTTGGATATATCCGGTAGGGATGAAGTTGAAGTCTTCGGCAGCCAATCCTGATGGTAACTCAAATTCTTCTCTAAAAAGACTGGTCTCGTCTTCAACCACAACAATTATACCTTCAATATCTCCGAGCCCTGTAGAAACTGCCCTAGGCTGTCCGGGATTGGTAACGAAATCCAAGTTTTCATAATCGGCTGGGTCTAGAACAAACGATTTCTTATCATTCTTATTTTTAAATCCTGTGATATTTCCCACTATTGAAATTTCAAAACCTCCAAGAGGTTTGGCTTCACCAGAATTATACCATCCATTCGCTATACTAAACAGCCCAGCTTCTGCTACAGGGTCTAAATATGCGTTGGCAAAACGTTCCGCATCATTCACACCAGCAACAAAAAGGTCATTTAGGTCTTGGGCCGCACCCATAGCACTTATGGATAACATTGCCATGAAAAAAAGTCTTTTCATCTTGTAAAGTTTTTCCTAAAACTAAAAAACTCGCCTTGTAAGGGCGAGTTTTTGTTGTGAAATAAAGGTTATTTATACATCTATGTTCGCATAGACGGCATTTTTCTCAATGAATTCCCTTCTTGGCGGTACCTCATCACCCATCAACATGGAGAAAATACGGTCGGTTTCGGTTGCATTTTCAATGCTCACTTGACGCAAGGTTCTGAACTCTGGGTTCATGGTTGTATCCCATAATTGTTCTGCATTCATTTCACCAAGACCTTTATAACGCTGAATACTTGCTCCACCTTTCATGGACTCAACTATTTCATCGCGTTCTTGGTCGTTCCAAGCATACCTCCTTTTGGACCCTTTCTTGACAAGATACAGTGGTGGAGTTGCAATGTAAACATGGCCACCTTCTATAAGTTCACGCATATACCTGAAGAAAAAGGTAAGAATCAAGGTTTCAATATGGCTACCATCGACATCGGCATCACACATGATGACTACCTTGTGATATCTTAATTTTTCAAGGTTCAACGCCTTGCTATCCTCTTCGGTACCAATGGTCACACCAAGGGCAGTATAGATGTTTTTGATTTCTTCATTTTCGAATACCTTGTGCTGCATAGCCTTTTCCACGTTCAATATTTTACCACGAAGTGGTAAGATTGCTTGGAAATTCCTATCCCTACCTTGTTTTGCTGTACCTCCTGCGGAGTCTCCCTCCACCAAGAACACCTCACATTTGGTTGGATCTTGTTCAGAACAATCCGATAACTTTCCAGGCAAACCTCCAACGCTCATTGGATTCTTACGCTGGACCATTTCCCGAGCCTTTGCTGCTGCATGTCGGGCCTGAGCTGCCAAAATCACCTTTTGTACTATGGATTTGGCATCATCAGGATGCTCTTCTAAATAATTGGTCAACATTTCCGAAACCGCTTGGCTCACAGCACTGGTCACTTCCCTATTACCCAATTTGGTTTTGGTCTGACCTTCAAACTGTGGTTCGGCCACTTTAACAGAGACAATCGCAGTTAGACCCTCTCTAAAGTCGTCTCCGGAGACTTCAAATTTGAGTTTGTCCAACATCCCTGAAGAGTCTGCGTACTTTTTCAGTGTGGAAGTTAGACCCCTTCTAAATCCGGAAAGATGGGTACCCCCTTCATGAGTATTGATGTTATTCACATAGGAATGTAGGTTTTCGGAAAAACCGGTATTGTAAATCATGGCCACCTCAACCGGAGTTCCATTCTTTTCTCCTTCCATTGAGATAACGCTCTGGATAAGAGGTTCCCGCGTCTCGTCCAAGAATCGGATAAATTCCTTTAATCCCTCATTCGAGAAAAAAGTTTCTGATACAAATTCTCCTTTGTCATCTTTATTACGTTTGTCCAACAAAGTGATGGTAACTCCTTTGTTCAAATAGGCCAGTTCGCGCATACGATTGGCCAGAGTATCGTAATTGTATTCCACTGTTTGGGTGAAAATGGACTTATCGGGAACAAAGGTGACAATAGTACCCGTGATATCTGTTTTGCCAACACTTTTAACGGGATACAAGGTTTTTCCACGCTCATATTCCTGCTCCCAAATTTTCCCTTCTCTGTGAATCGTTGCCTTTAGATGGTCAGACAATGCGTTCACACAAGAAACACCTACCCCGTGAAGTCCGCCAGAAACCTTATAGGAATCTTTATCAAATTTACCCCCAGCTCCAATCTTTGTCATTACCACCTCCAAAGCGGAAACACCTTCTTTCTTGTGCATGCCCACTGGGATGCCCCTACCATTATCCTGAACCGTTATGGAATTGTCCTCATTGATGGTAACACTTATGGTATCACAATAACCTCCCATGGCCTCATCAATGGAGTTATCCACTACTTCATAGACCAGGTGATGCAAACCCCTAGGACCCACATCCCCGATGTACATGGAGGGACGCATTCTCACGTGTTCCATACCCTCTAGGGCTTGGATACTATCGGCTGAATATTGATTTTTTTTAGCTTCTTCGCTCATATATATTCGCTATGTTGTTTTTGAAAATTTCAAATCCTACAAATATAAGCAAAAGCCAGTAAAATTAGGGCATAGAAGCCCTTTTACACCTTAAGTTATCAACAGTTTTTTGTGGAAAAGTGCACCTGCAGAAATGGGTTCCACAGAGGGCTCAAGGTAACACTTGAATTTGCTGATTTGTGCTCATTTTAGGGAACAATTATTCCTTCATCCAACATTTGATTGGCAAGTAAGAAATTACATAAACTTTAAACAGAAAATGATTCAAATACTGCATGACTGTCCTATTTTTGAGGAAACATTAAAATCTAAACCATGAAAAAACTCTCATTCGTAATCGTTGCCATTTTTGGCTTAGTATTTACCACACAGGCCCAAGATGGGACTCAAACTAGTCAGGGAAGCTGGTTAATTGAAGCCAACACTGGATTTGGAGGCGACGGGTTGTCCGCTCATTCAGCCAATACCGGTTTTTCCCTAGTTTCCTCCGGAGACACCACAATATGGGGTATTGGCGGAGAAGGAGGCTACTTTATCGCCGATGATTTGGCGTTAAAGGTGGGTCTAGGCTATACTGATTTCGACAGTCTGTCCATTTTTACGTATAAAGTAGGAGCAAAATACTACGTTATAAGCACCATTCCCGTCCAAGTGGACATTACGGGTGCCAGTATTCAAGATGCTACGGAGAATCCACTTTGGGTTGGGCTACAGGGAGGTTATGCCATCTTTCTTTCAGACCATATCAGCATTGAACCTGGAGTGCGATACAATCTAAGTCTGAACGACGATTTTTCCGATGAAGGAATTTTCGAATTCAGAATAGGGTTTGCTCTCTTTTTCTAAACAACAAAAAGCCCCTTTTTCAAGGGGCTTTTCCGACTAATTGAAAATGAACAAAACCTCATTCATCTACCGCACGAAACTATCTTTGAAACTTACTTCACATAGGCATCTTCGTGTACGTTTGCCACAGCCCTACCTGAAGGGTCATTCATATTTTTAAATGCCTCATCCCATTCCAGTGCAATTTGAGTACTACAGGCCACAGAGGGTTCTTGAGGCACACTAAGCGCTGCCGCATCCGAAGGAAAATGTCCTTCAAAAATGGAACGGTAGTAATATTCCTCTTTAGTGGTCGGTGTTTGTATTGGGAACTTGAAATGCGCATTCTTCAACTGCTCATCCGATACTTCTTGCTCCACCAAAAGCTTTAAAGTGTCAATCCAACTATATCCCACACCGTCTGAAAACTGCTCTTTTTGCCTCCAAGCCACACTTTCGGGCAGGTAGGATTCAAACGCCTTACGAACCACCCATTTTTCCATTCGTTCCCCATTGATCATTTTGTCTTTTGGGTTGATACGCATCGCCACATCCATAAACTCCTTATCCAAAAAGGGCACACGGCCTTCAATTCCCCAAGCAGCCAAAGATTTGTTGGCTCTAAGGCAATCGTACATATGCAATTTGTCCAGCTTTCTCACGGTTTCTTCATGGAAATCCTTTGGGCTAGGTGCCTTATGGAAATACAAATACCCTCCAAATAACTCATCTGCACCTTCCCCTGACAGTACCATTTTAATCCCCATGGATTTGATTACCCTTGCCATGAGATACATGGGCGTTGAAGCTCTAATCGTAGTTATATCGTATGTTTCCAGGTTATAAATCACATCCTTGATGGCATCCAGTCCTTCTTGAATGGTGAACTTGATTTCATGGTGGATGGTTCCAATGTGGTCCGCTACTTTTTGGGCAGCGGCCAAATCCGGAGATCCTTCCAGTCCTACAGAAAATGAATGTAGTTGAGGCCACCAGGCTTCTTTGGTGTCACCCGATTCAATACGCATTTGGGAATATTTTTTGGCAATTGCGGAGGTTACCGAGGAATCCAATCCTCCCGACAACAACACACCATAAGGTACATCGGACATTAACTGTCTATGTACAGCGGCTTCAAGTGCATCTTTTAATTCTTGAATACTGGTCTCATTTTCTTTCACAGCCTCATACTCCATCCAGTCGCGCTGATACCATCTCTTAAACTCCCCATCCGAACTGTGCATGTAATGTCCTGGAGGGAATAACTCGATTTTGGTACATACACCTTCCAAAGCCTTCAATTCTGAAGCGACATAAAAGGTGCCATTTCTGTCCCAACCAATATATAGAGGAATAATGCCCATATGGTCCCGAGCTATGAAATATTCATCTTTCTCAGAATCGTAGATGGCAAAACCAAAGATTCCGTTCATCTCATCCACGAAATCCGTCCCCTTCTCTTGATACAAGGCTAGAATCACCTCACAATCCGATTGGGTCTTAAATTCATACTTACCCTCAAACTGCTTTCTCAGTTCGCGATGGTTATATATTTCTCCATTTGCAGCCAAAATAAGTTTGCCATCCGCACTTAACAGAGGTTGTTTCCCAGAAGCCGGGTCAACAATGGCCAATCTTTCATGGGCCAAAATGGCTTTTTCGTCTGCGTATATTCCACTCCAGTCCGGTCCACGATGCCGTACTTTTTTAGACATTTCCAATAACTGGGGTCTTAATTTATCTACACTTTCCTTTATATCAAAGGCACATACAATTCCACACATAATCCTATTCTTTATTCTATGGTGAAACAAAAATCATCCCTAAATATTAAATATGAAATTGAAAACTGATTTTTGAATACAAATTGAAACAAAAAATAATTAATTAATTTATATTAGAAAGCAGAATCCGTAAAAATCATTTTTTTACGAACATTTTGAAAGGTTGTTAAAATTTAACGTCTCTTTATAAGTATTCCGGAGATATACCTCCTAGTTTTGAACGCATAAATCATTACAATCATGAAAAAACTAATTCTATTTTCTTTTTTAGCCCTTGGTTTAGTTTTTACTACTGAAGCTACGGCCCAAAAATTCAGCGGTCTTGATAAAAGTCCTGCAGATATTGCATCTTATCCTACCAGTTACCGGGAGGCTGACAAATCCGTTCGTGTTGTGTATAGCAGACCTCAATTAAAAGGAAGAAGTCTTTCTGAGCTTGCCCCAGCTGGAAAAGTTTGGAGAACTGGTGCAAATGAAGCTGCTGAAATTACATTCTACAAGGATGCTACTTTTGGTGGTAAAGCTGTAAAGGCTGGAACTTATTCTCTATTTACCATTCCTGGAGATAGCGAATGGACCGTTATCTTGAACAGTAACTTGAACCAGTGGGGAGCCTATTCTTATGACAGCGCTGCGGATGTAACCCGTGTAACTGGAGGTGTATCCACAGATTCTGAATCTTTGGAAGCTTTTTCCATTGCTTATAAAGATGTTGACGGTGGAGCCCATATGGTTATGGGATGGGGAACTACTCGTGTAGCGGTACCTGTTTCTTTCTAAAAAAGAAAAATCGAAAAAGTAAAAAGCGAGCTAAAAGCTCGCTTTTTTTATTTCAACTGTTTCCCGTCGATGAACACTTTTTCGGCTTTTATCGCTGGAATGTTTTGTTCAGGAACTGTCATAATATCTTGGTTTAAGATGACGAAGTCCGCCATTTTTCCTACCTCAATACTTCCCTTTTCATATTCTTCAAAATTGGAATGCGCTGCCCAAATGGTCATTCCTTTCAGAGTCTCCTCTCTTGAAAGTGCGCCCTCCATCTGAAAACCACCTTCAGGGTAATTATCTAAGTCTTTTCTAGCAACAGAAGCATAAAAAGTAAGGAATGGGCTTACTTGTTCCACTGGGAAGTCAGTCCCAAGAGCTACGGTTCCAGATTTTTCCAATAATTTTTTAAAAGCATATGCCCCTTTAACCCGGTGAGGACCTAACCTATCCTCGGCCCAATACATATCGCTGGTAGCATGGGTCGGTTGCACTGATGGAATGATTCCACTTTCGAAATAATCAAAATCCTTTTCTGCAACTACCTGGGCATGTTCTACTTTCCAACGTCTATCTTCTTTCCCATCCAATACTTTTTGATACGTTTTTAAAATCACCACATTGGCAGAATCTCCTATGGCATGGGTATTCATTTGGTAATCCGTTGCAGCAATACGTTCCGCCAAAGCCTCTATCTGGTCAACGGGCGTTATCATTGCCCCAAAATGACCCTCTTTATCAGAATAGGGTGCTTTTAAAGCTGCACCACGGGAACCCAAAGCGCCATCTCCGTAAACTTTTATGGAACGAACATTTAGTCTATCCGTTTTGACAATACCCTTGTTCAAATAATGATCTAAATTTTCGGGAGTATTACTTACCATAGCGTAAATCCTGATGGATAGGTCTCCTGCCTGTTGTAGACTGTCGATAAGCTCTATGGTAGACCGATGTAATCCGGCGTCATTTACTGTGGTAAGCCCATAATCCAAACAGAGTTTTTCTGCTTCCTGTAAGGCTTGGATTTGTGATGCACGATCCGGCTGCGGCATAACGGCATCTACCATACCCATCGGGGCATCCACAAGAACTCCTATGATTTGACCGTTTTCCTTTACAATTTCACCTCCCTCTACCTGAGTTGACCCATCTATACCGGCCATTGTAAGGGCTTTGTGGTTGACCAAATAAGCATGACCATCCACTCGTTCCAAAACCACAGGAATGTCGGGAAACATCTTGTTCAATGGTTCGTTGATGGGAAATTCCTTGACAGCCCAGTCATTCTGGTCCCAGCCTCGGCCTAGAACTACATTAGACGGATTTTTTTCGTGAAAGTCGGCAACCCGTTGCAACACCTCATCATAGCTTTCGGTTCCTACCAAATCCACAACCTGTTGATTTAGACCCAAACCATAGAAATGACAGTGTGCATCAATCAATCCAGGTACAATGGTTTTGCCTTCAGCGTCTATTTCTTGTTTTGCGACGAATTTCTCTGTGATGTCATTATTTTGCGAGATGGCGACGAACTTTCCATCCTTAACGGCAAGAGAACTGGCTTTCGAAAAATCGCCATCAACCGTATAAATATTGGCATTGTAAACCAGAAGGTCTACCTCTTCCTTCGGGTTACATGCGACAAAAAGTAGAGAAACTAAGAGAATGCCAATAGACTGCTTCATATTTCAAGGGTTTCCCCAAAAATAGAAAAAGTCTAGAAAGGCGATTTTCTAATGGTTGTTGACCTTGGTCATTACAAATTCAACTCTCCCGTCTTCAAAATCGTTGGATTTCAACTTACCGTTACGAAGCGGTTTGGTATCCCCTACACCTTCCCAAACAATACGGTCTTCGGCAATACCCAATTTTTTTAGGTGCAAGGCAACCGCCCTAGCGCGTAATGAGGAAATGAATTTATTGTATTCCTTGGTTCCGATATTGTCGGCATGGCCCGTAATTTTCATTTGAACCTCAGCATTGTCCTTAAGATATTTGAAAATCTTTTGGACACTAGCCAAAGCTTTGGCGTCCAATTCATACCCTTTAGGTTCGAATGGATTTTGTTCCATCACGTAAATCTTGTCCTTCTCGTAGTTTACCCGTGGTAATTCCTCTAACTTGAAATTATCGATATAGTAATAGGAGAAATCTCCGGAATACGCGACATCATCCCGATTAATGAGCTGTGTATTTCCATTGTTTTGGAAATTTCCCAATAGAATGTGATTCTCAAATCCTTTTGCATCGAATTCAGCAGAAAGCGTAACCCATTCATCCGTTTCGGTCATGGAATTATCCGCTGTCAACTGTACTTCTTGGAATCGCACATCGTTTTGTAGGTCCAATCGGGAATGGGTCAAAACGGAACTATTAGGGACTTTTACCTTTTTGTTTACCAAAATAACGGACATCGTCTTTAATGCCTGCTTGGAATATTCCGCTAAACTTACCTGAAATGATATCTTATAGGGGTGTTTTTCACGAAGGGTTCGTGTTGTATTCAATTGAACATACTCGCGATAATCATTTAATGCATAAAAATAGAGTCCGATATAGGCAGAACCTTCAGCTGCTTTTTGGCTTCCCTTAAAATTGGAAGGAACTCCAAACTCTTCATTTGCACATTGATTGAAATAATCCCCAGAACTGGAAGTTGGCAAAGACACATCTTCAATCAACACATCCATTGAGGTAATGTGCATTGGGCAATTGGTATAATTTTCGAATCCTGAATTCATAACCAAATTCTGGGCGAAAATCGAACTACAAAAAAATAGACTGAAACAAAAAAGAGAGAGTATTTTAGTGACCATATAACAAACTTTATTTATGATAGGTCCCCGTTAATACAATTAACGCGCATCAGAATTCTATATTGCGGTTTGCTGCTGTTTTGAACGATTTATGTTGTCAAACCCAGTATCCTTGTCTGTGAAGTGATACTAAAACCGTTTTTTCAGCGTTAGTAATAGTCCAAATCTTACTGTGATGCGCAAAGTAACCTTTACGCTACTACTTTTTGCTATTCCCATTTTTGGCATTAGCCAGAACGTTGTGACCGGGAAAATAATTGATGAATTGGGTCTGCCCATTTATCTTGCTATGGTTGAAATCAACTCAACCGACAACAAGGTCTACACAAATTTTGATGGTGTCTTTACCATTGAAAGCGAAAAGGAATTTCACTGGAAAATAAATATCAGTTCCAAAGGATATAAAACTGAATCTTTCTTTGTTTTAAGCGGAGGAAGTGCAGGAGAAATTGTATTGGAATACAACGAGGAGATGAGAAGGCTTTTAGAAGGAAAATAAATTAATTATCATCCTCAAATTTCGTCATCACAAACTCAACCCTTCGGTTTTTCTTTCTAGCCTTATCCGTTAGCGTGCTATCCAAAGGTTTTTTGTTTCCATACCCCTTATAAGAGATTCGATTTTTGTCCAAACCAAGTCTCACCAGATAATTGGCCACGGTATTGGCGCGTTGTTTAGAAAGCACTTCATTATATTCTTCAGAACCTAAATGGTCGGTATGGCCGCTTATATCTACTTTCAGGTTCGGATGTTTCACCAAATAGGAGTAAACTTCCCTTAAATTGTATTTGGCTTTTGGTAGAAGCTCAAACCTATCGAAGTCAAAATTCACATGCTCCAACACATAGCGCTGGTTGGGCTTGTATTCAGGACCCAAATATTCCAAAACCACATTATCTACGTAGTAATACGAATAGCCCTCGGGTTTGGCAGGGTTTTGTCGAAAATCGAGGTATGTGGTACCACCGTTACTTTTAAAGTTCCCCAAAATCAGATTTTTCTCGAATCCTTTGGCCACAATATCAAGGCTTACCCGCATCCAATTTTGTTTGTCCTCATAAAATCCTTCGTTCGAAAATGATTTCGCATGGGTCGTTTTCACACTTTGGGAGGATAGCATGGCATTCGACAGTTGTCGTTTGGTATGAACAGAAAGTGGTTTTTCTGAAAAAACTGCACCCATATCCATAACCGCGCCATCTGATTTTTCAGAAAGACTCAACGAAAGGCTTAGTCGATATCGATGTCCTTTTTGTAAAGTTTCCGTAAGTAATACCTGAATATATTCTCGATAATCCTTGGGGGCAAATAAGTACAATCCTATATAACCATCTCCTTCCAAGGTTTTCTGCTTTCCCTTAAAATTCATGGGAATACCCAGCTTGGTTTTGCTGCATACGTTAAAATAATCGGTTGTACCTAAGGTAGGAGCATTCCAATATTCCGTGTCCTTGTTGAGATTACTCATTTTGACAGGACATTCCACAAAATCCTCAAACCCTCCATTATGGACCAAGTTCTGTACTTTCTGGGCATAAAACCCAACAGAAAAAAGGCTGAAGAACACTATTTGTAAGAACTGTAATCGCATGATTTCAGGTTCAGATTTGGGTCTCTGGACTTACAAATCATTGACATCCAGAGTGTATCATAACGATTTTCTTCGCTATTTATTGCGTTTTTACTTACAAACCAAGGGTCTAAAATAAACAAGGCCCCTAAAACTAGAGGCCCTCTTAAAATCGATTAATTGAATGAAAATCAGGAGTATAGTTTTTTGATTTTCCTGAAATTTTCTTTTGTCACCTTTTCCCCGGTCTTGGCATGGTGTTCAATGGAAATAAAATAATCTCGAATCAATTTTCTGAAATTACCCTTTGCAATTGCACCCATAAAGGCAGGTTTGGTCCGATATTGCATTTCAAAGGTTATTTTACTTTTCCCTCCAGCCAAGGGCTCAACTTTATAAATAGCCTTGGTATACTCAGGGTCTACCGGAAATCTGCCTGATTGATACACGGTATTTACAAAGGTCATTTCATCTGGATTATAATCGACCATTTTCTCTTTAAGGAATTTTGTCCCTTTTTCATTAAAGTTACATACCCGCTCGGCGCCTTCCCCAGCTTTCAATGTTCCGTTGATGTAATTGGAAGAAATAATCTTAGGATGGGAATAAGCAATTGCGCCATAATCCTCTCCAACAATCGCCCATACTTTCTCTGCCGGTAAATCGATTACTTTGGACTCAACAAATTTTTGAACTTTCTTTTGTGCATTGCCTACGTTGGTTGTGGCTACAACCATAAAAATCACTGAACTCATTGCTAACAAACTTTTCATTTTTGAACGTTTTTTAAATACTCCACCAAAGTTCTATTAAAACCAAGGGTTGCACTTGTTCCTTTTGTTCAATTAGTTGCCGATGGAGTTCAATTTATATACCATTGGACAAAAAGCTTTCGAAAAGCTGAAAAACAATTTCGGTATTTTTGGAATACAGTTAAGGTATTTGTTGATACGGTTCAAAAACCGACTTCTTATAAATCAAATTTGTACGATACCCCAGCCAACGCCTGGAAACCTTGCACCCTAAAGTTGGCCCAGCGCTGATAATCGTTATTGGCAATATTGGAAGCTTTTACAAAAATGGAGAGTTGCTCATTGAACCGATATCCGGCATGTGCATTTACATCGAAAAAACCATCCAGTGTTAGTATTACGTCAGACGGAACGGGAGGAAGTGGCCCCGCAAGAACTTGTCTATCCAAATCTTCGCGCTCCCCTACGTAAAACAGATTGGCTCCAAAAAACCACTGTTCCGAAATTTGATAATCCATAAATAGGGAACCTTTGATTGAGGGCAGATTCCAAGCAGGATTGTCGGTTTCAGTGTCGTAATCATAGAATTCGGCATTGATTCCCAGCGAAAAATTGCGATTTACATCAACATTGAGCTCCCCAAAAATGCCCAAGGTTTTGATATCGTCATAAAAGACTTGAAACGAATTCCCCAAAAAATAACCTTCCTCATCACTCCTTGAAAGGTTTTCAGGGTTCAACAAAAAGAGTGGTCTTCGATTTTCAGCCGTATATGAACCTTTAATATTGTATCCCACACTGGGCAACAATTGACCCTTTAATCCCAAATACCCCTCATATTGCTGGTCCGTAGGTTGAATTTCCAGAGTAGGTGAAACATAAGGGTTATCCTGAACGAAATCATAGTAGGAGTTTTGTCTCAATTCGCCTTCAATCCCTCCGTAGGCGATGACCGTTTCATCCACTACACGATACGAAGCAGTTACCGCTGGGTAAATAAAGAAGTTACTATCTGAGTTCTCCGTGTCTAAACCGTATACTATGTTAGCACCCAGATTCAGGGTCAAATCATCCCGAAGAATCAACAGACTTGGATTTACTCCAACCTGAAAATGACTATAATCAATACCCGAATCATTTGTTGCCAGATTCAAAGAAGCATTTTCAAAACTTCCACTTACATAGTCAAACTTGGTTTTAATGGTTACCAATTCCTGGGTAATAGGCAATTCAATTGTTGGTTCCAGCACTACCCTATTTTCTCCTGAGTCCGTGGCATCCCAAAATCTTCGTAGCAAAGCTGTCCCATTTTTAAAGAAAGAATCCTCTAAACTTAAATTCCCTTTGACTTGCGCATTGAAATAGTTTTGGGTTTCATCCAAGGGAATTAGTAGGGATTCGTCAAACTCTCCAAGTTCAACCCCATACCAATTGTATAACTGATGTTGAAGGCCCAATCCTAGGTCCCAATCTATGTCCCGGTCTTTCTTTGCATAGGAAACATCCAGTTTTGTATTGTAGAAATCGGCATCCAAGGGGGTTGATTCTATATCACCTCGAGATGAATTATGACTTAATCCAAAATCGAGCAAATTCTCTCCTCGGTTAAACTCCCGACTCGTATATAAATCGACCAAAGCATTATTGAAATTTCCCAGACCTATGGAAGCGTAAGAATTGTACAAGGTTGGTGGAGGTGTCTTCTTAACCCGGGAAGCCCTGCCCTTGGCTGGGGTAAAGGTGGAAGCCACCGGAACAGAGAAAATACTGTAGTTAATTTTTTTCTTTTGAAGGACAATGGAATCATCCAAAGTGGGATTCGATTTTAACTTAAAGGCATCTGAAACAGTGGGGGAATAGGGTTTTACCACAGTTACCGTTTCAGTGCCTATGTCATTGGTTTCTTGGGCCAAAACAGTACCCAAAAGGCTCAAAAAAAATATGGAAATTATAGTGGTTCTCTTTCGCATCGTATTTTGATTAATTGCCATTGGAGTCTACAGAGGAATTTCTTTGGGACTCTCTCGATTTAATAATCGATAATTCCCCTTGCGCCTCAGCGACTAAATCATCATATTCCGAAAAATTGGAAATCACACTCTCCAAAATATAGGTGGCCTGGAAGGCATCATCCAACGCATAAAAATTCTTCGCCATTATGACTAGTCCCTTACCCGCCCATTCTTTGTAAGCAGCATAATCCTTCGCCAATTTTTGTACTGAAGTATTGGATGCTTCAAAATTCTGTGCTTTGTTTTTAAAATAGGCATCATAGTACCAGGCTTCCGCTGCCAGCTCTCCAGTTGCAATTTTCTTTACCTCGGTAAAGGCCGTTTCAGCTAAATTTTCATCTCCCGTTTCTATGGCCGAACGGGCAATCATGATTTGGGCATCACTTTTAATGCGGTTATCAATTTTGGGAGCATTCAACACCTTTTCAGCATAGGAAATCGTTAAATCATAGTTTTTCCTTCCATAATACCCTTTCATCAAGTTGGATTGGGCGAAAGTCCTGTTTTGTGCTATTTCCGCAGTTTGTTCCAATTGTTCCAAATAAGGAATCGCCTTATTGTAGTCCTCCCTGGCAACATAGACCTCGCAAACCCGGGTCAATGCCTGTTCCTGATATTCACCTCCTGTCTCTGCCACTTTTTGGAAGAAGGGAAGAGCTCGCTCCTTGTCGCCTTTGGAAAAATAGATTTGGGCAATATTGAAATTCACTTGCAATGCATTCACTCCGTTGGGAAACTCCCGAATGTAGTCTTCAAATCCTTTGAGTGCAGCATTGATTTTTCCTTCGGCATATTTTCGGTCTGCTGCCTCAAAACTTGCATTTTCCAATTCGGAATCTGTGACTTCTACAAAATCCAGATTTCTAGCCCAAGCGGCATACTCGCTCACCCTACCCTCATCAATATATACTAGCTTTGCAGTTGCTACCGCCTGTTTTGCTTCTGAAGTTTTGGGATATTTTGCAACTACACTTTTCAACTTGGATAGGGCCTCATTGTTGCGGTTCGCATTGTAGTGGACCAAACCCTGACGCAAAAGTGCCCTGGGTGCAAACTTGCTTCTGCTGTATTCATCAACCAATCTATCATACGTCTGAAGTCCTTGAGCTTCTTGTCCCGCTTTCACATACGAATTGCCCAGCTCAAAAAGGGCGTCATCCCTTAATGACGATTTGGGGTTTAAGCGTAGAAAGGTACTCAGCCCTTCTATTTTGGCTGACCCATTGCCTAAAAAACCATCACAAAGGGCTTTTTGAAAAGAGGCATAATCTCTTTCCGGACCATTCAATTTTGACCCTGAATCATAGGCCTTTTTGGCCAAACGATATCTACTGGTTACAAAGTAACTGTCCCCTAACCGGAGATAGCTATCAGCTTTTTGGGCTTCTTCGATGGTTTGGGATTCGGTTGTACGTGAAAACAAACCAACCGCTTTGTTGTAGTCCTTTAATTTAAAGTGACAATATCCCAAATTGTAATCTAGAGATTCATATTCAGGTAAAGATTTTGCAGCCGGTAATCCTTGAAATCTTGCAAATCCAGAAAGCGCATCTTCATATTTATTCAAGCGATAGTCAGATTCCGCTTTCCAGTATTCGGCTCTAGCCTCAAAATTTGAATTCTCAGGATTTTTCAATGATTTGGAAAAACGCTCAACCGCACTTTCATAGTCCCCGTCCAGAAAAAGTTCAACCCCTCGATAAAAGGATACTTTCTGATAGGTTTCCTTACTTGCATAATTCTGATTTTCCTCTAAAAGGGTCATGGCCCCCTCAAAATTCTTGGATGTGATATAGGAATCCACCAACAATTCCTGAATTTCTTGCTGATGCTCATCTTTGGGATAGGCATCCAAATACGTCTTCAAGACTTGAGGAACGGGCTCATAGGGATTCCCTATTTCGTAGCTCAATCTACCATAGTTCAAAAGGGCATCTTTTCTGATATCCGCATTGAACTCCATCTCCGAAGCATTTTTGAATGCATTCAGAGCCTCGGTTTTTTGGTCCAGGTTTAAGTAGCACTCCGCTAAGTGGTAATACGCATTTTGAGAAACGTTGTTGGTTCCTCCTATAATCTTATTGAATTGTTTAATGGCATTTTCGTAATCGCCTTGCTTGTAAAAACTATACCCTATCAAATAATAATCGGTGTTGCTAAAGCGACCTCGCTTTCCGCGGTATTTTTGCAAATAGGGAATGGCTTCATCATATTGCTCTAGATTGAAATAGCTTTCCCCAATGATTTTATTGAGTTCAGAAACTTCCCTCCTATCCGACTTGGCCAACTGTTTTTTGGCCATGGCAATCGCCTCTTCAAAATTTCCCAACTTGAAATTAAGATCAGCCTGGTAATACGAAAGCTTTTCATTCAGCAACTCAGGGTCGGTGATTTGATCAAAACGAGCGCTGGCTTCATCATAATCATCTTGTTCATAGGCGATATACCCCAAATAATATTTTGCTTGAGACCCATATTTTGGAGAATTACTTACTCGACTCAGGTACCTTTCGGCTTCCTTTGGTCTTTTTGAAGCATATAGTGAATACCCATTATTGAAATTGAATCGTTCTTTGTCTTTTGTTGACATTGTAGAAACATCAACTTTCTTGTACCACTTCAGGGCATAGGGGTACTTCCCAGTCTCAAAATAGTAATCGGCTACATCTAAAAAAGCGGAATTCCGTTTTGTGGAAGTAGGATATCTTTCCACAAACTCTTCCATCATTTTATCCGCCCCTCGTTGATTTAGACGGATTGCAGCATTGGCAGAATAATATGCACTATTGGCTTCGGTTTCACCATCTTTGGTAGTCGATTTGACTTGCTCAAAAATAGATTGCGCAGCCTGATACTGCTGATTATTGTATAGGTTAAGGGCATCTTGATAGGCCTTATCCTCATGATAAAAAACTTTGGTTTCCTGTGCGGTAGTAGTATAAAGCACACCCAACAATATGGGTAGAAAAAAGAGGTTTTTTCGATACATAGTGTTCTACGCTGTTTCTCGATTGACTGTTACCATAACGTCAAAATCCGCGCCAAAGTATATCATCCTATTTTTGAAAATCAATTTCATCCTTCCCAACATGATAAAATTTTAGAACTTAGTACCTTTAGTTTTTTAAAGCTCCAATATGTCGGAAACTATTGTTCAATTAGAGGGTGTTGCTGTTTTTCAGAGAGAAAACTTAATTCTGAATCAAATCAATCTAGAGGTCAAGAAGGGCGAGTTTGTATATGTTATTGGAAAAACTGGGAGTGGTAAAAGTAGTTTTATGAAAACCCTGTATGCCGATATACCACTGAAACAGGGTAAGGGCAAAATAGTCGATTTTGACCTTAAGACGATGCAAGAAAAGGATATTCCCTTCCTTCGAAGAAAATTGGGCATTGTTTTCCAAGATTTCAAGCTTTTACCAGATAGGAACATCAACAACAACCTGAAATTCGTGCTCAAAGCGACCGGTTGGACGGACCCCAGTAAAATGGAAAACAAAATAGAGGAGGTTTTGGAAAAGGTGGGCATGAAAACCAAAGGGTTCAAATTTCCCCACGAACTTTCTGGAGGGGAGCAACAGCGTGTAGCCATCGCTAGAGCGCTATTGAACGACCCAGAACTAATTCTTGCAGATGAACCTACAGGAAATCTGGACCCTCAAACTAGTGTCGAAGTGATGAAGGTGCTACAGGAAATCAATGAAAGTGGGCGAACCATTATCATGGCAACTCACGATTATGCCCTTATTCTAAAATACCCACACAAGACTTTAAAATGTGATGGAAGTAAAATTTTTGAAGTCATACAAAAAGCCATTTAGCCATGATTTTAAAGCAACAAGAGTGTAAACGTGACAAAAAAGTAAACCCGTTTATCGGAATTCTTCTTTTTCTCATTTCCATTGTTCTAATGGCGCTCACCGGACCTTTAGGATTGATATATGGTTTTTTTAGGCAATTGTTCACAAGTGGTTTTAAAGGTGTAGGAGAATTTGCTCTGGAATTGGCAATTTCCATTGATCAACTGGGTAATGTACTTATGCAGCATTTATTCAACACCCTCTGGATTACCAGAACAGGTTACCGATTTGGCAACCGGGATGAAACCATTTCCAGTGCCCTTGGAAAAAACAAACAATTGGGTACCCTTACCGGGTTTGGTAGGGCAATTGATAAAATACTCGATTTTATCGACCCCAACCATTCATTAAATTCAATTGATTATCATATTGAACCTTAAATCACTGTCCGAAAACACCTTGTCGGATATTCTTTCAACTTTTAAAGATTTTTGTTTCTTTGCCGTATTCAAAAACAAAACCATTCCATGGAAATTTTAGGCATCGATATTGGAGGCACCGGCATAAAGGGAGCCTTGGTCAATGTGGAGACCGGTGAAATGATTACAGAACGGCATCGGATTCCCACGCCTTCTTCAAGAAAACCAGAAGAAATGGCTGAAGTGGTTGCACAAATCGTTGAGCACTTTAGTTATAAAGGTCCTGTTGGATGTGGTTTCCCCAGCATTGTCAAACAAGGAGTTTGTAAATCCGAGGGTAATCTGCACAAAAGTTGGGTCGGTGTTAATATTGATGAGCTTTTCACCAAAGTATCGGGACAGCCTTTCACGGTTTTGAATGACGCCGATGCCGCAGGTTATGCTTCCATGAATTATGGAGTTGGAAAAGGTCGAGACGGTTTGGTGATTATGGTTACTATTGGAACAGGCCTGGGAAGTGGGGTGTTTTACAATGGGGTACTGCTCCCGAATTTTGAACTGGGTCAAATTCCCTATAAAAAGTATAAGAAAATTGAAACTTGGGCCGCTGCGTCTGCTAAAGAAAGAGAAAATCTTTCCTTTGAAAAATGGGGTAGGCGTTTCAACAAATTCCTGAAATTGGTAGAAGTAATTACTGCTCCTGACTTAATTATTGTTGGAGGAGGTACTTCCAAAAAATGGAGGGAGTTTCAACACTTTATCGATATCGATACTGAAGTAGTCAAGGCCGAATTGATGAACAACGCCGGTATTATCGGCGCGGCGGTGTCCTGTCTACGCGAACATCACCACGGGCACGTGGTTTAACCCATTTTGTTCCGCTTTCTATCGACCTCCTTCAAGAAAATCTTACGAAGACGAAGGTGATTCGGGGTAACCTCAACGTATTCATCCTTTTGGATGTATTCCAAGGCTTCTTCCAACGAGAATTTAATGGCAGGAACAATTTTGGCCTTATCATCGGCTCCGGCAGAACGAACATTCGATAGTTTCTTGGTCTTGGTAACGTTAATGGTCATATCATCCCCTCTAGAATTCTCACCAATTACCTGACCTTCATAAATATCCTCTCCCGGGTCAATAAAGAACTTACCTCTTTCTTGCAGTTTGTCAATAGAATATGGAATGGCGGTACCGTTTTCCATAGAAACCAAAGAACCGTTGATTCTTTGGGCGATTTCGCCTTTTAAAGGTTGGTATTCCAAGAACCGGTGTGCCATAATAGCTTCTCCTGCGGTGGCGGTCAACAACTGGTTACGAAGTCCAATAATTCCTCGAGACGGAATAATAAACTCACATAGCATTCGGGAACCTTTGGCTTCCATGCTGGTCATTTCTCCTTTTCTGATGGAGACCATTTCCACGGCCTTCCCTGAAACTTCTTCAGGTAAATCAATGGTGAGGTGTTCAACAGGTTCACATTTTACCCCATCAATTTCCTTGATGATAACTTGAGGCTGTCCTATTTGAAGTTCGTATCCCTCGCGTCTCATGGTCTCAATCAATACGGAAAGGTGCAAGACTCCTCTTCCGAAAACCATAAACTTATCCGCACTATCGGTCTCCTCAACACGAAGTGCTAAATTTTTCTCCAACTCTTTTTCTAGGCGTTCTTTGATATGCCTTGAGGTAACAAACTTCCCATCTTTTCCAAAAAATGGGCTGTCATTTATAGTGAAGAGCATGCTCATAGTAGGCTCATCGATAGCAATGGTTTTCAACTTTTCAGGATTCTCAAAATCGGCAACAGTGTCCCCAATTTCAAAGCCTTCCATACCCACAATGGCACAGATATCTCCAGCGACTACTTTTTGCACTTTTTGTCTTCCCAATCCTTCAAAGGTGAATAATTCCTTCACTTTGGTTTTGATAATCGACCCATCCCGCTTAACCAAGGATATTTGCTGTCCTTCCTGTAGGGTGCCTCGTTGGAGACGACCAATCGCAATACGACCGGTAAAGGATGAAAAATCCAAGGAGGTAATCAGCATTTGAGTTGAGCCTTCTTCTGGCTTGAACTCAGGAATGTGCTCAATAACCATATCCAAAAGCGGTTC
Source organism: Flagellimonas sp. (assembly GCF_965601775.1). Taxonomy (GTDB): domain Bacteria; phylum Bacteroidota; class Bacteroidia; order Flavobacteriales; family Flavobacteriaceae; genus Flagellimonas. The sequence goes on from NZ_OZ271837.1 coordinate 2,720,306, forward strand.
AATGGAATCTGTTGGCTTTTGCCAATCTTCGCTCATCCAATTTTGTTTCGCTGAACCGTAAACTGTAGGGAAATCCAATTGCCATTCTTCGGCTCCCAGTTCAAACATCAAATCGAAGACCTTTTCATGAACTTCTTCCGGAGTACAATTCTCTTTATCCACTTTATTGATGACCACACAAGGCTTCAATCCTAAATCAATAGCCTTTTGCAATACAAATCGAGTTTGTGGCATTGGACCCTCAAAAGCATCCACCAACAACAAAACCCCATCGGCCATATTTAATACACGTTCCACTTCACCTCCGAAATCGGCGTGACCCGGAGTATCAATTATATTGATTTTGGTATCCTTGTACACCACGGAAACATTTTTGGAAACGATGGTAATCCCACGTTCACGTTCCAAATCGTTGTTATCCAAAATAAGGTCTCCCTTGTTCTCATTATCCCTAAAAAGGCGACAATGGTACATAATCTTGTCAACCAAAGTAGTTTTACCATGATCTACGTGGGCAATGATGGCGATATTCTTGATTTTGGACATATTTCCGGTTTTAAGGCCGCAAAGGTACTGCTATATTTTTGATAGCGGACTTAAAACCAGAGTTTTTCATCCTGAATTAACTACCAATCCTGTCCTTCTCAGCTTCCAGCCCTGTTTTCCTCTTACGCGATTTTTTGATTTCGTTCCTTCCAAAATCGTAGGTCAATCCAAAGGCTACCCTTCTGGAGTCACTTCCTCCGCTTCCATCAATAAACAATTCACCAAATTGGGTAATACCACTCCATGGTGAAGTAAACAGAATATCATTTACCGCCAACCTAGCTGTAAAGCGTCCATCCATAAATTTCTTCTGAACAGCTGCATTCAGGGAGCCCAACGCATCGGTTTGGTAGGTCCCTCCCCAAATTGAGGGTGAATTGTACCATCCTGAAACTTCAAATCGCCAATCCTTGTTTAAAGAAAAGGTGTTCTGTCCGTAGAAGGTCAAGGTCTCTTGTCGTACAGGCAAGAACTCCGGACTTGTGGCTTGATAATCACTGATAAATGCATTTAAACTGACATAAACATCCCACCAAGAAAACAGTTTTTTAGGGTAGGAAATTCCTAGATTAAATACTTCCTGATTGGCTACATTCAAAGTGGTCAAAAAACTAATGCTCTCCCCTTGAGCAACTGTAACCCGGGCAAAGAAATCAGATATACGCGTATAGCTTAAAGACGTTGTCAACCTATAATTAAAAGTGTGGGATAATTTTAAGTTATTCGTGTATTGGGGTTGTAAAAAGGGGTTTCCTTGACTAAATGACAACTCATTTAATCTGTATTGAAAGGGATTTAGCGTTTGGTAATTTGGTCTTTGGATTCTTCGACTATAGGTGAGTGCAAATTGATTTTTTCGATTAAGCTGATACGTTAGCCCTCCTGAGGGGAAAAAATCCGTGAAGTTTCGTTCAACCCTATCATTTTCCGTCTCTTGAGTACTTTCCAAATTCCCATCAGATATTGTATTCTCCACGCGAAGCCCAAACTGGAGATTCCATTTACCCCATTTGCGATTATAGTTGAAATACCCTGCATTAATCTTTTCAGTATATCGAAATTGATTGCTCTGCGAATCATCCAATACCAATTGATCATTAATTTCATTAAATGAATTAAAAGTGTTGTCCGTATCCACATAGGAATACTTTACCCCCAGACCTAATTTCCCTTTTAGGAAGTTCTGTTCGTAGTCCACTTTTGCTGTCGCAATATCTATATCGATAGGTGTTTCTTGAAAAGTGATGGTCTCACGAATTACAAAGGATTCAGTGCCATCCAAATAGATGTTAGGTTGAAAAGCATTCCTATCACTGTTATAGCGACCATAATCTAAATCCACATTCACACTGTAGCCTAAAGTATCCGAATACTTATAGTTAAAATTCCCGTTGATGTTATAAGAAGTATTGTCCGTTTGGTTCAAGGCTACAAGCACACTATCCAGTTCTGCAACCCCAGCAGGGCGTATGGGGGTACGTGTATTATTGGTGTTGAATCCATTGTTGAAATTTCCATTGAAAATAGCCCCAATGGTGTGTTTGGAATCCAAGTAGTAGTCATAGCCCAACTTTACATTATTGCTGTTTCGGTCATAAGTACTTGCCGTACGTGCATCAAATTGTGTATTGGACTGGGTACGCAATAAATTGATAAAGCCCGTGGTTTTACCAAACCGATTGCTGTAGGTCCCATATAGATTTCCCTTTTTTCCCCGATTGTTGAAATTGATACTGGAATTATACCGTGCAAAATCTCCCGTAGTAACACCGGTATTATAAGTTCCGTTGGTTCCCAAACTTTTATCTTTCTTCAACTTGATATTAATAATTCCAGCGTTTCCAGCTGCATCATATTTTGAAGAGGGCTGGGTAATGATTTCTACCGCTTCAATGTCGGTCGCTTGAAGGCTTTCTAGAAAATTGGTCAAATCCTCGCCTTGTAGAATGGAAAGCTTTCCATCAATAAAAATTTGTACCCCCGTTTTACCTTCCACAATGAACCCTCCGTTGTTGTCCACTATTACACCTGGAGCCTTTCGAAGTAACTCAAAGGCACTGGTACCCGTTGCATTTATGGTATTTTCAACATTGAATACAGTTTTATCCGCCAATACCTGTACCATGGGCTTTTCCCCTACGACGGTAACTTCTTCTAAATTTTGAGTGGATTCAGTAAGGGTAATCACCCCCATGACCAAATTGCTTTCCTTATAAAAAGTGATTTTCTTACGGTAATCCGCAAAACCTAATGCCTTAACCTCAAAAATGTATTCGCTGGATTCTAGACCCCCAATTTGAAATGTACCATTTTCCATACTGGTTGTTGCTTTCACCAAACTTGAATCCAATGGTGAGCTAAGAGTTATTGCGGCATAGGGCACCGCTTCTCCAATTGGGGATTTCAATTCTCCTGTTATAGTTTGTCCGTAGGAGAACCAACAAATAAAGAAGTAAATTAAAATAGTCGCTTTTTTCATGATGGTTATTATTTAAATTGAATACCCAAAAATTCGACTATGGTTACAGGAAACAAAGCAAAGACAGACGAGTTGACCTATATCGGGCTCAATGGACCGGGTCCGTTCGTCGGCCTATAGGCCCATTCAACTTTTCTGTATATTTAAAACCAAGGCTGAGAAGTATCTTTCCAAAAAAACCAAAATGGACAAAAAAATCATTTGGGGCATTACGTTAAGGGAGCTTTTGATTGTTCTCGCCTTTTACATTGTTTCCGCTTTTTTTTACCACCTTACCGTGTGGTTAAGCGTCATAGATGTACGGAAAGAATCAAGTTCGTTATTTGGTCTTTATGCTTTCATTGATGGTGGGGCCTTACAGTATGGTATTTTCTTCCTTTTTACCATTCCCATCTGGTGGTTTCTGTTTGTTTACCTGAAAAGTTCAAAGCTCTGGGAACGATTGGTTTTGCATTTTGTTTTTCTTCCAGTTTTCATTTTCGGCTCGCAAAAAGTCTACTATATGATAAGTGAAGCCTTAGGATGGTTCCATTTGGAAGGTTCCAGCGCGGTATGGGACCTATACATCCCTGGTCTGTTCTACTTGATTCAATTTGGGATTTTTCATGCGTATGAGCACTATCGGGAAAACCAGAGAAAACTGAAAATGGAAGGGGAACTTAAACAAGCAGCGCTCAAAAGTGAATTGGCCGCCATTAAGGCACAGCTTAATCCCCATTTTTTATATAATGTGTTCAATACCATAAACGCTTCCGTACCTCCCAAGCAAGAACAGACACGTAGACTGATTGCCACCCTGTCTGATTTGTTTCGATATCAATTAAAAGCGTCTAAAGCGGAGTGGGTAAGCTTGAAAGAAGAACTTGAATTTGTCAAAAAGTATCTGGAACTCGAAAAAGCCCGTTTTGAAGAGCGATTGAACATAGAAATCAACGTTCCGGAATCCTTGTATGCGGAGAAAATTCCTCCCATGTTGTTGCAACCCCTGGTAGAAAATTCTGTGAAGCATGGCATATCGAATGAGCTAAAAGGGGGAAAAATCTCCATTTCCATCTTCAAGGAGGGAGAAAAATTGAAATTTGAAATTGCGGATACTGGTGCTGGGGTAAAAGACAAGGAGAGTATTTTTGGAAAGGGTGTAGGATTAACCAATACTCGTTTGCGACTTCAAAAAATGTATCAATCGCAGTTGGAGATACTTGACAATGAACCCCAAGGCCTTAAAATCCGATTTGCTCTGTGAAAAAAGTATTGATTGCCGATGATGAAAAAGCAGGTAGAATTCTAATAAAAGAGTTCCTTGAGGATTATCCGGACCTAGTTTTAATTGCCGAGGTTAATAATGGAGTAGATGCCATTAATGAAATCAATCGATTTAAACCGGATTTAGTATTTCTGGATATTCAAATGCCCGGAAAGACAGGTTTCGAGGTACTGAATCATCTTGAAGAAATCCCACAAATTATCTTTTCAACCGCCTACGATGAGTACGCCCTAAAAGCTTTTGAAGTACATGCGGTGGATTACTTATTAAAGCCTTATACCAAAGAACGTTTTAAAATCGCGGTAGAGCGATTGAATTCGAGTACAGCTAAAATTGGAGAGTTGGCCCAAAGCGTTTTTATGGAGGAAACTTCTTATCCAAACCGTGTGCTGGTGCAATACAACAAAAAATTGATTACCATAAAATGTGAGGATATTGTTTGGGTAGAAGCGTATGGGGATTATTCCAAAGTCCATACTGGTGAGCAGGCCTATTTGAGCAATTTTGGTATTTCTGACTTGGAACAAAAACTACACCCTCAACTTTTCTTACGAGTACACCGTTCATCGATAATCAACCTAGACCGGGTTAAAGAACTCAACAAATACGGCAAAAGTTATGATGTTACTATGGACAGTGGCGAGGTGGTTCGTGTCAGTCGTGGCTATATGGATGCCATCAAGAAAATAATGCTTTAGGCATTATCGTCCCACACACCACCTTTTTTCGCTTACAATCCAGCCAATGCTCAAATTGAATACTGGATGTATTCCTCCATTAAACTCTCCCAAATAATAGGCAGCACCCACATCAACCGAGAAACTTAAACCAGAATTATAACTTCTTTGAATCCCAGTAACCAATCCTGCCGTCGCAAAAGTGCTACGGGGTATATCATCACCCACAAAATCATCTCCAGCAAAGAAAACTGAAGCTGAGGGAGCTATGTAATTGGCAGAATTCCCATAAATCTGCCTTCCACCTGTAGCGCGTTTATCAAAATTGTAGTAATATCTGTTTTGGATAGTTATTGCCGGGAAAAGCTTATAATTTTCAATAGGTCTTTCCTTAAACGGGTCTAAAGAAAACTGGTAAGCCACACGAGCATCCAAGGTAGAATTAACGCCCAAACTCATTTCATATTCGAGTCCAGGATGAAACATATTGATTTTGATTTGCCGTACCTCACAGTTTTTCCCAAACTGGGCCAGTGCCATTTGGGTACAGAAAAACCCAAAAAGTAGCATTAAGTTTCGCATAGTAGGTGTATTTGGGTGTTTAGTGATAACAGAAACTTTTTCAAAATAGTATTTTTGCCAAAACTAAACGTATGCATTTAAGTCGCATTCCCCAGATAAAACATACAACAGAAGACAATTTCTTTTTGTTGGCCGGACCTTGTGCAATAGAGGGTGAGGATATGGCCCTTCGTATCGCTGAAAAGGTTGTCGATATTACCGATAAGCTGAAAATACCCTATGTATTCAAGGGCAGCTTTAAAAAAGCCAACCGTAGTCGGATTGATTCGTTTACCGGTATTGGGGATGAAAAAGCGCTAAAAGTCCTTAGAAAGGTTTCTGAAACTTTTAAGGTACCTACCATTACCGATATTCATGAAATCAGCGATGCGGAAAAAGCAGCTGAATACGTAGATGTGCTTCAAATTCCCGCTTTTTTGGTCCGGCAAACGGATTTGGTGGTGGCTGCCGCAGAAACTGGGAAGGTGATCAATCTGAAAAAGGGACAATTTATGAGTCCAGAGAGTATGAAGCATGCGGTGAAAAAAGTAACGGATTCCGGAAATGAACAAGCTTGGATTACTGACCGAGGCACCATGTTCGGTTATCAAGACATGGTTGTAGATTTCAGAGGGATTCCCACTATGAAACAATTCGCTCCTGTTGTTTTGGATGTTACGCATTCATTACAACAGCCCAATCAATCTTCAGGTGTTACAGGTGGACGTCCCACACTTATTGGAACCATGGCACGTGCTGGTATTGCAGCTGGTGTGGATGGTCTTTTTATGGAAACCCATTTTGACCCGGCCAATGCCAAAAGTGATGGCGCCAATATGTTGGACTTGAGTTTGCTTGAAAAGTTACTTAGTGATTTGGTTGCGATACGACAGGTGGTAACTCAGCTTTAATCCCTTTTATAGAACCCTTTTTGTTTCAGGGAACTGGCTTCTTTCAGTACATCGATTAAAACGGTATTGTTTATTTCTTCCAAACTATTGTAGCGAAAGGACTTGACCACTTTTCGTTTTTCACTGTACATTAATTCTATATGTTTGGTCAGATGGGCGGAATTCCAGAAGGCGATGTCCACATAGTTCCCTTTATAAGAGGCATTCAAATAACAAATAGGATGTTTTCCTTCATAAAAGCAAGGGATACCCCATTTGTACTTCATATCCACATGGGGAATTACCGACTCTACTACCGCTTTAAGATGGAGTAATATACTTCTATAAGGTTCTTCTCGGGATAAGATGTATTCTTCGGCCGGGTTCATAATTCGAAGTAGTCGCTTTTCTTCGATTTCTTTCAAAATAAATGAAATAATTCGAATAAATTTTTAACTTTGTATTTCAAAGTACTTTTAAAATGGATTCAAAAAAATATTTAGATGATATCTCAGAGATAAAAAACATGATGAGTCGTTCATCCCGATTTATCTCCCTCAGTGGTCTTTCTGGAATACTTGCAGGTATCTATGCCCTCATTGGAGGGTATTTGGGTTATTTGATTTTATACCCGAGCAGTTGGAAATTTGATACCTATGAAGAAATGGAGCTATCCATTTTATCTGTAGCTGCAGGGGTTGTTTTCCTAGCTGTGATTACGGCCTTTATACTAACCTATAGAAAGGCAAACAAGAGTGGTGAAAAGATTTGGGATGCCTCATCGAAAAGATTGCTTGCAAATTTTCTGATTCCACTTGTTACCGGCGGTATTTTTGTTCTTTTACTGATTCGATTGGAATATTGGGTCCTGATTGCCCCGGCCACGCTGATATTTTATGGCATGGCATGCCTTAATGCCAGTAAATATACTTTGGGGGATGTGCGCTATCTTGGCATCACCAACATCATTCTTGGTCTGTTTTCGGCCTATTTTACAGGTTACGGACTATGGTTCTGGATTTTGGGGTTTGGAGTATGTCACATTATTTATGGAACATTGATGTATTTTAAATATGATAGAAAATAACCTGTGAGTATCATCACTAACATAAACAAAGCATTTGACCATCGAATACGTTTGGGGATCATGAGTATTCTGATGGTAAACGAACATGCTGACTTTAACAGATTAAAGGAGTTATTAGGTGTTACCGATGGCAATCTGGCTAGCCACACCAAAGCCTTGGAAAAGGAAGCCTTTATTCTGATAGAAAAACAGTTTATTGGAAAAAAACCGAATACCCGATATTCCGCCACCGCTTTGGGAAAGAAAGCATTTAAAAAACATATTGAAGCCCTTGAAAAGCTAATTGGAAAATAAAATTTTTTATCTATTAACTTTGAAATTCAAAGTACTTTTAAAAATATACGAATGAGAGCGATCGTTCTAGAATATTTATATGAATGGAGTAAAAAGCCCTATCAAAAGTTCTTGAAAAAGAACAGGGCTTGGAACATCCCTATTAAAAAGCTTTTGCAATACCCCAACAACAGTTTGGGTTTCCATCTGGCTGCTTTTCTGCTGAAACACAGTTTTGAAGTACAGCCAAAATTGGAAAATCACGATGTTTTTCACGTATTGACCAGCACAGGTATTTCCGTGCCCGAGGAGATCAGCATGCAATACTTTCTATTGGGCAATGGAAAAAAGAGCCTTTACCTCTTTTCTGTTATAGGTCTTGGCACATGTTTATATCCTGATTACTCCCAGTTTTTCAAACAGGCCTATCAAAAAGGTAGGACCGCCCATAAATTTTATCATTTGGATTTTTCCAAAATGCTTGAACAGCCATTGCAGAGAATCCAATCCGCATTTTTAATCCAATAAAACTTTTATTTATGAATATTCATTTAAAATCCATTTTAGGGGCCCTCGCTTTCAGCGTTTTACTGTATGGCAAAAACTTGGGTCTCAACATTGTTTTAATTTCTATAATCACATTTCTGATATTATTTTCTGTACGAAAGGAACGTCCACTACCATGGCCCTATGTTAGTGCTTATCTTTTTGCGGGTTTGATGGTTTTTATGGACCCTACGGCCTATAAAGTATTTATCTATCTGGTATGTTTTCTGATTTTGATGGGCAAATCCATTGCGTCCGAAGTCTCACTCTATCTAAGCGGGTTAATTGGAGCCGTGAACATGTTGGTTGCCTCACTCGCAAAATTTAATGAAAGGGAGAAAAATCCAGAACAAAAAAAGAAAAGATGGTCAAAGAAAACCAAGGACCTTGTATTAGGTATTCTTTTGGCGGCCGTATTCATTGTTTCGTTCACCCTACTATATAAAAATGCCAATCCTATATTCGGTACTCTTATTGCTAGTATCGATTTAAGTTTTATCAGTGTCCCTTGGTTGTTTTTTACACTTTTGGGATATGCGTGCTTTTTGCATATACTATCTCCATATCATCCGACAGAGCTTTTAAGGTTGGATGCACAAAATAGTAACCTGTTAAGCCCTCCTGATGCGCCATTTACCATACCCGCTTTGGAAAAACTGCGCAGTCAACAGACCTTGGGCAGCATTATTTTTCTTTCGCTCAACTTATTGTTGTTGTTCTTTTTGGTTACTGATTTTATTTACTTGTTCAAGTCAGTTCCAATAAGCAATTCCGGACACTCAAGAGCCGTTCACGAAGGGGTCTACGCCCTCATGTTTTCCATTGTATGTGCCATTTTGGTAATTCTATACTTTTTCAGGGGAGACCTTAATTTCTACAAAGGGAACCAGCATATTAAAAATTTAGCCTATCTCTGGGTAGGCCTTAATATTATTCTTGTCGTTTTTACGTCATACAAAAATTACCAATACGTGCAGGCCTTGGGGTTTACCTATAAACGAATAGGCGTTTTCGTTTACCTGCTGCTTACCTTAATAGGTTTGGTGACCACCTATATAAAAGTGGCACAAGTGCGCAGCTTTGTTTTTCTATTGCGCAGAAATACCATGATTGCTTTTTATTGTTTGATTATTAGTTCCAGCATTCCTTGGGACAAGGCCATTACTTGGTACAACATTGCGCATATCCAGAACCCTGACCTGGATTATCTTATTGGGCTTGGTCATACCAATAGTGAACCATTGTACCAATATAGCCTTAAAGATGACGTATTTATTACTCCCATTCAACAACAGCGAATCGAAGAAAAAGCGAAGCGATTCAACGCATCAAACCAAGAAAGTTCCTGGCAAGAATACACCTTTAATCATTTTAAAAAACCAAAGCAAAAATGATGAAGTATTTCACATATGGAATCAACAGAAACATTGTGCGTTGCAACTTCATCTATTTGGCAATAGGGACCTTGTTGTTTCTTTTATTGCTTATTGAAAAAAGCGATTTCCTAGTAGGGACCTCCATTGTATTCTTTATGGCGGTCAATATTGTGAATGCACTAATGCTATTGATTTTGCTTGCAAATCTATTGTCCAATTTTAAGGACATTGAAGAACATACATGTGCTTTTCTGATAGCCTTGCTCAACTATCCCATTGCTGTCTTGTTTATTTACCTTTTGACTTAACGTACACCCAATGAAAAATAATTTATTCCTTTTAAAATCATATACGCATATCATAGTATCCGTTGCCTTTGCATTCAGCTTGATTGTATTCCGAACAAAAGTTACCCATAGCGGATTATTCCTTTTCCTCGTTTGGAATCTGTTTCTTGCTGGAATTCCATACGCTATAACACAATCGCTCCTTCATTTAAAACCCTTACAATCAAAAATTTGGTTCTTTTTAGGTTTTGTAAGCTGGCTTTTGTTCTTACCCAATTGTCCTTACATCATTACAGATTTTGTCCATTTAGGACAAAAGGGGTCTTATTTGTTTTGGCTTGACCTTATTATTCTATTTGCCTTTGCAATGAACGGATTATTGTTTGGGATACTTTCACTTCTAGACATGAAGAAGCTCCTTTTAGAAAAATTCTCCGAAAAAACTGTTGATTTTGCCTTGTTCGCAGTATGTATGTTGAGCGGTTATGGTATTTATTTGGGAAGGTTTCTACGATTCAATTCTTGGGATTTGATTACGAAACCTACATCGCTTTTCTCGCAGATGGCTCTAAGCCTAACTTACTTAAATACTTGGTTGATAAGCATTGTATTTGGATTGTTCGTATGGATTAGTTTTTCTCTGTTCCGCTGGATGAGAAAACCGTAAAATAGAAGGTTAGGCTACTGAAAAAAGATGAGAGCCATTTATCTCAATATCAAAATCCTCTTTGATACGCTCAGTGTAGTCCAATGGTGTTTTTTCGGAAATCCATATCCACTGATTCTTGAGGTCTACATCGAAGTAAAATTTAGAGAAGTCTATCAAAAAGTCACTATCGTACTTGGACAACAGGAACTTTGTAATTCTTGGTCTTAGGCGGTATTCCAAATCAATACAGACCTTTTTGGTTAGGGTATCGTCCTCACGATTTATCCAGTTGAATTTCACTGCTTTGGCTATAAAGGAGGTTCAATATAAGAAAAAATAACCTTTAGCTAATATACAAGTTATCCACATCGATTAAGTGGTGATTGTTATCCACCATCTACGTAATCCTGGAGGTAAGAATACCTAGATGTCAACTCTCCATCGGAGGTCATCCTTGCCCTTTCCAAAATACCATCTTTATCCCCATTGAAGAAAGCAGGGATTACATATTTTGAGAACGCACCACCAAAACCGTTGCTTGCATCACGGGGCAACTCGGCAGGCAAATTGTCCACGGCCATTACCGCAATCGCGTCCTGATTCTTAAAATCTGTTTCCATTTCCGAAACCGGGTCATACCCATAAATGGGGTCTGCAATGGTACTGGGCTTGATGGTCGTGGCCACAGGACCATCAATATCGCAGCTCACGTCGGCCACTACTTTTATCTTGAAGTCTTGATGTTTGGCATCTTCGCGGGTGTATAGATAGGGGGCCCCATCGCCATAAAAGTGTCCAGCGATATAGAAATCTGTCACTTTGGCAAATCGGAAAAAGTTGGATTTGTATTCTTCTGGATTGGCAAAAAAATCGTCTTTATTGCCGAGAACACCATCTTTACGTTTGTTGTATTCTTCCGCATCAATTTGGCAATAGACCGGTTCCTTAAAATCTTGAGATAGGTATTCGTCCACCTTGACATCCCGTAGATTCATAGCATCCAACATCTCTTTGGCCCCATTGCCTACCCTGCCCTTTCCTGTCAACAGGATTTTAATGTTGGGCAATTGTATTTTCTGAAGCTCGTCTATCAAGGCCTGTTGGTCGCGTAGGGTTTCTGCCTTGGGCAGGTTGAAGGTTCCATATTTTAAACCATATGTGCGAACACCATTGTACGCCCCCACAATCCCTGCATAGCGGCCAAAAGCCACCAGACGTTGCCCTTTGGGATTGGTAATGACCTCATGATCGTAGAGTTCAATGTTCTTTTCTAAAATAGCCCTAAGCAAATCCCGATTATAGGGTTGTTTTTTTATGGTATGGGAAAAGAAGAAGTATTTTTTGTTGGGAATCAGTGCTTCAATGGGAACTTCCTTTACCCCAAGCATTACATCACAATCCTCTACATTCTGATGGATGGAAATCCCTGCAGCTTCGTATTCGGAATTGGTAAATACCCGAATGGGTGAAGTTTCCACCTTGATTTGGGCCTCAGGGAAGTAATTCAGGACATTTTGACATTCGGTTGGGGACAGTACAACCCGTCTATCGGGAGGATTTTTACGTTCTTGAATGATTCCGAACTTCATTTGGGAAATGGTATAATTATTGACCTAAAATAAGGGGTTTGGAAAGGGTAAACAAACTTTTCCGCTTAAAGCGGGATAAATGGTTAACTTTGCCCTCCTTCGCTCAAAACGAGTTTGAGCTTCGGAGGATCAACCCATGTTCGCCGTAGCCTTGGCGAAGGTGAAAGCGTTAGGGATAGAGGCAGATACCCCGCCGTCGCATAGCTTTGGCTAGGCAGGCGCGTATAGCCGATAGCCCGGTGCTCCGAAACCTTGGTGAAGGAGTGAACGCCCACTTCTCGATGCATCATGCACGCATGATACTCGAAGTAATATTGGTTCTTTGATAAAAAAATGAGATGGGATGAGGTCCTGAAACAAGTTCAGGACGTAATTCGTTTACGGTAAGCAAAGCTTACCTAACTCATTACGGGGCCGACTGGTTTTGACAGCAAGACCAATGGTAATGTAAGCATGCCGAGCTATGGAATCGATGCTCGTTAATCTCTGTTCCAACTTTTTAAATGGCGAAAATAACTACGCTTTAGCTGCTTAATTGACTGAATTATAGTAAGTCCAAGCCTAGTCCCGCCAGGCGGGAAAGCTGAATGTTCCTTGGTAGCCCTTGTTGATGGCGACCTTTTTAGGAGCACCATAAAAGTCAACATAGCGTTTTTACGGCTTCGGTAAGAGCGTAAACCTAAAGAAGCTAAGGGTATGGTAGGCGGTTTTTGGTCAGCCATACCACGAAAACCGAACAAAGACTAAGCATGTAGAAAGCCTTGCAATTGCTTGTTTGGACGAGGGTTCGAATCCCTCCGGCTCCACTAAAGTAATATCGTTTCAAACCATTAAACCTGTAAATCATTGATTTACAGGTTTTTATTTTATTTACATCCAAATGATATCATTTAAAATCAAATAATATTAATACAAATAGGTGACCTATTTTTAAATTTACTTTCTGCTCACCTATTTTTATGTAATCTACTCATTATTATTTAATTACAAAGGTAATTTATTTTATTTTTTGTACATTTATTTGAACAAAAAAATAGTAATCGGTGCCTTCTACCTTTGCAATATTATTCTATATCAAAGAATATCGGCTTGACAAACATGGCAAAGCCGCTATATATGCTAGGATAACAGTAAATGGAAAGCGAAGTGAGATAAGCCTTAACCGTAAAATTTTACCCTCTAAATGGAAGTTTAAAGGCGATAAATTAAAAGGCTGGAGCGCAGAAATTCAAGAATTGAATCAGCTAATGCATACGGTACGGCATCGGATTAAAGTTATACAAGAAAAGTTTATTGCCGCCGACGAGCCCTATACTTCTTTGGACGTCAAGAATGCGTATCTACATAAAGACAAGAAATTCAAAATGCTAATTGAACTCTTTGAAGAACACAATCAGCAAATGGAAAAACTCATAGGCGTAGAATTCGCCTTAGGTACGTACAAAAGATACCAGACAACCAAAAATCATTTGTCAGAATATGTAAGAGTAGAGTGTCAAAAGAAAGATATACCTGTTAGAAATGTTGATTTAAAGTTCATTAAGGGATTTGAATATTTTTTGAAGGTAACCAAAAACTGTAATCATAACTCAGCTCTGAAATACGTAAACAACTTCAAAAAAATCATCAGGATGGCAGTTGCCCATGATTGGATGCCTAAAGATCCTTTTTACAATTACAAGGTGCAATTTAAAACCGTAGAAAGGGAGTTTTTGAATAAAGAGGAACTGCAAAGCTTAATTGATAAAGAAATCAAGGGTGAGCGTCTGGGTATTGTCAGGGATATGTTCGTGTTTTGTTGTTTTACGGGTTTAGCATACATAGATGTACAGAATCTATCATCGAATGACATATATGAAAACGAGGAAGGTAGCCTTTTTATTAAGTCCAAACGATCCAAAACCGATACTGGTTTTACGATTCCATTGCTGCCGGAGGCCGTGAACATAATTGAGAAATATCATAACCATCCAAAACTGGTTAATACTAATCGTATCATACCGGTTCTTAGCAACCAAAAGTCCAATGCCTATCTTAAGGAAATTGCAGATCGATGTGAAATCAATAAAAATCTCACTACACATTTAGCTAGGCATACTTTTGCCACGACGGTGACCCTAACTAACGGAGTTCCAATAGAAACTGTGGGGAAAATGTTGGGTCATAAAAATTTACGAACCACACAACACTATGCCAAGATTATTGATAAGAAAGTGATGGAAGACATGGCCATATTAAAAGCTAAAATGATTAATATTTCAACCTTAAAAAAGCCTTCTGCCCAAGGGTAGAATACTATCCATCTTTTTGAAAACCATTCAAGATTGGAAAAGAATTTGATTGTATTTTTTGCCCCTAGCCCCATTAAAGGTCAGATAGGTCAATTTCCGGATAATTCTCTTTTGCATATTGAACAAATTCATCTAATGACCCGGGATAATTGATAACAAAATCAATTATATCTTTCTTTGGTTTTTTGTAAGCTTCATATACTCTTTTAATTATGATTATCTTGGTTCCGTTCTTTAACTTTTTAAATAATCTTTGTTCCTTTCTAGAAATTTTGGGCTTATTCAAAATCCGAACTGAGATATAGTTACTCGAAACAAACCAATTATATCTCTCGGAATAAGCTCTTTTTCCGCTGACAATTTTTCTAGGTACCAAGATTATCTTCTTACCCTTATACACAGGGAGATTGAAATAATCTCTTTTCCACTTTTTAGTATTGTAATCATAGTATTCACATTCAAACTTCTTTGTATTCTTTATACCCTGTTTTTCTATTACGTAGAATGTAAACTCAGCAAAAATGTCTCTACAAACATTTAATATAATGTCTGACATTATATCTTGTCCAATTCCCTGAACTAACAGAAGAACATTATGAGCTTGATTAGTAGTATGAAGGCCTTTTTTTGCGAATCTATTACGTCTTAACGCATCAAAAATCATAGTCGCTTTTTCCTTTGCAACTGCCTTTCCTTTGTTAGAAGATGAATATCCAAAGTGGATTTCATTTGGTTCATGGAGGTGCGATAAAAATGATATTCCCAAATTCCTTTTATTAGGTCTAACATAATTTTTATTTAACTCAGTCAAAAAACCAACTAATCTATCATACACCTTCCTAGAGAAGGGGATTTTCATCTTTGTGTTTTCTATTAAAAAAGGACATATAAAAACCTCAACATCACTATCTAGTGGAATATCAAAAAAATCAATATCGGACGGTTTAATCCCATGATATTGGGAAAAAGAGTTTTTCATAAAATCAAATTATTGTTTAGTGGGTACTTTCATCCCGGAAACAATTTGAATTTATTTATGATAATATCCTTGCGTAAAAACGCAGTAACCCAAAAGGTCAATTGAGTTTTATCTATTGTTTTTTCATTACCGAGAGAAAGCCTGCAAATTTTTTATCTGCCCATATTGCAATTACCTTATTGTATCTCGATATGTATTGGACAAAATTGAATCTCTAGGTTCTAAAATGTATTTCTCGCAAATACGTTCACTAACAGGCTTTAAAGTCTTGCGATTAATGGGATGCTCACCGTGGTAAGTATAAAAGGTAACCCTGTTGTCGGTCTTGTCATACCACATTTCACGTTCGCATTGTAACGGTTTTTTTATTTCCCTCATTTTGAGTAAAACCACTTCATTCAATTTCCGTTCATTTTCCAATCCAGAGCATCTTATTTTTTCGTAGTGGTCTTCAACCCAAATCATGCAATTCTTTTTGTAGTACTTGGAGATAAAGAATGATAGGGTGCCCAATAACAAAACTCCAATCACCAAACCTATGGAGACCATTCTCTTATATTTTTCTTCTTGATCACTTATCTCCTTTCGCAACCTTTTTTTTACTATTTCGCACTCAATTTTGGTTTCAAAGTCTTTAAAGTCTTTATGACCTAAGTATTCACAAAGCATGTTCAGTATATCATCTGTTGGAGATTGCTTTCCTCTTTCATTAAGGATATACCCTTTGTAGTATCTCGTAAACGTATTGATGTCAATACTGAACTGAAAATCTTCCATCAACTTATTGGATAAGTATTTGGCGAGTCCATGTATTGGTTTCTTTTTGGAGTCCTTTTTAGCCTTTTCAAACAAAAGCTCTATTAATTCTTGGACTAACTCCTCTTTTTCAAAACTTTTTCCTTCTTCTGAATTCATGTTTATAGTTGATTGATATTTAGACTTTTACAGACATGTCAAATTGGTGATGAACAAATGAGAAAAAGATGTCGAACTCATGTCTAATCAAAACTTCAGAAACTACTTTTCATTTGCAACGAACAGTTCAAGCTGTGCATAGCTAACATAACAAAACGCAAGTGATGGTTCTTGCGGGAAGATGCAGTTCAGGGCTCAAGGCTTAGGGGAAGTTGCCTAAAGTTACTGGATTCTCTACCACTTCTCAAACCATAGCGTACGCAAAATTTAAGTGGGTCTCTGAACCCTGTGGTGAATTCGGGCAAGTGCCCGACAGGGGCCCTTTTGTGTAATCCAAAAATTTAAAATTATGACTAAAGCATATATAGCATTGTTACTACTGTTTTGTATTGGGATTTCTTCTTGTACGAAACCCGATATCGCAGAAGAGGTGATAGAAACCCAAGCCTGTTGCGGGGAAGATCAACATAATCCGCCACCCCCACCTATAGGCGGATAATAACTAACAGGATTTATATCATAAATTAGAGGAATGAACAAGCCAAACTTTTTATTCCTCTTTTTTGTTTTCTCTTTATTTGAGTCCATATCCTATAAGGGTTTTTCGCAAGAATCTGTAGATAGCTTAAGGTATTATCATAATGTGGTGATGAAACCGAATAATAGTAAGGACCTGAATTCGGCATTTCTTTTTTTTGATCGCAAAATAAATGAACAACTTTTAGTAGGTGATACAATTGGTGCTGTTCAAAATCTAAGAAGAGTGGCTATTGGTCAGTTCGAATTGGGTTTCCTATATGAAAGTGAATATTCGGCTGTAAGAGCTTTAAAGATGCTCGAAGAGCAAAAAGACAATCCTGTGATTACCGAAGCTAAAAGTGGTATTTTTAATCATTTGGGGATTGTGTATCGTCATCTCAAACTATATGAAAAGGCTCTTTCCTACTATGAATCAGCACTTGAATTGGCAAATGATTCTTCGGATAGTATACCCGCGCTGAATAACATATCCTACTTACATCTTGATCAGGAAAACTATTCACTAGCGTTTGAAATATCAACTGCAATACTTGAAAAATGTTTAATGTCTAGCGATTCTTTAGGGATTGCCAGAGCGTTGGATAATTTGGGTTATGTTCAATCAAAATTGAACATGTCTGAAGCGCTAGACAATATGCAAAAAGCAATGAATATTAGACTAGAAGCAAATGACTTATCTGGACTTTATTCTAGCAACCGTCATCTTTCAAATTATTTTTCAAGTCGAGATAATCAACAGAAAGCAATTGAACATGCGGAGGAAGCCTATGATCTGGCCAAACAATTGAACAGTGCATCATACCTAGAAAATGCCTTATCCTTATTACTGGATTTAAGTAATGATTCAAAAGTGATTGCTTATAGAAAATTAAGCGATAGTATATCCTCTGCAAAACAGATTCAGGAGAACAAATATGCAGTCATTAAATATAATGTAGAAAAAGAGCGTCAAAAGACTCAGATGGCTAAACTACAAAATGAAAGAGAGAAAAGGTATAAGATAATATTTCTTTCCGCCTTTTTGCTCGCTTTGGGAAGTGCGGTTTTTATTGTATATCTAAAGAACCAGCAACGCAAAACGGAACTAGTTAAAACGGCTCAAAGGACAGAAGCTCGAATTTCAAAAAGAGTTCATGACGACTTGGCCAATGATGTCTCAGGTGTTATGACATTTGTAGAAAATAAATTAATTACATCAACCAGCGTTAAAGATAAAATTCTCAATTTTTTGAACGATATCTATTTAAAAGCCCGTGATATTTCGATGGCAAATATTGCCGTTGATGTAACTGATTTTCCTCGAACTTTAAAGAACCTAATAGCTCAATATCACCCAAAAGGAGTCGATGTTATTACCTCTCCATACTCAAATATAAATTGGGATGCTACTCCTGAACACAAGAAAATACAGTTGTACAAATGTCTCCAAGAATTACTTGTGAATTCAAAAAAATATTCAAAAGCAACGACGATAAGTATTGCCTTTAAGGGAAAAAAAGGCAAAAAGGAAATTGTTTATTCGGACAACGGTATTGGATTTAAGGTTGATGATATTGTATTAGGCGGCCTGAAACATGTGGAAACACGCATGAAAGAAATAGATGGAAACTTTAGTTTTGAATCGAACGAAGGCAAAGGTTTTAAAGCGAGCCTTATTTTTTAATTGTACTCCATGTTTCAAAAGGCACTCATTGCGGAAGACCATGGCCTAACCGGTTCTGGTTTAAAGGAAAGTCTAACGACGTTATCAATTACTGAAATCACGGTTGTACATTATTGTGATGATGCCCTCCTTAAGATAAAAGCAGCATTACAGCAGGGTAGGCCGTTTGAAGTTTTGATCACTGATCTATCTTTCAAAGCTGATTATAAGAACCGAAATTTGGTTTCGGGCGAGGAATTGATTGTTGAGGCAAAAAAAATACAGCCCGACATGAAAATAGTGGTGTATTCCGTTGAAAGTAGGATTGGAAGAATTAAAACTTTATATGATGATTTAGATATAGATGCCTTTGTTGGGAAAGAACGGAGGGATATTAATGAAATAACTAAAGCCGTTAGTCAAGTCTTTGAGGGCAAAACCTATTTTTCAGAATCTTTGAAGCATGCCCTAAGAAGTTCTGAAAACCAGTTGGAACTTGATGAGTACGATATTCTTTTGCTTAAACTATTGACAAAGGGACTAAAGCAGGAAGAAATCGCCCAATACTTTCAAGAAAGGAACTACCCCGCAGGCAGTCTCCGCAGTATTCAAGACCGTCTTGGTAAGCTTAAAACAATTTTTGGGGCAAAAACCCCAGTGCATCTGGTAGCCCAAGCCATGGAAAGAGGGTTTATTTAACTCTTTCTTCTGCATAAATCCACAAGCAAATTTTTTACAAGAAACCTATGTTTGGTCATAACCCTTCATGCAGTTATGTCCTGACCTGGGGAGGCTTGGCATGACTCAATTGAAGGGTTTTGTATTGTCTTTGCGGGAAGACGCAAGGGTTTAATAATCCTTAGAAATAAGTTTGATATATGATAACTCAAATTTCACAGAAATGAACGATGAACATGTATCATGGAGAGGGCTAAGTGGCAGTACTTATTCTTATAAAGTATTTGGAATTAATACAACTTTTAAGCCGAATCAAGATGGGAATTACATTTTTGCCAAAAAGGTAAACGGGGTTTGGATGGCGGTTTATGTCGGTGAAGGGGATTTACAAAGTAGAACGCAAGATAAAGAACACAAAACATGTTCAATAAACAAAGGAGCTACTCATTTGCATTGCCATTTAAATAGCGATGAAACAAGTAGGAAAAATGAGGAAACGGATATTCTAGGATATAACACAGAAGCATACATACCCTCTGGATGCAATATTAAAAAAGGAGGATGAAAGAGAAAAGAGATACTTACAAATATTATTTTAAGGTAGGGAACAAAATTGTACACGGAGGCATCACTGATAGGCCTTTAGTTGAAAGGGAGGGTGAGCATCAAGAATCTGGTAAAGTAACCTCTATTAAAGGGAAAAGATACGTTTGGTCAAAAGGCCATATTGTCCAAGTCGGATTTCGAACTACTCGTTCTGCCGCACTGAGATGGGAGAGAGAAAATGGATTCGGCGCTAATCAAAAAAAATAGAATCATAATTAGTATGGAACTCCAAAACCAGCTTAAGGCCCTTGCAGAAAAGGTGACCAAACTGAAAGAACAAATTGAAACTGAAGAGTCTACCAAACATGCTTTTGTATTACCCTTTATTTCCATTTTGGGATATGACACTTATAATCCCCTGGAAGTTTTCCCCGAATTTACGGCGGACATGGGTTTGAAGAAAGGTGAAAAAGTGGATTATGCCATCTTCCAAAATGGGCAACCTATTTTGATAATAGAGTGCAAAAATTGGAAAGAAGATTTGAACTCCCACAACTCTCAATTGTTCCGTTACTTCCATACAACAAAAACGCGTTTTGCCCTTTTGACTAACGGTATAGAGTATCGATTTTATACTGACTTGGAAGAGCCTAACAAAATGGATGAGAAACCATTCCTAGAATTTCAAATTAATCAACTCAAAGAAAGTACCTTCCAAGAAATTACAAAGTTTCACAAATCCAATTTTGACATTGACAAGATTGTTGACAATGCAAGTTCTTTAAAATACACGAAAGAGATAAAAAAGCTGATTCATGAAGAGCTTCAAGAAGCTTCATCAGGTTTTGTAAAACTATTTGCCAATAAAGTTTATTCCGGTAGGCTAACGGAAAAAGTAATGGCAGAATTCAAAGATTTGGTACATAAAGCCCTGAACCAAACCATTAGTGAAAGGGTGAATGACAGATTAAATGCAGCCCTGAATAAAGAAGCCGAAAAACAACAAGAGGAAGCATTAGAGGTTATAGAGGAGAAAAGTAAAATAGATACTACCGAAGAGGAATTGGAAGGTTATCGAATCGTGGTCGCAATTTTAAGAAGAATACTTCCTATTTCTCGGATTGTATATCGGGATACACAGTCTTACTTCGGAATCTTATTGGATGACAATAATAGAAAACCTTTATGCCGCCTCCATTTTAATGGATCCACCAAATACATAGGACTAATCGATGAAGAGAAAAACGAAACTAGAAAACCTTTACAAGCATTAGAGGATATCTACCAATACGAAAAGGAACTATTGGCAACTGTAAATTATTATGAAGACTGATGTCGATTCTTTTGGCACACTACAAACTAAGATTCTAATCTTCCTGAGAGTCATATTTTATCTGCCTAAAATTCTTTTTCGAGCTATCATACTTCTCACAAAAAGAAAACGCCTAAAACTACATTTCTTTAAACCTGATTCCATGTTTTGTGTTGACGGCACGTTGAATCGGCTGTCATGGAAAGTAGAAAATGCAATTATTATAATTCCTGAAAATTCTTCAAAACTATACTTCAAGTCTAATGAACAGGTTTTTCAGGTAGACCATAGAAAAACACGATTTAACCTTACCTGTTATGGAGTGGGTGCTAAAACTAGGGCAAGCACTTCTATAAAAGTGGCACAAATGGGAGTCAGGAATTTAAATGAAACTTCACTAAAAAATCCTCCATTAGAGCTAAAAAACAATTCCTTTCAAATAGCTGAAGAAAATTTAGACCCTGCGAAGACTTTATCAAGGTCAAATCCAGTTCGGATACTGCTCAAAGTTCCACACAAAATAATGGCAACCACTGATGGACATATTTTAAATCATCTTTCGAGGCTTCAAAAAGTGCAGACACTACAAGAATTAAAAGACTTAGAAAAGAAAATCAACAAAACCAATAGTTATGACAAGAGACTATTATGAAAGTCCCAAACCTGGAAAAATCATGCAATGGCTTTGGAAAGCCGCAGGTTCGGATGGTTATATTCTTAAAAGGAGTACCTATTCCGATCAAGTCAAATATGCATGTTTAGGTGGAATTGTAGTGGCGACTGGGTTTATGGCAGCTTTGGCCGGAGGATACGCCATATATACCATTTTCGAACCCAAAGGTTCCGCACTGGATGGAGGCGCGCATATTCCAACTGCAATCATGTCTTGCATTTTTGGAGTGATATGGGGACTTATCATTTTTAATATTGACCGGTTCATCGTTGCCGCTACCGGAAAGGGAGATGGAACGGAAGCCATTACTTGGCAAGAGTTTACAAACTCCCTTCCTCGAATTATTATGGGACTAGTAATTGCTATTACCATTTCTAAGCCCATGGAAATTCGAATGTTCAAATCTGAGATTGATGCAGAACTACATCAAGAACAATTAGAAAAACGAAAGGCATATGAAATTGCTACAAAAGCAAATTACGAGACTAGGTTCAATGCAATCGATGCTCAACTGGTGAAAATTGAAGCAGGAAGAGAGGTATTAATCGAAAGAATAGGGAAAGCAGAAAAAGAATATTATGACCAATTACAAGGAAGGGCTGGTGCTGGAGCAGGAAATGGACCACTATCCAAAGCTCTTAAACAGCAAATGGAAAAGCTAGAAATTGAATTAGAAAATTATGACGGAGGGAAAAAAAATGAACTGGATAGATTAACATCTGAAAAATTAAAACTAACCAAAGAACTTGATGCGGAACTTGCCAAAAACCAAGAAGTTGCCAGTGGCTTGGATGGTTTATTGGAACGAATAAAACTAGCACATGAAATTGCTGGATTTTGGATAACATTTTTCATCACATTGCTTTTTGTCGTTATTGAGTTGACCCCAATTTTTTTTAAAATGATGCTCATTAAAAGCCCATATGATTTTATGAGGGACAACGTTAAGGAACTCTTACGAGCCGAGGAAGGAATCCAGATTAAATACGAGTATTATAAAGATAAAAAGGGCCAGGAAAGAAATTTGGTAATTAACCATCAAGTGAAACGTAAAATTGATGAAAAAATCGCCTTAATGGCTGCTCAATCTGAACTGAGCGATTATATCATCGAAAAGTGGAAGCAACGAAAGAAAATGAATATTGATGAAAATGTTGATGCTTATATCGCAGAATCACAATGAGACTGAACAACACGTATCGTTTTTTGTGGAAAATAGTTGGGGAAGATCAACAGATACTTAGCCATTGCGGAAAGAAAACCCAAATGATTTTTGCAATCAGTGGTTTTTTGTTTTTTGTCTTGTTCTTTTTAGGCATTCTATCCTATAGATACGTTTTCAACGGAATTTTTAAAATTCCAACCATTTCATGGCTTTTGGCATTGATATGGGCCATTATCATTTTCAATATTTATAAACTAAACCTATCTACACTTTCTCCCAATAAACCAAAGTACAATACTGGATATGTAATGTCATTGTTCATCAGGATTGTCTTTATGGTTTTGGTTGGCATCACATTGATCAAACCACTGGAAGCCCTCATCTTTAAGGGGTCACTGTCAGAGGGACTTTCAAAAGTAATAGCTGAAAAGATTGAAAATAGCAGTGTAAAATCCAATATGTATTTTGACGTTCAGATAGCCAGCGTCGAAGAAGAATTAGCTCAATTAAGTCAGCAGACCAATACAGGACGAATTTCGATAGGAAATGAAAAATTCGACTTTCTAAATGAGAAAAAACAAATGTTGTTGAATGAAAAAGGGAGTACACTATCTGAGACCTATGACCTTTTTAGTCCTTCCAATTTATTTTTTATAGGACTTTTGGTCTTCAATACAGAAAATCCTTGGGTATGGATTTTCACCTTAGGTTTTTTGGTGATTTTTCTATTACCTCTGTTTTTGAAGTTTTCCATTTCGCCAAGAAGTAAATATGCCGAGCATAGAATAACTCTACAAAGACAAATAGTCCTAGAAGAATATGGTAAGTTCAAATTATTATATCCCAATTTCCTTGGAAACTTCAGTGAATCTCAAATCGTATGGGAAGAAAATTATAGAGATGCTCCTTTTAATACACGGAGAAAGCTCAATACAATAGAGTTGGGCAAAGAGGGTGATTTCTTAAACCAAATCCATGGGCTTTAAGACCATAAAAGTTGAGAAAAAGGTTCCCAGAAAAACCTATATCCGAGGAGATTTTGTGGGCAAATACTTCGGAAGCTTAAGCAGAGGACAAAACCCAATTTCCATTTCCAAAGTCTATGATATATCAATATACGAAGGGAAGATTTTCAACATAAAAAATGAAATAGAAGATTCGGACATAATCAATGAGTCAATATATAATGGCATCAAATCGGATATACAAATTGAACAAGAAAGCTTTGAGGATGTTGCATGCTTTACCAACAAGGGTTTATCCAGTTTTGATGGTTATAAATTAAGCATTAAAGTTCCAAAGTTGGAAGATGTAAAAATTAAGGATGTGGTCAAGGAAGGGAATCAAACCTTTGGCACCCTTTTTGGCAAGGTCAACGGCTATCTTTTAGATTACAAAACAGAGGTAGAGGAAATTGAAATTGAAACTTGTGATGGTTGTGAAAACCCAATAGAAAAGTGTATTTGCCCTAAACGCTCGGATGTTGCTAAACCTTTGCTCGGCAAAAAAACTATTTTTCCTAGGTCACCCCATAGGAGGTTGTATGACTCCGAATCAGGTTGTTTAACAATATTTGGAATACTTGCTACTCTTATTATTTTGCTGGCTTTTGGACTTCCCGGTTTGTTCTTCCTCCTACTTATAGGTCTTTTATACCTAATTGGGAATTCAGATATTCTTTCCAGAATTTTTTCTTGGTTGGCATACGTTGCTTTGGCGGTATTTTTTTTGGTTGTTTTTTTCGCAATCATTGATGATTGTTCCGATCCGAATCGAAACAGGAGTTTAAAAAAAATTGAATCGAGTCCATCGCCCCCGATATCTTATCCTCAACAAACAACTGTTTCACCTTATGAAAAAAATGCAAAGGAGAAACCAAGGGTTAACAAAATCAATCCTGTTCCAGTAACGCCAAAACCTGTTTTAAAATCACAATCTGTATATATCTGTAATGGCAAATATTCAAAGCGCTATCATTTATCGCCCTATTGTAGAGGTCTTTCAAACTGTAAGGCATCCATTTCAAGTGTAACGGTAGCCGAAGCGAGATATATGGGTAGAACTCTTTGCGGTTGGGAAGACTAAGATAGATTTATTCTATATACTAGGATTGATTTCGAAAAACCCCAAATCTTACCCTTAAACTTTGCGCGTGGACCCTGTTTCGATTTTATAGTGTGCCGGTAGCTAAGCGTGAAGTAAAATCGAAATAGGGCGCACTTGCTATTTTACAATCATCCCTTTTCAAAACTTTTTCTGCTTGTATTCTTCAAATCCCAACAAATAACTTCAAATTTAATCCGCGAAAAAAAGTGCCTCAAACAGCCGCAATTCGAATCAAATATTATTTTTTGTGCCAAAAATTTTCAGTGTTTATAGGGGTTCCCAAGGTTTTTGTCACAAAAACCATTTTTCAAGGAAAATTAATTCTTTGTAATTAACTGAATATCAATGGAGTAAAAAAAGTAACGTCGCTTTAGCGCGTTACCCTCTTGCTTTACATTCCTCGTCCTGTAAGCAGGACAAAAAATGTAAACATTTCATGCATTAAGCATCTATAGAACGACCACAAAAGCCAGCAAATTTTATGGAAACTTAAAATCGAATGTTTCTGCTTAATATTTAGTTATAAATGACTTTAATTGAATAGAAAATATGATGTCAATAGCCATTTTAGTACGCTTTTTTGAATTCATAGATTTTGGTGAGCTATTCGGTGAGTATCAAAAATGTAAGTGTTGTAAAGCCAGTAATGACCTCTATTCCAGAATTAGGTTCTGGTCTTTATACACCTAGTGAACATTCTAGAGCTATCAAGCTATCTATCTTCATGAGAAACCCTTTGGTCAATAGGTTAAATAATTGAAAAAATATATTCTGTTAAACATTACTAACTATTACTAACCACTATCTTAATAAGAAGTAATCACATAAATCTTTAGAAAAATGATTAAAACTCTGAAAAAAACAAATGGACTGCTCTTAATACTAGGAGTAATTTTCATTGGTTGCACAGATAACCAAAGAAAAAACGAGTCGTCTGAAACATCAGATGAAAACCATAGAAGCACCTTTTCCAAGATTATCGAAAAAAATGAAATCAATGTAGGCTATTTCATTTTTGAGCCAACCATCATGATGAATCCGGATACAGGAAAGTTAGAGGGGGTTTTTATCGATATGTTTGAAGAGATTACAAAGTCAATAAATCCTACAATAAGGATTAACTATATGCCTACCACATTGGCGACATTCCATACAGAATTAAATTCAAACAAATTTGACATTTGTATAGGAGCCACTTTTGCAACGCCAAAAAGATCAGCTGTTGTGGCATTTTCACATCCTTTGTTTTATTGTGGATATACAGGAATTGCAAAAAAAGAAAATGCAGAATACTATGATTCATGGAAAAAAGTAGATAATCCCAACGTCAAAGTTGCGGTGCTACAAGGCAGTGCAATATCTGATTTAGTAAGAGTAGAATTTGAAAATCAAAAAAATATTGTTTCCTACAGTGGGTCGGATTTAACAATACCTCTGGCAGCAGTGGGTTCTGACCAGGCAGATATCGGATTAATGAATCAAATAACAGTTTTTACTTATTTAAGAGAGCATCCAGAATTAGAAGAAGTTCTTGGAAATGATCCATTGGCCACAACCTACTTTTCCTGGTCTGTTAGACAAGATGATTTAATCTGGCTAAATTTTATCGATACAAGTATTGATTACATGATTAATTCAGGAAAGATGTACAGATTTGAAAAAGAATATGGAGTGCCTCTAATGCACGATAAGAAGGAGTATTTTTTCCCACTAACAGATAATTAATTGGTATGTATAATTGGAATTGGGATTGGGTTATAGAGTATAAAGAACAACTAATTGAGGCTACTTATGTTACAATCAAACTCAATCTTTATATCATACTTATTGGTTCAATGTTAGGATTAATATTGGGATTGATGAAAAGGGTAAGGTTTGCTCCTATTCGATTTATTACAATTGTATTTATTGATATCATAAGAACACTACCGGCTTTAGTATTATTAATATGGTTCTATTTCTGTGTTCCCATTTTTTTCCAGATAAGTATAGACGCATTTACTACTACCGTCATTGTTCTTTCTTTGAATTTGGCAGTCTTCATTGCTGAAATTGTCGATGCGGGAATTGAATCTGTCCCTAAACTTCATACCGATTATGGCCAGTTGTTAGGTTTTTCTAAAAGGAATAATCTTAAATATATTGTATTGCCGATTGCTTTAAGGAACATGACTCCTCCAATAGTAGGTCAATACATCAATAGTATTAAGCTTTCTGTTTTGGCATCGTTTATTGCTGTCCCTGAACTTCTTAGTGTTACACAAGATATTATAAGTCAGACCTACAGACCTTTAGAGTTTTATACCGTTTTGGCTATTGTTTTTCTGGTGATTTTGTTACCTGGAACACTCTTATCAAAGCGTTTTGAGTTAAAAGCAATGATGAAGAAAACCCATAAAGGTTGATAATTAACCAATTCTGATTGTGAGTAAAGGTATAGATAGGATAATTATAAATAATGTTGAAAAGAGATATTCTTTAGGAAAAGGTATTGGCCCTATAAATATGACCTTGGAAGTAAATAAAATCTACTCCCTTATTGGGCCCAATGCCTCAGGTAAAACAACCTTAATAAGAAGCTTATGCAAACTTGAAAAATTGGACAAGGGAGATATCAGCTATATTTCCCAAAATTTAGAGGACAAAAGGTTACTATATTCCGCGGTTTTCCAGCAAGCCGAGCCTTGGCCTCATCTAAATGTTTACAATAACATTGCCTTACCTCTAATAAAATCATTTGGCTTATCTAAAAAAGAAGCTAAATACAGAGTGGAGTATGAGATTGAACGCTTTGCTTTGAAAGATCATTACCAATCTTTACCTCATCGCCTTTCCGGTGGTTTAAGGCAACGTGTGGTTCAGGCTAGAACCTTCGCTATGAAACCCAAATTTTTATTTCTTGATGAACCAACCTCCGCTTTAGACCCTGAATGGACTGATAGTTTTGGCAAGCTCATAAAAAACTATGCCGATAGAGGCAATATGGTTTTAATCATTGCCCATCAAATGAGCTTCTTAAGAAAAATATCAGACTATACTTTTTTCTTGGATAAAGGTCATTTATTAGAAAAAGGTACTCCTTTTGAAATATTTAATAGCCCTAAGAGTCATAGATTAATTCATTTTCTAGCTAATTCTTAATTGCTTCCATGAAAAACTTATTCGATTCAAAATACTATTCTTACGAAGTTCATTTATCTGGTGACCAAAAAAGAAGGTACTTAAATTTAGATAATGCTGCTACAACTCCTCCTTTTGCTTCTGTCTTGGATGGAATATCAAATGATTTATATGAATATGGCAGCGTTCACAGAGGTGCTGGTACCAAATCAAAAAAATCGACGGAAAAATATGAAGAAGCAAGAATCACGGTTAAAAGATTTGTGAATGCCAGAAACGATGATTATGCGGTTTTTGTTCCTAATACAACTGCAGGGATTAATATAACGGCTTATATGTTTTCTCAAATAAAAGGAAAAATATTGGTTTCTGACATAGAACATTCGTCTAGTCTTATCCCATGGATGTTTCACGAAGGGAGGCATCAAAATATGAAACAGGTATCGATGGAAGATGCCCTGAAAAATGAAACAGATACATTTAATGATAATATTTTAATTGAAGGACGAAAGAAAGTTGTTGTGCACAAAACCGAGAAAGACTTTTCATTTAATCTCAAAACTATTGAGAGCATTTTAGAAGAAAATCATTTAAAATCACCAGATGACCGAATAAAGCTCCTGGTAGTGACAGGCAAGTCAAATGTTACCGGTTATAGAGCACCCATAAAGGAAATGGGGACCATTGCGCACAAATATGGGGCTATGGTTTTACTTGATGCCTGCCAATTACTGCAGCATGAAAAGCTTGATATGACTGAACAAGGGGTTGATTTTGTGCTTTTTTCGGGGCACAAAATGTACGCTCCATTTGGATCAGGGGCTATTGTTGGTAACAAGAAATTGTTTGATGCATTTTGGCCTTATCAAATAGGCGGGGGCAACTTTCCTTATATATCATCAAGTGGTGAAATAGTAAGGGTAAAAAGTGAGCAAGCACATGAATCGGGAACTCCCAACTATATAGGAGCAAGAGCACTATACTTTTCCATAAAACAGTTGTTAAGAATCGGCTATTCAAATATTAAAGCTCACGAACTGAAGTTGATAAATAAGGCCTACATAGGGTTAAAATCAATAAAAGGAATATTATTATATGTCAATAAAAACAAAGAAGAATCTCTGGACACAAGTTTGTTAATTTTTAATCTAGGCAATTTTCCTTGCCGTTTACTCGCCCAAATATTAAATGACGAATATGGAATTGGAACACGTGCAGGTTCATATTGTGTTTATGAATTCTCAAGACGGATTATGAATGTAAAATCGGATGAAGAGATTCTTGAACAAGTCAAATCTGGAAATACCTCTCTAATTCCTGGTTCTGTGAGAGTAAGCTTTGGCTTAGAGAACCAAGAAGATGATGTAAGTTACTTAATTAGTGCCATGAAGGAAATTTCAAGAAATGGAATTAATCATTATTTGGCTGAGTATTCACAGGTTCATAATACTGGAGAGTATATAAAAAAAGAAAACACATGACAAATGTAGGGCCAGAAGATTTGAACTACCATTATTATTCCGCGGAACGATATGATAAAGACATCGTAAACACAATTCCCGGATATGAGGCTTTGCACCAAGAAATCGCAAATATTACAAAAAAAATTGATCCGAATCCCAAAATATTAGAGCTAGGGGTTGGAACAGGTAATACTACACTCGTAATCGCCGAAAATACCAAAAACGCGCATTTTACTTTAATTGATTTTTCTGAACAGATGTTGAATGGGGCTAAGGAAAAGCTTAATGGGCATAGCTGTGAATTTATTCTCAAAGACTACTCGGAAATGGAACTACCTAAAAATTATGATGCAGCAATATGCGTAATTGGTTTTCATCACCAAGAAACAGACAAAGACAAAAAACAAATGATCCTTAGAATTTATAATTCATTAAAAAGGGGAGGGTTGTTTATTCTAGGCGATTTGATGACCTACGATAACAAAGAATTGGCAGCTTTGAATGAGGCCGAACACTATAGTTTTTTGGTGAAGAATGCTGAAAACAAAGAATTTCTAAAAGAATGGGCATACCATCATAAATTTCTTAACAAATTGGCTTCTAAGGAATCACATATAAGATGGATGCATGAAATTGGATTTAGTACTGAAGTAAAGCTCGAAGAATTTAATACGGTACTAATATTGGCAAAAAAGATTTAATGATATATTGAAATGAGTGATCATTCAACAAGGACCATACAAGATATTATATATGATATTCAAAAGAAAAAGAATGAATATTTATTTGGGTATGATTTTGATGATGAAAACTTTCATCATGTCACTCCAGACTGTGTGGAGTGCATAAAAAGTGATACTAAGGAATGCCCATTCATTTATAAGGATGATTCTTACGGCCCAATTAAAAACCCAATGCGATTCGTACAATGTTATATGAAATACGACAGTGGGTTTTTGAACTATTTAAAAAAGAATGACTTTGTCGTTGCAGCCCCATTGTTTAGAGTTCAGACTATTGAAAATGAGGATATATCCTATAAGGATAGTTATTGGTATCCGTTTAGATCAGAAAGTGCCTATCTTAATATTACCCCAAATACCGCAAGTATAAGAGAGATTTTTAATTTGTCACAAGATGATGCTTTTAACAAGCTAAGATGGGATATAACTAGGCAAAGAGATGGTGCGGAAACATCAGATGAAATTTCGTTCAGTATTTTTAAGAAGGTTGAATCCACTAAATATAGTGAGGATAGAAGACTAAAATATATTGATGTATCTGACGCCTATGCCTCATTTATGATGATTTATTTCATAATTGCCAAAAGGAATAACGAGTTAGTACGATGGAAACAAGCTGACTATGAAAATGAACTTCTTTGGGAATTTTCAGATTTAAATGCGCCACTTAGAAAATACATTGAAAAAAAACCAAATAACATTCTAAACCTTTCAATAGTAAAGGATAAAGTTTATAGAAAATCATCCTGGATTCAGGATTTACAGCTTCTGGGATTTATTGACGCTAATCACAAGGAGACAAATAAGTTTGATTTATTCAAGAAATGGTTAAACCTGGATTTAGGGGAGAATAATCGAATTTTACGTTACAAACATATCTTAAAGCAATACTTAATCTTACCTAGTAAAGGGCAAAAATTTTTAACAATATCCTCTGGATCAAATCACTACATTAAGTTTTCTGAAAAAGAACAAAGGGACTTTGTCCTACATCCTCCTATCCACTTGATAGTAAGGGCCTTTTGGAAAACTCCAGTTAGATGGCTTTTTATCCCTATGACACCAAAAGCGAATAAACAGAAGATTATATCGGTAAGTGGTTTAATTCTAATGATCAAAGATGAAGAAAACGAAGATTCTTACTTAACAAAAGATAGTAATGACGAGATTTTGCAAAAGGTAAAAAATCTTTTGCCAATATTAATCTCAATTTATGCAATAGAAAAGCAGAGCTTAGAGGATTCAATAAATAGAAAAAGACTGGAGCTTTTTGCTCAACAGAAAAAAACATCTTTTCACAATGCCATCGCAAAGGTTTTTTTAAGAACACTTTCTCACAACATTGGATCTCATGTAGTGAGTAGAATGATAAACAATGAAGATTTAGATTTTAATAATTTTTTGGTATACAATGGCAATTTAGAAAGAGCTTCAGAAACGGAGCCATATAGAGGGTTAACAAAGTTCGAGCAAATCTTAGAAGATACCATTTACGAAAAAATCAATGTACTAAGTGATGAAAATGAATTGGAAAAAGAAGACATTAAAAACACTTTATATAGGAAATACCTCGGCATTTTTAACTCATATATAAAAACCCGAATGGAGTTTCTGGCTGATATTGTTACTGGAGTTCCTCAACTTCAACTCACAAAACTTTTTGTTGATGAAGTAATTAAACCATTTGATCAGAACAGAGTGTTGTTAAATCGAATAAGTGGATTGGATAAGGAGTTTAAATTTCATTTTAATGTTGAATTGCCTAAGGGAATCGAAGATGTAGTTTTATCAATCTCGAATGACTTGCTCGGACAGCATGCGTTTTACATTATTTTGGAAAACATAATCAGAAATACAGCAAAACATAGTCCAAAAGGCAAAGTCTCCCAAGTAACTTTTACAATTAAAATCGAAGAGTCCACATTAGATGAATCATACTATAAAATTATTGTTTTTGATAACGTCGAAAGAGCAAATCCCTTTGGAATCCTACCGATGCAGTACAAGCAGGAAGGTACTAGCGACAAAATGTCAACATGGTACAAAACTTGTCCAAGGAGAGATGGTGATGGTCCATTAGTAATCCCAGAAATTCAAAATATTGCGCTACAATTAAACGATTTGATTGATAGTGATATCCTGGATGAAACAAATTTTGAACTACGCGAAACTGGGATGGGCATGATAGAAATGCTTGTTTGTGCAGCGTATTTGAGAAGAATAAACGCTAGAGATGTGCAAAATGACAACTATAGGTTAATCTTTGATCATGATAAGATGGAAACCTATAAAAATCAAGTAAAAAACAAAGAAAATGTTCCTAAGATTTTTAGAGCTGTTCCTTACGATAATCGCTTCTTAGGATTTCAATTTTATGTTCCTAAACCTAAAGACATTTTATTTATTGATAAAAAAAGGGAATTCATTGGAGATATTGACCAAAAAGTTTCAACTAATCGGGGTATATACTTCATTACGGACATGGAGTCTAGGTATTCTGGTTCATATAATTTATGTGTCGTAAATGATGATAGTCTAGCACCTTATGAAAACAAACTAAAATTGCCCGTTAGGAAAATCTTATGGAGTGATATTAATTTCTATTTCAATGAAGCCAATGGTATTAATTTACATCCTAATCATGATAATTTTTCACTGGAAGCGTGGAGGGTTTATGTATCTAAATTCTTTATGAACAAAAAATTAAGCTCTACTAGTGAGGAACTAATTAGTTCTGAATCCAAATTTCAACTATATGGATATCATTTTTTTGATCATGGCAAGGAATACAAAGGAGCAAATCTTCAAGTTTATGAAGAAATATATGGATCTCAGCATAAGAGGATAATTGATCGAATAAGTAATAATGGTGATTTCAGGGACGATGACTCTTTGGAAAGTGAAATCTTGTATCTTAAATTTTTGAACTCAACAATTAATAACGTTTTGATTTTGGATGAGCGCATCCAAAAACAATCTAAGACAAAATTGTCTTTATATGGGAAAGATAATTTCGAGCATATCACATATCATCAATTTTGGAATAATGTAAATGTTTACATTCCAGATGCCACAAAGGACTTTGATTTAAGCAAAAAAAATTATTCGGATGATTATACCAAAAAAATTATTGCCCTTATTAAATCACAATTTATTGATCATGAATTAAGAGCGTCCAAAGGAATTGATTTTATAGTGGTTCACCTTGGTGTACTTGAGAAAATACTAATGAGCGAAAAACACATTTTTAAAAAATCAAAGGAGAGCATTCTTAGGAAAGTAAATGAAATCAAGGATGAGTTTAAAAATGTAAAAATTGTAGTTACTTCAGGAAGAGGCCAACCATCCAACTTGCCTGATAACATACCATTTGTGAGCTACTCTATGTTATCTCAATACCTAATTGAAAATCGATTCAAATTATATTTAAGCGAACTGTTATATGCTTCTAAACCATTAAGTTATAGCGATGAAAAGTAGGGCTATTGTTTTTTTTACCACCCCAGAAAAATTAAAAGTAGTACTTCAAACTAGGAGACTGAGGTTACTTTTAGACGAGGAAAATATGGTGAAAATTGGTGTGGATAACTGTGATAATTGTTTTCTCTATTTAGTACATGACAACTCAAGCATTGACCTAGATAGTATTGCACATAACACTTTAGGTATTTACATCTATCATAATGAAACTAATTCAATCTTAAAACAAAAATTAGATGATAACGGTTTTATAGGGTTTAAAGACCATCACGTACCGAGGGGTTCGACAATTTCCGAGGGCTACTATTTATGGTTAAATGAGATAAAAGGTACTTTAAGGGAAGTGAGTAATATTAACAATAAGCAATTTGAGTCGTTTTGGAACCATTTTGACGATTCATATGGCGTAAAAGATGCACTAAACATCTTAAATACAATATACAGCGGAAAGCCTATAACCAAGGATTTCATCAATACATACTCTAGAAGACTTAACACAATTTCGGAAAAAGGTATAGATAAGAACATGCTAAAGTTCATAAAACATCTGCAACAAGAGAACTATAAATATGATGACAGTCAACAACCACTACTTTCGTCATTAAGAGATTTGCTGTTATCCGATATTCAGATAAAGTAACTTTATTTCATGGTAAACGAACCAATATGGTTTTTTGGAAGGTCTGATGTTTACAACGGACTCTTACGTTCTATGACAAATTTGAAACAAATAAAGAAAATCTCTGAGTTTCTAAATGAGGAAAAAAAATCTAGTAGGATAATATTGCACATGGGGGATACCAGATCTTCTATTACAAGAACTATCTATGAAATGCTCCTTTTAAGATTTGGAGGCATGGTTTATAATGAGGTAATTTTTACTTCATTTTTAGATTTAGACTTTTATTTGATAGATGAATTTCATGTTGAAGATATTGGATTCATTCACCTGCCGGTCATTGAGGTTTTAGATACAGCTTGTCGTTTTGAAGTTACTAACTACCATAAACTTCTCAAAGATAGTAGAATTAAAGAGCTATTTAATCATGACATTCTGAACAAAAAATATAGCCGTACTATTCTACAAAAGATAGAAAAAAACATTAACTATTATGAAAGAACAACCAACTAGGACCATACAGCTAGCCGTGTTAGATGATGATGTTTCAAAAGATCTTGAGGTAAAGCTTAGAGAAGCGATACCTTCAATTAGTTTGGATAAGCTTAAAGGTGTAGAAATTGATATTTTAGGATTTGAAACATCGGAAGAATTACTTTCTCATCTTGAATCAAGAAAATGGAGAAATGTTAAAGCTATTCTTATAGATTGGGAATTACGCAAACCAGATAATGAAGCTGAATGGCAAAATCTATTTGGTGCTGAATTAGTGGATTGTATAACTCTCAATAATCCATCGATACCAATATTTGGAATTTCGGCGCATGATCCACAAAGCTCAGCAAATATCGTTGATACTAATTTTCAAGAATTTAGAAATCACCCAAAGGTAAATCCGGATTTTATCTGGAAAGAAAAAATCCTTAAAGGAGGTAGTGAGGCAGTCTCTGTTTTAAAAAGAGTGTTGAACGGTCTAAACAGTGATATGGAAACGTCTTTTTTTAAAAAGTTTGAAGAATATGTTCATTCCGCAAGCAACAGTTGGCATGTGCCGGGACATAATAGAGGTCAAGTTTTGAAAAACTCTCCTTATGCCAAAAAGCTCTTTGACTTTTTTGGGGAAACTACGTTTACGGCAGATCATGATATTCCCAAAACATTCGGATCTATTTTTGCCAAAGCTTCATTAGAAAATGTTATTGGCTCTACACAAAGAAAAGTGGCAGAAACATTTAACACGGGACAGACCTACTTCGTCACAAATGGGAATTCTTCCGCAAACAATATCATTTTGCTTTCATTGTTAAAACCTGGTGATCCTGTACTTGTTTCTAGAAGTTGTCATAAATCTATTCATTATGCCATGATAATGTCTGGAGCGTCGCCTACCTACGTAAAATCACTTTATTCCAAAAAATATGAAATAATGGCACCACCATCAATTTTGGGTATTGAGAAAGAGTTTAAAGGTAAAGAAAAAGGTCATTATAAACTTTTGGTTGTTACTGGCTGTAGCTATGAAGGCTTTGTTATGGACATTAAAAGGTTGAAAAAACTGTGTGACCAATACGGAACAGAACTTTTTGTTGACGAAGCGTGGTATGGGTATTCCAATTTTCACCCTCTTTTCCAGCCTACAAGTGCAACAAGAAACGGAGTACAGTATGTGACGCAAAGCGCTCATAAGATGTTGTCCGCGCTAAGACAGTCAGCATTTATTCATATTAATGCCAATTCAAATATAGACCTAAATTTTTTCAAAGATATTTACAATACATTTACTAGCACATCCCCTCAGTATCAGTTAATCGCTTCAATGGATATCGCCGCGATGCAAATGAGAATGGAAGGATTCGAGCTGATTGACTTAGCCTTGGAGAGAGCAGAAATGTTTAGAAATGACTTTCATAGCAAATCTTTTGATAAGATTAAAATTATTGGTGAAGATGATTTAAAAAATGAGTTCCATTCAATAGGCTATGACTTGGATAATGAAGGAATTTTTCTTGATCCTCTGAAGATTTCCTTTGATATCTCCGAGTTAAAAATTAATGTTAAAGATGCATTCGAATACATCAGAACCAAAGCTCAAGTAGATTTAATAAAATACACTAAAAACTGTATCCAAATTCTCTTTACAATAGGCACAGCATTTGATAGAAATAAATCGACAACACTAGTCAATACTCTATTAAATCTTGAACAGGACTGTATTGCAGGGAAATTGCCAAGACTGAAGAAAGAAGTGAAGCAAGATACTGATGTTCCCCAGATTAAAAATATAACCTACAAGGATAAACCCCCGAGGGACTTTTTTTATTGCCCAAGAAAGACAAAAAAAATTGTTGAGGCTTTAGGTTTAACAAGTGCCACTCTGGTAACTCCATATCCCCCAGGTATCCCATTGATACTTCCTGGAGAAGAAATTTCGGATGAGCATATTAAGTATTTGTCAGAAGTTATTGAATTGGGTCATATATCGATTCATGGTTTAGACGATAACAATAAGATATATGTTGTCGACAATTAGGAACAAGTGCAAGGTTTACTAACAAATGAGAAGTTGGAAAAATAGTTTACCAATAGTTTTACTATAAGAACAAACTTGATATTACCTGATGATTATAAGATAAAACTATGAATTCGAAAATATAGGACCAATGATTTCATAACTTAATAGGCAGACGTATTAAAAGTAGCATCTATGATTTATTACATAGAAAATAGAACTGACATAAACAAAGATAGTTTACTCGAAAAAGTAGTTTCTTTATCACCATCCGATTTTCTAGAGTTAGATAAGATTAGTGAAGACGATTGTCTTATTGTGCTATGTGAGTTGAATATTAATACTAAGGGTAAAATAGTTAACAGGAGTGATTTTTACGGAATTTCCTTTGTTCAAGAATTAAGGAGAAAAAACTATAAGAACAAAGTTTTGTTTGTGTCTTTCTTACCTGAAAACTACTACAAAGAAAAAATTCTCAATTCTAAAATTCTGTTTTTTCCTGGACATGGTTTTACACAACTGCCTTTGTCTACATCTGAATGCGTTGATAAATTTAAAATTATTAACCCGCTATCTGATCTATCATTATACGATCTTAAACACCATTATTGTGGCATCAATCAAATTATTGATGAACAAATACATAGCCTGACTCCAAAATTTAATGCTGAAAAAAAAGTAACCGCTTCATTACTCCAAGAAAGCAGTAAGTTGGTACAATTAGTTTACAGCAGTCTAAATAAACCCGTTCCGAATTTAGATGCAATCTTGAATACCAACCTATCGGGTTCTAATGCATTGAAGTCTTTAAGGAGTCTTTGCGAAAATGCCTTACCTGAATCCAATAATAAAGAGCAAGGAGAAAAGCTCCTGGCAATTTGGAAAAATTGGAAAGTATTATGGCTCGATGATGAAGTGAACAAAAAAAGCCCATTATTTAAAGAACTATCTCTGAGATTAGAATCTGAAAAAAGGGTTGTTCTATGCAAAACATATGAAGAAGCAGTCAAGCAATGGGAAGAAGATAAAACTAATGGAGAGATTTCCTTAGTCATTTGCGACTATCGCCTTAGGAAAAAGGATGGGGCACCTGCCTCTATGCAAGGCTACGACTTCATAAAATATTTAGTTAAAACAGGAAGAAATGTTGGGAAAATTGCCTATTCAGGACTAAAAAGAAAATTTTTAATAGAGAGCTTCAGACACTACGGGATTCAAATAAGTATTTACTCCAAAATCGATTTTAATGAATACGATCCTATTAGTCTTAATTTTCTTGTTGATGAAGTTATTAGACTGGGTGACAATCATTGGATAGAATTAAATAATGCGCCGCAGGCAAAAGAGTGGTCAAATCTGTCATCTACCTATTTTCAGTTTAAAAATGGATTTAATTTCTATAACTTTCAAAACCATATTTCGAGATTAGCCATGCAAAATCTTGAGGTGTTTTTTGAAACTTTTAATAATCAGAATGCTAAGGAAGATATTTGGAAATTAACCTTTACCGATTCATTTAAAGTAAGAACAGGAAGTTTTCCTGATGCGATTAAAAATAAAGAAGAGGCTATCAAAGATATATTGATAACTCGAAGGTTAGCTATTGGGCTTTATGCCTTTTTAAGAAGTCCAAGAAATAAGCAAAAATTACTATTATCGAGCGAAAACTACCTAGATTACATTAAAGTAGTACTTTATAATTCAGCATCAAATGGAAAAGGATATAGGGTTGTTCCGTTTTCGGAAAGCACATTCTACTCGAAGGTAAAGAAAAATAGTACTTTAAAGCTTATACTTAAATTTAGCGCTCTCACATTTGACTCCACATGGCCACTTGGGTTACTGCCAGAGGAAGTTGGTTGGCTCAAATTTGATATGGGCCTAATCGCTGGGGATCATGATGAAATCCATGATTATTTACTGCAAATCCAGATTGTTAAAAAACATTTCCAGGCCTTATTTACAGACGACTCATTTTCAAAATTGCTGTCTAATGAAAATGGAACATTAGAAACTTCAGGTGGAACAATACACTTCAATGAGAATAATTGGCCCATAATAAGAAGTTCGAGCGATGCAAAAAAAATTGTTCAAAAAGTATATGACAGCATAGATTTGAATGATTTTAAAACAAACCAAACATTTATCTTGTTCTGGAGGAAGCTTGTTTCCCAACTTACCAAAGGGGAGTTTAAATTATCAGGACAATTATCGGATTTCTTAAATTTTATTACTAAAACACTGTATGCTAAAAAATTGGATTTTACGCAAATTAGATATTTAATAATAGCTAGTGATTCTGAAATTGTTTTACCAATACTCGAGTCACTTTTATCTGTCAGTAGGGAAATACATAAAAGATCTAATGAAAATCCTAATACAAACATCTCTAATCTCTCAAGTATCTTAGGTTTGTCATCGGTTTCCCTTTATAGTAAAGGACTGATAAAGAATCTTCTAAATGCGATGCGAAACATTGATGACATTCCTGCTTTACTGGATTTTATTACAAGATTAATAGAAAAATTACAACAAGGGGATAACATGGAATACATATCTTTAATAGAAGAAAGTCCCTTTGCTCCTACTGAAATAAAATACTCCGTTGAGTTAGAGTATATCTTGAGGCATAGACCTTGGGAGATTTTATTTTCAAAGAAACAAAGAATAAATGTCAGGTTTGAGGAAACATCTGCTGAGCTACTAAATGCGATTATTTCCAAAAATTTTGACTATCAGAATAGTCTTTTAGAAAATCATGGGAATCTCTTTTCTGATACACTATTTGATTTAATAAAAATTTATCATAACGGTAATAAAAGTGATAAAAACCTAGAAATCTATTTGAGAGCGGTTGAATATAACAAAAGTCGATCTTATTATAACAAACAAAAGCTTACTGGTAGTGTGCCGAAAGTTCAAGAATCCCAGAATACATTTTCTGCATTTGAAGTTGCAGAGAGAAAACTTGCCCAGAAAAACTTTCAGCAGCAAATTGAGTACCTTGATCAATTGTTAGATGAAGATATGGCGTACCTTTCAGACAATAGTATTGATGAGAATTATGAAATAATATAGATAATTTATCTATAGAGTCATTCCTTAAATACAAGCAATTAAAAGAATAAGGAATTTCTATTTTATCTTAAGCTTGTTCCTGATTATAAATTTTTTAGCCGCTAATTGGAAATCAAGCTGGGGGTTTATATTCTTTAGTATACCCTCAAGAAATACGATTGAGAGAATATTGTGGATAAATGCTGTAGAACCTTTTATACCATTTTGATTTTGAATTCTAATCATTTCCAATGTAAAAAGCGATGTTTCAAAGTCAATTACGTTTAAGCTCCAGTGTTTATTAATAAACATTTCAATTTCGTGGAAAAATTTTTCCCGACTATATTTTTTGGATAAGAAAATGGCTTTTTTTTCCAGAATTTCAGCACATTGATAACCATTGTTCATTGACATATGGTAAAAGAACCTAACAAAGTCTGCTGTCTCCTCTTTTGTCATGGACGTGACCATCCCAAAATCCAGCAGTATCAACTTCCCCGAATAATCTATAAATAAGTTGCCTTGATGCATGTCACAATGGGTGAGCCCGTCCACAAACATCATCTGAAATAGCATTTCAAGAATTTGATTGGAAGTTCTAATCCTTTTATCCATCTCCCAATCATCAAAATCCACCTCATTTGGGAAATTCATAAATTCCATTATCAGAAGCTTGGATGAATTACCTTCTTTATAGATTTCAGGTATTGCAATATCCTTGAAATCCAAAAGATTTCCTTTGATTTTCATCAAGTTCTTTTTTTCGTTTAATAAATCCGTCTGAGGTAGAATAATCTCTTCAAGTTCTTTATAAAGTTCCATAATGGGCAGATTCGCTAGAAAAGGAAAAAACGTTCCCATTTTCATAAAGGCCCTTAAGACTCTCAAATCTTTTTCGAAAAGCTCCGGGATTCCAGGTTTGACTATTTTCAAGACCACTTTTTCGCCATTAAAGGTGGCCCTATGTACTTGGGCAATACTTGCGCTTGCCAATGGCTGCTTTTCGATGTCAAAAAGAGAGTACCGCTCTTTGAGCAACTCCTTTATTGTATTTTCAATTTGGGCAAATGGTATAGGGTTAGTCTTTTGTAACAACCGTTTCAAGTGATTGGCGGATTGCGGTGGAACAACATCAGGACGTGTGCATAACAATTGACCTATTTTAATAAATATTCCATCTAACTTTTCGATTCTCTTCGTTAGCTTGATTCCAAAATCATTTTCACTAATAAGTTTAAACTTAAGAGAAGCTAGTTGGATAAATATTCTTAAAAGGTGATAAACAATAAGGGCTGTCCGAATATTGAAGGGATTATGCATATAACTACAAAATCCTAGATTTGTTCCTTGAGTTTGTTTAACAAGTATTTCCATCCCGATTCGAGATCATCCAGAATAGGTTTTTGGCGGTCTTTTGGGGCGTTTTCAAATCCTGAATGGACAACTGACAACGTGGTGCCATTGGAGGTCGCGACAAGATTGAATTCCACTATCGTTTCAAAATCCCAATTTTCATCCGTCCACGACAGTAGCAATCGCTTGGGGGGGACAATGGCCAAGACCTTGCCTTGGGTCATAATTGTCTGACCTGCATCATTTTCCCACGGTTCTATAAAATCACCCCCCACCCATGGTTGCAGTTCGATACGGTCATCCCACCATAACCCTATTTTTGACTTGTCTGTCAAATACACCCATAGAATTTCTTGATTTACGGAAAAATTATCTGTTATTTCAATGCTATTTTTCACCAAACGTATTTATGATTGAATTGAAATAGGAAATTGATGGCATAAAAAAGTATCCACCGGTTATGAGTTCAACAAATTTCGGTATTTCCAGTAATTCATGTACAATAGTACCATCTTGATTTCTCAAAGGTAAAGTGAATATAGTTGTATTGCCCAAACGCGAATTCTTGGGCCCAAAAGGATCGAATCCGGAATTAGGTAAAGGGAAATCAGAATCTAACATATTTCCATAAATAAATTCAAATTGACTTTTTAAAGATGTCTGATAACAAATAAACAACAGACCCTTTTCTGCCTTTTTATCCTGAGAATCTCCATAAGGGATGCCTCTTCTTAATATTCTAGATTTGGTTATTGGTATAGTATTCAGTTTTCTTCGCGGATATGCCTTATGAATATGGCTTGAGAAAGGGCATCCTAGACCATATTTGTTTTCTGATTCAGTTTGCTCTATAGGTGTGCCATCCTTCCAACGCCCCATAAGCTTAGCAGCTAACCAACCTTTACTAATCTTTAAATCTGAATACTTCTTTTTAAGTTCAATTACTGCCCTTGTCAAATATTCATCAAATTCCTTTGTATTCTGCTTTAATTGAAGGTATACCAAAAGACTACCATTTTTTGAAGCTAATGAACCAAAAAAAGGTGTTTGGTCCTCTTCTCTAGAGGATGGATATCCGAAAATATAATCACCTGGTAAATTAGGTAATTCTCCATAGCCTACCAGATTCT
Organism: Flagellimonas sp.; assembly: GCF_965601775.1. Taxonomy (GTDB): domain Bacteria; phylum Bacteroidota; class Bacteroidia; order Flavobacteriales; family Flavobacteriaceae; genus Flagellimonas. Next base: position 2,762,851 of record NZ_OZ271837.1, read on the forward strand.
TTTTTTTTGTTAATCCAGGTACAAAAGGTTGAGAGATTCCGTCTTTGAACCCAAAATGCTCCTTATTGCCTGGAAGTCTTTGACCCATTGGGGATATTTTCAGTTCAGCTGGAAGTCTCTCAAATTCTTTCTTAAGATTTTCTAACTCCTTTTCTAAAACTTCTTTTCTATCTGATGAAAGTATAATTAGAATTTTTTTACGATCAAATTTATCGGGATTCTCCTTATCTATTTCAAATCCTGCATTAGCCCAAACTTCAGAACTTATTAACTCAGGATTTGACCTGCGTTTCTTGCGGTAAGATTTAACATTTTTGATGCTTGTCAGTTTTTCTGATATATTCTTGAGAACTGATTCTGAAGAAGCTAAATCTTCATTAAACATAACCTTGAGCAATACTTGAAAAGGTTTATTAAAACCAAAAATGTTTCCTTGTATCTCATTATCATCTAATTTAAAATCTACATGAACGGATTGTTTAGGAGAATTAAGTATTCCTTTTAGAAAGTTTCTAAAGTTTTTACCAAATTCAAATGTTTGGCTACTCATTAAATCTGCCCAATTTTAGAAGGGATTATGGAAATACTTTCTATACTATCGTAAGAATCGATCATGCCATTCCATCCTCCAGCAATATTCTTAAAATCTATTTTTTTGTGAATCTTTCTTTTTTTCAAATCAAATCCAATTATTTCTTTCTTTACACATTCACCATACCATAGAATATTATCTTTAACGGCTCCGGTTGTATTGGGAAACATTGGGTCTTCAACTGAAGATTCAATAATATCCTCAACAATTCCACTTTCTTTGTTCAATATAGAAATGCCACTTTTGCCATTTAGGTTTGGCCAGGCGCACCTATAAAGAATAAGTTCATTACTATTATTGCTAGCAGATATCCCAACTACACATCCTTCATCAAAACCTCTAGCGGGAACAAAAACCTCTTCCTTTCCCGTATTTGTATCAAATTTTATTATTTCGCCATCATTAGTATCCATTTTGGCATTTGCAATCCATATTATGCCATCATCAAAAAATGCATTTACAGGAGTGCTTCCAGTACGGTGAATTACTTCAAGATTTCCGTGCAAGTCCAATTCATAAATACATCCACCACTTCCGAAACCTTGATAATCACAAATAAGTAGATTGCCGTTTTTTAAAATCTGAAAACCATGTGGGTCTAAAATTTCACCTTTACCCGGAACCTTAGTTTCACCTATTACTTTTATACTACCATCCCTTACATTCACTTCTAATATCGCACCCCAATATCGAAATTTGGCGCCTGGTGCATGATAACCTGGGGGAATTTTTCCTGACATCGAACTGATTGTACCTGAAACCGTGCAGTAGATATTACCATTTGGATTTGCAATTGCTCTCCAAAAAAAAGTTTTAGGTCCCCAGTTTAGACTAAACAAAAAAGTAACTTCGCCATTTTCGGGATTGACCATATAACATCTATTGGTAGTAAGATGTACTACCAAAAGGTGGCCAGATTGCAAAACTGCCGCATTGTTAAAGTCTCCCCAAATTTCATAGTCTTTGGGAAATCCTTTACTGTAATCAATACTGTCTCCGTCAGATTCATAGTTATTATAGGATTCCCCAAGAAAACCTCTTAAGAAGTCCGATAAATCTTTCCCAAAATTTTCTATGTCTTTCATTTTAATATAATCAGTATTGGAATTAGCTAAAAGATGTCATGTGGGTCGTTACTCTTTTTACCAATCAAATGATAATCGAGTTCCCCATTCTTCGTACCATGACATGGTTCGGTATTTACATCAAGTCTTCCCGAATCATTAAGATCCGACAATTTACCCTTAAATGTTCCGAACAAATATGTATTGGTATACTTTGAGCCAACCGGATGAAAAATATCAGTTAATTGAACTTCACCTTTCCCTAATTTCATATGATTGCTCATGAGGTATTCCGTATTTATGTAAGCATCCCCTGAATAAATCCCTCTTACAGATTTGACTATTTTTTTTGAAGGATCTTCTTCAAAAGGCTCAGAATATGTTGCAGCAGATCTTTTTACCGCCACAGTCATATCTTTACATGGTGGTTCTTGATTAACTAGACCTACTTTACCCGATGGGAAAAAATTATGTTTGCTTTGACCTGAGTAGGTGTGATACTTAATATTTTCATTCACTCGAATGGTATGTCCGGAGAATTCATATATCTCAAAGTAATCTAACCCGTCATCATAAAAATCATCGACTTTTTTTTCAATTATTAATTTATCATCGAAGGTTTCCTGATTTGTACAAGCCATCACACGACCCATTATGGATTCAAACCACATAGGAGAAAGAGTAGCTTGAATCCAACCGACACCAGGAACCAAAGTACGAGCATAACCGGCTATTTGCAGCGGTAAAGTTTGATCAAATGGATTTTCTTCATTGAATGATTTTGGGCGTTGATCATTCAATACTGTTTGTCCCGTAATTTCCCAAATCAATAAATTGGCCCACGATCTAACCTCTTCATGTTCATCACTAAGGGCTTCATATATGGAGTCCAGCCCTCTATTTTGGCAGTATTTTTGAATCGCCCAAAGTGTTGTGTTCCTTATAGCTGGATTTGGTTCTTTGGCTAAGACTTCTGAAAGTATATCTAACGAATTAGTGGTATGGCGATCGGCATATTCCCATATGGCCCGTTCTCTTTCAAGAGGTGATTCATGGTCGAAAATTGATTCCCTAAGTACAAAATCTTTTCTTCTATCGTACCTGTCTATCCCAAAGGATGGGGGGTTAACAAATTTAATATTCTCCGAAGGATCGAAAACGTCCGTTCTGTTTAACCCTATGCTAGCGAAAGGAGAACTCCCACCAATATTTAATTCTGTAATTTCCATTTGAATATTTAATGGTTTAAAACTTTTGGAAGAAAGCCAAAAAGTCTATTATTTTCAATACCCAAGCTTGGGTATTTTAAGGGAGTGCTATAATTAAAAAAAAATACAATGAAAATAAGTCATAAGGTATATATCCCGCTTTCTCCTGAAGACATCTTTTCTAAACTTACTAATAGTGAGATATGGAACATATGGTTCACCACGGAATGCTCAATTGGTAAAAAAATTGGAGATGAAGTTGAATTCATATGGAAAGACTTTGGTGTAGATCATTTAGATGTGAAAGATGGTGGTAAAATTATTGTTTGGGACCCTCCACATTCATTTGGTTTTACGTGGAGGCCAGGTGAATCGATGACCAGCGTTATTTTTACCTTAAATGCACATTCTCATGGGACAGTACTTGAATTAGAGGAATCTGGCTATTCAAATAGCAAAAAAGATTTTAAGGCCCTCATTGAATGTGCAGTAGGGTGGGGAGAAGCATTAACTTTATTGAAATTTTATCTTGAATATGGTGTTGTTTATGGTAAAATACCACCCAAATAAACTACAATAGTCTAGACTAAAGGTCTCAAAACTGTTGATAGCTCATTAAAGGCCAATGAATAGGGTGCTATTGCGCCAAATTTACCTTCAAACTCAATTTGTCCTGTTAAGACACCTTCAGAAGCAGAGATTTTACCTGCAACAAATTTGGACCAGATTTTGAAAGTAGCTGCGAACAGCGGGCTGCTGGCCTGATAAGAATTTTGAGCTACTACCCCATCTTTATCAAAATGTAGTGTTATATCTAAGTCTTTTCTATCACTGAAAACAATATTTATTGTGCCTAAGCCAGATAACGCATCTTTCCCGGAATAGGTATTCCACTTACATATAAATGATTCCCATGTTGTAAATGACCAAATGACTCCGAATGTTTAATTGTTAACCGTTTCGCTTTTTGTGCTTGACTTTGTCTATACTATTGACATCAATACTACGATATGGCCATGCATCGTTAACCAGTGTTGCCGGCCCAGCATCATTGTGGTGTGCTGCAACCAAATCTGCTACCGGGGGACCCTTAGGGTCTTTAACATCAAATAGTTCAATAGGGCCGTTTATTAAGTTATAGTTGAAAGGAATAGGGGGTAAATTCCTCGCTAACTTGCCGTCATCTCCTGGTTGTAATTCCATTTGCGTAGCTCGTTTATTAAAAAATGTCCCAGCATGGGTTTCGATGATGTGGTAAATACCGAACATACTACGAGCAGGATATCCATTAGAATCAACTTCTTTTTTTTTCGTCACTGGATTTACAAATTGCGTCAAAGACTGCACAATACCGTAACTGGAAGCATCCTTCGAAGCATCTTCAAACAAAGATGAATCATAAAATATCTCGGGGAATTGTTCAGCATATGGTAAACCTATTAACAATTTGCATTTAGTATCCTTATCTAACATATTCATGCTAATAACCTGCATTAAGTGCATAGTGGTATCTTGCTTGTATCGGTCTGGGGTATTATTGGGCAGGAAGGCAGTGGCCTCCAAAGGCGGTGGAACCGGAATGTAAATTCCTTTTTCCAATTCTGTTTTATTGTACAACATCGGTGCCGTAGCCGATATTGAAGTATTTCTATCCCAAAATTTAAAATGTAATCGCTCTCCAGATTTTTTAATAATCAAAGTCGCGTCGGAATACCCGTCCATAAAATAAATGGCTCCCGATGGATTAAATTTTGAAACATCATTTCGGTGCTGGTCAATGTACTCGCTCAATTTAGAAGGTTCCATAGTAATGTTTTGATTTAGTGGTGATTGCACTTAAAATTAAACATTAAAAAACACCGATTCAATACCCAAGCTTGGGCATTTATGGATGATTATATTACACTACACCAAGTTAAACGCATATGCAAATTTGTTCAACTCGGTTACCCTTGAAATCTGTAGTTTTCTATTAATGTTTTTTCGGTGTTGTTCAATGGTCCGTCTGCTTAGGAAAAGGGCTTTTGCTATTTCCGGATTGCTTTTTCCGTTCACCACAAGTATAATGACCTCTATTTCTCTATTGGAAAGTTGCTCGAAACTTGCCTTGTTTTTTTCGATAAAGTCCCATTCAATCAAAATCCTTTTGAACTTATGTATCAAGCGCTGTTTCCCCTGAGTATCCAAATTATCGATGAGGTATTCTAATTTAGGGGGCATTTCGAGTATTCTGTTTGAATTTTCGTCCATACTATTCATAAGCAAAGGGTTCTAAAGCTGAAACCAATTCCAATGGAATCCGATCTCTATATTCATCCATACCTCCTTGATCGTTGCGTTCCATACAAGCAATCTCCTGTTTTCCTTCCGCAACCAATTCTTCTTTTGCATCTCCGCCTTCCAAATAATAGCGGAATTTCATTTTTATCCTATTGCCCTCAATTCCTTCGAGAAGCAAATGGATATTGATGTTGTCAAATGCCTTTAGTTCCTTGAAATAATTGCACGACGTATTTAGTGTCACCAGGGCTAGCTTACCGGAACCCAACAGGCTGGAAATGGGTACTTTGTTGGTCGATTCATCAGCAACCAAATTTAAATGCTTGTGTAAAAAAGCTTCACGGCACAGTCCCTGCCATTTGATAAAATTGCTGAAGTATACATTGCCCACCAGATTGGTCTCTTCAAAGGAAACCATATGCCGATATTTAAATGGTTCTGGTTTTGGAGGCAATTCCACAGCAAATGCTAAGGCATACAACTGGCCGTTGCGGTAGTTACGAAACACCCACGAAACCATATTTACGGTCTTGGTCCTGTATAGTAAGGCCCCTGAATCCCCTGTGGTCTGAAACTCCACATCCGGCAGGTTGATTTGTCCCATTTTTCTTAGGCTTTCGGCAATGGTCCACATTCTGGTGAAATGGACATCGATATCCTCTGTAAGTGGAGACTTATGGTCAAAACCCTTCAACATCCTTTTCCAAATCGCCGTTGGTCGACTGACCACTTTTTCTATATCGCATCCTATATTCCTTGAAAACCTAACGGCAAGATCCAGATCATCACAATGTGATATGGAAATATATCCCTTATCGACCATCGGTTTCCCATCCCCTCGATGGGAGACTTTTGGAATTTCAGTTTTCAAAAGGAACTCCATTCCCTTCAAGCTTTGCTCTCCCGCGATTCTGGACAGTGAAATGGGGACTAAACTTTCGGTCAAAATCGGATAGGTATTGGGTTCAGACTTCACTACCTTGAACCGCGCGTCTTGGTATTGGACCAAAATTTCCCCTTGTGTTGTAACCAAGGAAATATCATAGCTGTAAATATCCTTTTCGTGAAAATTTTCAGTGGCATGAATACGAAGTGCTTCGGAACGTTGTGCTATTTTTTCAACCACAATTTTTCCTATGGAATGTGGCAGAAGATCGTGATGCGGCACACAGGCCTGCACCATGTGTAGCATGGCATCATTTACGCCCGGATTTCCAATTATGAAGTCGATTTCGGGTCTGCTCTTGAGCCACTTTTCGGTTGGGAGGGACACGGAAGCAACCGCTGCATAAGGGGTCAAGTAATGATATGCTTTCAAGCAATTGAAATGGCCACTGTGAAAGAGCAGGGCATCGTATACTTCCCCTGCATCGAGCTCCATGGTACCCGGATACTCTGGAATTGGCTTAGTTCGGGGTTTCCCCATATAAATAGAGGCCTGCATATATTTGACCTGGGTTATTGGGTTTACAAGTGTTATCGTGATCTCATCTCCTTCTTTGAGCGCATTGAGCACAATTTTTTGTCCTTGTTCGGGAATAATGACAGGCTGGTTCAACTGAAGATCTTCAATGGAACATGTCGAAACTACACCGGACAGCACCCTTGCGGCTTCGACCATTGCCTCGACCGCAATCACTGTGGGCAGCACACAGGTATCATTGATGACGTGGTGCTTTAGGTACAAATGCTCCCCGATATCTAAATCAATTTCCGCAATAAGTTCAACCTCGGGATACCACGCTACCAGATCAGACAGAAAGTGGAGTTTGGGCAAATCACCTTTTGATTGCCGAAGTGTATCATTGGTCCCGAATTTTCCCGTGATTACCACAGAATTTTCAAGCCCAGCATCAATACAATCGATGAACCAAGAGGTTCCTTCTTCCACGCCTATGGGTTGAATATCCTGACGCCGCATCGTATTTAAAACCCCCAGCCGATCCCCCATTCCAGTTCCGCTCCAAACCGACCAAGCAATATTTAGGCATCGCACTCCGCTTGATCGGGCGTATTCTTGAAGCCTATTGTTCATCAATCCGTTTGCCAATGCATAATCTGCATTGCCCTTCATTCCGGAATACTCAATGATAGAACCAAAAGTGACCACAGCTTTCAATTCCGGATAGTCCCCATTGAGCAAATTCTTTAAACCTTCGTACTTGGGAGACAGTGTTCGCCCTAAATGCTCAAGGGTCAAGTTTGTAAATGGGACTGGGGTATTGGTACCCGCACCATGCAATAGATAATTGACAGGACCTATATCGTGCTGTATCGCCTTGAGCACAGGAGCATAATTTTCCCAAGAACTTATGTCACAAGAATAGTAACGGCAGTCCAGTCCAAGCTTGGTATAGCGATCGAGAATGGCAGTCACCGCGTTATCGAAGGGTTTTGACCTTCCTAAGATCACTGTCTTGTTCCTGTACTTTTTCGCTAATTCAATTGCACATTCCGCAGTAATGCCCTTTGCCCCGCCAACTGCCAAAACGAGGTCGCTCGGCATGATTGAGCCTTGGGAGCTGTCCAGCTCTATATGATTGAGAAATTGCTCATACCGAACCCTATTCGCATACTTAACTGAAGTAAACCCCTTCAACGCAGCCATCTCCCTGTCCAATATCTCAACAAGATTCACTGTATTATCTATTTCCACTACTAAGGTCTGGGTGGAGCCATGCTCTTGAAAATAGCTCTTTGCCCAACCACTGGCCCAATTTTTATCTTGAACGAGGACTAGCTGCCCAGGAATATTTTCCTTGACGAGCTTGACCATTTCATCCAACCGTTGCAGTGCCCTTTCTTCATCGCATTCCCTGAATTGGACCATTAAAATGTCATGTCCAGGATCGAATACGATTGGTACCTTCAAGAGTTGTTCCCAGGCTATGGAAATCTGGGCATTTCGGCTTTCAATTGCCTTGGGTTTCCAAGTCGGTTCAAAGGCGCGAATCCAATGAAATCCCTTATTTGACCTTTGGTCTTCATTTTCCAAGTATTCTAATGAACTTGCGATTTCCGCGATGGAAGCGTTTGAAAACTCGGTCGGATTTCCCCTCATGGAGTAGCCATGGTCCAGCATCACTTCAGACAATAAGTTTGCCACTACAATAGAATTAAGATGAAGGTCGTCAAGCATTCGCGATTCTGGGGCAATTGCACTTAGGGGAAGGTCCAGTTTATTTGCCACTACTTTTCTCAAGGCATCCAAAGGCAGCATCTTTTGGAATCTACCAACCTTCTTCAGGCTGCATTCGACCTTTTCTTCCTTGATTTCCATATCATAATGATTGCCCAAGGATTCGCAAGGATTTGTAATGAATGATGGAGAATAAGGTGTTGGGAATTCCCTAAAGAACCTTCCCTTGAACAAAGTATCGATGTTTACCTTGCTCTGATGGACAAACAAATATCCCATCAAATCCAGTATGCCGCGCATCGAATTGAAAAGATCGACAGCAAATATTGGTTTATCGGTATTCTTTGCGGCTATACCGCTCAAGGTTGTGCCACTTCCCACTTCGACCCAAAGGTCAATTTGATCATCTATCCCTTCCATAGTATCATAAAAATTGACCGGATTGGTAAACTGATCGGTGAGCATCTTTCGAATCTCATCCGCATTTTTAAGGGTTCTACCAGAGGTTGGAGATTGGACCTTTTTAGATGGGTTGTTTATCGACAACTGTGAGACATATGCTTTGAAATAATCCACCCCGGGATTCATCAGCCGTGAATGAAACGGATGGGTAACCTTTAGCGGGGTATAGCGATAAGTCTCTTGATCCGCAACCATTTTTAACAGTTCTTCCTCCGGCCCGGCAACCACTGTTTGATGGGTGCTGTTCTTGCAAGCGATATCCACCTTATAGCCATTTATGAGGCCCAATACTTCCTTTTCATTGGCCTCAATACTGTACATAGTCCCCCCGCTATTGCAATGCGTTTTCATTATGGCCCCGCGCCTTTGAGCCAGGTGTTTCAATTGTTCCACCGAAATTGTCCCTGACCAATAGAGTGCGGACAGTTCACCAAGACTGTGACCTAAGCCCACCTTAGCTGTGATATTGCAATCATCGAGAATGGAAAGGGCGATTGCTGAATTCCTAACAATAGTGGGCTGAACAATTGCGGCATCGGAAGAATCGGGTGAATCAGGTAAATCAAAAGAAGTGATAATTTCTTCGATACACGCATATCGATTCCTGTAGATAGGCAGTTGGATTACATTTTTTGAGCCCTGTCCAGGAAATAGATAACCGATGCTCATATCCTTTTTGGTCTCGCTCCAACTCATATAGGGCAGTTTGCCCGATGGTTCATCGCTATACTCCAACCAAGTTCCCAATCGTTCTGCCAATTCCCCACCGTTGGATGCAATTAGTGCAAGCCTGACAGGAGCGGACCTGTCCAATTTTTGATACAGATGATGACCCAGATCCGTTACATCGGCAATTGAAAGTCCTTTTGCATATTCCAGGACTTCCGCAACCTGTTCTTGCAGGTCCTTCATATCTTTTCCGGCAAACAACATCAGCTCACAATCTTGATAGCGGGGAATTTCCACGGTCGTTGCCACTTCTTCCACATTGCTATTGTTCTTTAGCGAAACATGTACATTCAACCCACCGAAACCAAAGGCGCTAACCCCAGTCACAAAATCCTTTTCAAGGATTCTTTCATGGAATGCCGCAATATCCAATGGTCGGGAACCCGTCAAAAGTTCGTGCTTGTCCTTATTTGTGGACTGGGCGGGTATGAACCTGTTCTTCGTAACGAGAACGGCCTTAATAAACCCGGCAACCCCCGAGGCCGCTTTACTGTGTCCGATCAATTCCTTAAGCGCCCCTACCCTTACCTTATCATTGGTTTTTTGTCCTATAATATTTATCAGCGCACTCAACTCTGTTTTATCTCCTATCACTGTTCCAGTTCCATGGGCCTCTACATACTTGAGGTTTTTAATCGAATCTCCAGGGTAGGCCTTTGAGATAGCCATTACTTGTGTTTCCGCTTTTGGTCGTGTCAAACCACCGGCTCCATCGGAGCTCAAACCATAGCCGTTCACCAGTGAATAAATCTCCAGATTTTTACTTCGAGCCAAATTAGCTTCCATAAGCACTACGAAACCGCATCCCTCGCCTGGAATAAATCCTTTGGAAGCTTTTGAAAACACCTGCATTGATGATTGGGTCAAGGCACCGGCTCTTGAAAACCCAACCAGTTCAAATGGATCGAGACTGATATCTACCCCTCCCGCGAGTGCCATATCGATATGCCCCTGTTGGATGTCCTTAACAGCAGTTACCAGAGAAAGTAATGACGACCCACATGCCCCGTCGGTAGTATATCCCCCTCCGTTAAAATCAAAGTAATTACAGATTCTGCCCGCAATGGTATTCGAAAGACCACCTGCAAGTGAATCCTCTTTCATCTCGGGAAATGGGGATTTATATTTCTTTTCTATGGCCTCCAAGAATTCCTTTTTTCTATCCTCTGACCATTCTAGATTTTTCAGTTCATCATTCAGCACCTCGAAGACATAAGGCCATCTCAATCGCATCAGATTGGATCTAGTCTGTTCGCCCGTAAGGGAATTGCCCACAAAGACCGCGGTTGATTTTCTGAGCGTCTCATCCAAATGAACACCCGAATCCGCAAGAGCCTTATATGCAATATCTAAGGCCATCCAATGGCAGAAATCGGTGGATTCGAAGGTTTCCAATGGAATTTTGAACTTTTCGCGATCAAAGTGATAGTTGCATATGAGTCCTGCATTGTCTTGATAGATACCATCGACCGATTCTGAAAAGTAATTGTGATTCATACGTTCCTGAGGCATTTTCCTGAATGCCTTACGGCCATATTTAATGTTCTCCCATAGTTGAAGATAATTGTCTGCACCGGGATAGATGCATTCCATGCCAATGATAGCGACTTCTCTTTTCATCCTTTACCTAACTTCCTGGGGTTTGAAAATCTCTATTTCACTATTTTTTTGTTCGGTTTTTTCTTCAAACAGATTTGAGATTACTATCCAACAACCACGGATAAGGCATACAGCCAAAAGAGCGAAGAACAACCCGAAAACTATATGAAGAGCCATTAATACGCCATATGCAAGTGCAACAGAGGCACCGAATAAAATCTGTCCCTTTTTTGAGGAAGGAGTCGTTCCGGGATCTGAAATCATATAGAATGTGAATAGTAGAAATGCTAGTCCCGTCATTGGTAAAAGCCCAGAAACAAAATGGGTGTCAAACAAAATACTTCTAAACCATGCCTGAAGGACAAAACCGATTAACCATGCGAGAATAAGTGGTGTTTTCTTGGTGAATTTATAATTGAGAAGGAATCCTAAAATTGAAAGAACCCCTGGAAATATCCAGTCTGCCAAACCATGAAAATTCTCTGTGAACATATATGGAGGTGAAATACCTACCCATGGAAAAAGGATTAAAGTAATAGCAATGCCCGCATTGGACGGATTAAGAAAATGACGGTGTCGGTTATTTATCCTTACCCTGAACAAGTACTTCGTTAAAATGGCAAAAGCCGTTGCAAAAATTTGGACTTCAAATTGCTGATTTGTATAAAGTAGCATTGCCACGGCAAGAGCTGTGATGTGAGCAGGCAACAAAAAGTTGATGAATTTTTTGGCGCCACCGGCAAATTTAAAATCCCGACCTTGGTTCTTGGCTTCGATTATCTCAAAAAGAATTTCCAAAAAATAAGCCGTGGCTAGGGATAGTATTGGATGGGCATACGATTGCTCGAATCCCAAAAAAGTGAATCCGGCAATGTTCAAAACAGATATGGCTAATGCGAATCGTTGAAGGGCTTTAATTCTATTGTTCTGCATGATTATTGCTTTTAAGGTTAACAAAATTCCATCCTGGATTTAATGTTAATATCTCCTCCAACACCTCTCCCTGTCTGTCACGCCAACGCAGTTCCACCCGTATCCTATCATCGAATTTCAGTCCAGGAAATCCAAAATATACCTCTTTGCTATTGACTCCGGAATGCCCATTTCCTCCATCCACATAGGCTACCAGCTGTTCATTTTGGCCGAGCTTAGTGCCATTGATGGAAAGTATCCGAACTTGACATCCTATCGCCGGATAACCTAAGGTTCTTTCACCAACAGTGGTCTCGATATTTGTCAAAGACTGATAGATGTTCAATCCAAGAAAGGATTTATTTCCTTCAAGCTCATTGATATAAAGGCGAGAGGGCTCCCATTGATTAGCCGCAGCAAAATCAAGATCGCCATCATGATCATAATCTGAAATGGCCAGTCCTCTTGTCACCTGACGATGGTCAATTCCCAATTCAGTGGAGATGTCAAAGTAATAACCTGCAGCATTTCTGACAAAAAATGGATTTGGTTCGTAGCCGCTCAAATCATCCCCAGAGCTAATCCTGTGCCATAGGCCTGGAAATGCCAGCAGCTCATCATTACCCATTGCCACTTCGTGCAGTTCCGGCCAACGATCGGTATGGCCTTTTACAAAACCTGTAGCTTGAATCGCTTCCTTAATACCGTCGTTATTGAAATCAGCGAATTTGCAGTCCCAACCCCAACTGCTCCGTGATAGACCCAATTGCTCACTTGCATTGGAATAAGGCGCTACATTGCCATCCGTATTGAACGTTCCGTTATGTAGAAATATAAAATGGCTCTCTTCAAGTGCGTACTCATCGGCAATATTGCTCACATAGATATCCAGAAAACCGTCCCCATTGATATCCGAGAAATCAGCTCCCATTCCCTTGAACGAATCCTTACCCAGCACACATGAGGCCATATCCGTAAATCCTCTTTTTCCTTTTAATGGTTTAAAGGAAATTTTTTCGGCATTAGATTGGTTCAAAAGCAGTTTGTCTGGTCCAAAATCATTGGAAACATATAAATCTGGCAGAAGGTCCCCATTAATGTCCGCAGCAGCCAATGCAAGCGTCCAATCTTTTGGATACTCAAGATTTTCGAGCCATTCTGTTTCTTCTTTAAATCCATTTTGGGCTTCCCGATTCCAGACAAATATCCTGTTCTTACCACCATTGTCCGCTCTGGACATGGAGTGCTGCATTGATTGTGATTCACTATTCGTCAAATCCAAAACAGCCGCATGGTCCGGAAAGTAGTTGCCAATCAAAATATCCGCATGACCATCCCCATTGATATCTGCGAGCGTTGCTGCATTCGAAAACCAATTCTGATAAGGGGCTACCAGTTCTTTTTCCTCAAATCCTCTATCCCCCTGAAGAAAGATTACCGCAGATCTTCCCCAATAGTAGACCAGTAGGTCCATTTTACCATCTTCATTGAAATCATGCGACAGTGTGCCCATTGGGGCCATTGTATTTGCATTATAGGGGAGTTGATTTAAATCAAAGGTGCCCATAGTCTCTAAATCTTTATTGATGTGATAGACCTTATTGGTTCTTACCTCTGTCAAAATCAAATCATCGAAGCGGCCATTATTGTCCAGATCTGTAAAGTTAATTGCGGCTCCCACTGACGAAATCCACGCATCTATGTTCTTGTAGGCTGGGTTGACCCTTCTGATGGTATTCATATTCTTCTCCTTAATGTCCAGCACCTCTGACCGAAAGCTAAATTGATCCACTAGGGAAACCAGTGTTGAAGCGTTCATCGAGGGCAGCCTTGCTGATATGTATAACACTCCGAGAATTACCAATGCCAATAGGGCAGAAAATTTGTTTCTAAACCACTTTTTCATATGTTTTTACTTTAAGCTTGTTCATTATTTCTTGTCGCCATTGAGCATATGGGGATACACCCGACCTATCCACTAAAACCAGAGAAGTATCGGTAAGATTAGCTGCTTCTTGGGCCGTTCTTCCACAAAAGATCTGAGCGGCCAATTCCGTATGGTCACACATGTTGTTAGCCCGCAACCGTGCCTTACATGCAAATGTCACTCCTTGACCTATTTCCAGTGGGTACTTTTCACATTCCAATTTCAATTGGTCCATTATAATTTCATCCACTCCCCCGGCATAGGCCATGGCCAAACCCACACCGGCCCATAAATCGCCTTGGAATGCTTTGCTGAAGGTGTCAATATGCCTTGAGATTTTATCTGGCTGTCCTCCATAAACAAACCACATTGCCCTTCCGACACCTTGATGGAAAGGATGTAAAAAACGATTCCCCAGTTCGGTAGGAAATTTTCGCTCAAATACATATTTTTTGGTCTTGAAATACGCTTGATGGAATCCATATCCATCAATAATGAGTTCCTTTAGCAGTGAATCAAATCGGTCTGTCTGTTTCAGAATGTTGGTAAAGGGTACTCTTGCCAACGCCCATCCAATTCCAACATGGATCATGTAGATATGATTTTGGTTCGACTTAAGAAACTTATTAATTCGCTTAAACTTGTTGAAGCCCATCAAATCCCTAAGTACAAGTCCCATTGCGGCACCTTCATAGGCAAAACCTGAATATAGTGGAGGCAGTAAGGATTCATAAACTTCTTCTTTTTCAACAATCCCATTGTGATATCCAATGAGAAATGATTCTCCAACGGTTTCCAAATGGGTTGCCGTCTTATTATTTGGACAATCAAAACCCCTTTTGTCAACTTTTACTTCATTCGAAGAGACAGAAAATAGATAGGATATTAAATGATCGGTTAGTGTCATAGAAATTCTGTGTTAAGAAAGGATTAGTAAATAGTACAGGTGAATGACGAACCAATTTAAACTCTTTGGTTTCAGTGTATTTAGCAATTGTTTTTTGTGATGTAGGAATACTAGCATCCAAGTCATTAAATGGAATGAAAGTTGAACTTTTCCACTTCTTGGATTTAAATAATAGTACAGTGCAGGGCAATGCACCACCTTGCAAGGTATTTTGGTCATGATTAGGTTGTTTAGATAGGTCATCGGACCTATGTAAGTTGTCAATTCCTATTTCTAGGAATCGTGCTAGAACTAAGAGGGAAGTAAATCGTTAAGAAAAGAGGAAGAAAAAGATAAGGAATTATATTTCAATTATATTACGTAAAAACCTTAAAAAATTTGAGGTTTTTCCACAAAACATTTTAAGCCTTATTAAATTAACCTATTCCGTAAGCAAGAAGTCTGGATGAGGGGAAGGCCTTTATTTAACATGATTTTTGAGCAATAGCTTCCAGTTCTTCCGTCTAAACACCTAACCTTTAAATTACTGATTCTCCGCTTTTTTTGTTTACTTCTACTCGATATCAAAAAATATCATCTAGGTTTATATGACAATTTTAAGTTATAAGGATAACTTAAGGGTTGCCGTTATAGAACTAAATGTTTGGTCGCTAAGGGTGGTGTAAGGGTCTGCTCCTGTCTGCCAACCATACATTATCCCAATGGCCGATTCTTCGGTAAAATTATAATTCACGCCCCCAGAAAATCTAATGAAAGTATTTAAATCTGTATCTGTGCTTCCAGAAATCAGCTCTCGACCTTTTATGGTACCCTTCAACACAAAAAGATTGGCGAATCTTCTTGCTTCTTTTTCTATTGCTACCTTGGTTTTGGTCGACTGAACACTATCTTTTATTTCTGAAACTTTGATTTCACCTTCCATTTTTCTCTTTTTCTTTTTATAGAACATCGTACTTAAGGGAAAAATGTTTAGGTCAAAACTTCCATTAAAGAGTACAATATCTTCTTCTCCACCAATGAGTCCAAATCCAAAAGAGTGGTTATGGCTAATATTTAGATAGTCTGAGAAGTTTCCCTCCTCATTGATTAATGCCGTCTGTGCCCTGAGAAATCTTAAACGTTCGTCTTTAACAGTTATCAATTGTACCGTTGTTGCCAAGATGCCTTGGAAGGCTTCTTCTTGTTTTACTCGGTCATTGGAATGCCTTAAATTCAAGGTAGTATTGAACCAAACCCAATTCTCCTCCTCGATGGCAAAAACTCTTTTTATGTTTAAACCAAACTGTTTAGCGTCTTGTTCTTTGGTCAACAATGTATTCTTGTGTATTTCAGCAAAAACGCCTATTTCCATATTTCTAACAATGTCCGTTCTGCTATACTCAACAAATCCATCAACCAGCCAATTATTATCGATGGTATCATTTCGGGGAAAAGTAGCTATGAGTTGCGCAGGTTTCGCCTTTTCTAGACTATTTGTTGTTGATTTTCCTATAGTAATTTTTGAAGCTTGAGCAATACCACTTAGTGAAAGACCCATAAAAAATACTAAAGATAATTTACTTAGCACCTTCATAGGCTGTTTGTATTAGCACCATTACATCATGTACAAGTACACATTTTTTTATTGCGGCATTTCCAATTTTCTTCACTTTACTAGGACTGATACTAGGCTTAAATTTTTTAACTGTTTGCATAAGTATGAAATTGGCCATTTTAGTCAAGCCTCGTGGCTCCTGTAAAAATGGTTTTGGAATTCCTAATCCATACTCCATATCGGATTGGGGAAAAATCTTGTTTTTGGTCAGGTTATTTGTAGTAAAAAGATGTCTAATTCCTCCAAGAATAAAATGAGCTACTTTAGAATCCGATTCTATTTCATTAATTATTTTACCAATTACTGTTCTTACCTTTTGGTTATTTGATTCAAACGCTGCTTTTCTCAATATGTCCATCATAAGAGCAGCCTCTTGCATTTCTAACTCAAATTCTATTTTCATTTTTTTATAATTATTTGAAACATGATTTTACGATTGTTAAAAAATCCCCAGTTCTAAGTATGTCTGTCAGTATAAGTGAAGTAAGTTTTTTGGAAAGAAGTCTAGGGCATCGGAAACTAATAAATAAAACTCTGATTCCTTTATATATTTCCCTTAGAAAAACTGGGGTTTTTCCGTAATTTTGGATAAATTCCTCAAAAGTCACCTATTCGGTGAGCATGAAATTCCATATTGCTGAGAAGCCATTGCTTATTGGGCTTTTCAAAGATAGGTTCTAGTCCCTCCGGTTTTATCGACCAAACCACCCATTTCCTCTATAAGAAAAATGGTTAAAAAACGTCTTTTTTCGATTAAAACAGTTCTTAATACCATTTATCCTCAGTTTTTAGACTTAACCGATACTTTTCAAGGAAATGACAGTACTTGACCAACTTTGGAGTAAAACAAATCCCCATGAAAGTTTTACTACTTCGAGCAAAAAAAGAGTTTTCCGTACAGGATAATCGTGTAGCAGCGATTAGCTGTCTTATCATTTCTATTACCGTTTTCTTTATTATGTCCGTTTTGGGCAGGAACATCCTGCTGTAACAATCGCTTGACATTTTTGACTTCTTGTATCGATAATTTCTGGCTAACTTAGTCAGGTGTACACCATAATCGATATAGAGACCACGGGCAACGGTATCAAAGGCAACCGGATTACTGAAATCGCGATATTTAAGCATGATGGTAATCAGATTGTGGACGAATTCACGTCCTTGGTGAATCCTCAATGCCCTATTCCTTTTTTTATTACGGGTCTTACAGGTATCGATGACCAGATGGTGGCCCATGCTCCGCTTTTCTCCGAAATAGCGGATACCATTCTAGAGTTTACCCAAAATAGTGTTTTCGTGGCCCACTCGGTTAATTTTGATTATGGGGTCATCAAAGAGGAATTCAGGCAACTGGGGATACCTTTTGTTCGCAAGAAACTTTGTACGGTTCGTCTTTCCAGAAAAATCATCCCAGGGCTGCAGTCCTACAGTTTGGGGAAATTGTGTTCGGCCATTGACATTCCCCTTTCCGATAGGCACCGTGCTAGAGGGGATGCCCATGCCACCGTGCTCCTTTTTGAAAAGCTTTTACAGAGTCCAAGTTCTGAAGCGGTTATCCAGAAGTTTCTCAATGCCCGGAGTCAAGAGGCTACCCTACCCCCTCATTTGGATAAAGCCGAACTGGATGCCATCCCCCAAAAACCAGGCATTTATTACTTTAAAGACCGTACCGGCAACATTATTTATGTGGGCAAGGCCATTAACCTAAAAAAAAGAGTGTTAGGGCATTTTTATGATAAAAGCGAAAAAGAGATTAGGCTCTGCAGAGAGACAGCCCATATTGATTTTGAGCTCTCAGGGAGTGAATTGGTGGCACTTTTGATGGAATCCGCTGAAATAAAAAAACACTATCCCATTTATAATCGAGCGCAAAAGAAAAACATCAAACAGTTTGGCATCTTTTGCTATGAGGACCGAAAGGGAATAAAGCATTTGGCATTCAATACTTTAAAATCTATTCAGCGACCCCTCAAAATATTTAATAATCTTACAGATTGCAGGCTTTTTTTAAAACATGTCTGTATGTCTTACAACCTCTGTCCAAAATATTGCCATTTACAGTTGACGGAATCCAATTGTTCTTTTTATGAGGACTCTTTTTGTGAGGGAATTTGTTCAGGGAAAGAGAAGGTTGAAAGGTACAATGCCAAAGTGGACAAAGTTATTGCGGATTTGAGGGAAGAAATGACTGGAATAAAACTCCTAAAAGAAAAAGGGAGGCATCTAAACGAAAAGGCTTTCGTGCTTGTGGATGATGGTCAATATAGAGGGTATGGGTTTATAGAAGATACGATTGAAATACATTCCAAAACTGATATTGAAGCTTTTCTTATTCCCCAGAAAAATACTCCGGAAACACAGCGTATAGTGGAAAGTATGATGCCTAAACTAGAGTGTCTGGAACTTTAGAATTTTTGGGGCTATACTTTCTTTTTTATTCTACGGTACATTTTTATCATGAAAACAATCCATGCGAGTACAATCAGGGCCGCAATGCTGATATAAAAAACAATAACATCCATACATCCAATTGATAGTTTAAAAAGCCCCGACACCAGAATTCCGAAGGAAATCGTATTGTTTCTTTTGAGAAAAGTTCTAGCAAAATCGATAAACAAAAAAGACCAATTTGCTTTGCTTACCACTAAATTAACAAGAAAAAAGACATGAAATGTTAAAAAATTATGATTTTTTTAACCATTTTGTTTAATCAAAACAAATGCCCCTTTTAACAGGGGCATTTGCTAACCAACTAAATTAGAACGCATCAGAATTGAGCGGTTTCTGTGCTTCCTTTCATAGCTACCGTACTTGATGTACCTGAGGTAACAATATTCTGGACCGTATCGAAATACCCGGTCCCTACAAAACCTTGGTGTTTTACAGCTTTGAATCCAAATTCCTGCAATCCAAATTCTCTTTCTTGCAATTCGGAGTAACCGGCCATACCTCGTTCCTTATAGGCTTTGCTTAATTCAAACATACTTGTATTAAGTGCGTGGAAGCCAGCAAGAGTAATGAACTGAAATTTATACCCCATTTCTGCCAATTCTTCTCTAAAGGTCTCCATCTCCTCCACACTTAGTTTAGCGGCCCAGTTGAAGGATGGCGAACAGTTATAGGCCAACATTTTATCTGGATATTGGGCGTGAATACCTTCAGCAAACTTCCTAGCTTGCTCCAAATCGGGTGTGGAAGTCTCCAACCAAATCAAATCTGCGAATGGGGCATAGCTTAAACCACGGTCTATTCCTTGTTCCAATCCATTCTTTACATAGAAGAATCCCTCTGGAGAACGCTCACCTGTTATGAATTTATGATCTCTTTCATCAATATCACTGGTCAACAAATTGGCTGCATCGGCATCTGTACGTGCAATGATAACTGTTGGTACTCCCAGAACATCCGCAGCTAATCGTGCTGCTATCAATTTATTCACTGCTTCTTGGGTTGGTACCAATACCTTTCCTCCGAGGTGTCCGCATTTTTTTGCTGAACTGAGTTGATCCTCAAAATGAACTCCCGAGGCACCACTTTCAATCATGGACTTCATCAATTCGAAGGCGTTAAGATTGCCTCCAAATCCAGCCTCAGCATCGGCAACAATGGGAACCAAATAGTCCTTTTTATTTTCCGTGCCATTTACTACCTGAATCTGATCGGCTCGTAACAAGGCATTGTTGATACGTTTCACGACCATGGGTACGCTATTTGCAGGATATAGTGACTGGTCTGGATACATTTCACCTGATAAATTGGCATCTGCCGCAACCTGCCATCCGCTCAAATAGATAGCTTCAAGTCCTGCCTCTACTTCCTGAATGGCTTGATTTCCAGTCAAAGCGCCCAAACCAGCTACAAAATCTTGACTATTCAATTTGTTCCAAAGCTTTTCAGCGCCCATTTGAGCAATGGAATAATCTATTTCATAAGAGCCTCGAAGTTTTATCACTTCTTCTGCCGTATAGGGTCTTTCAACTCCTTTCCATCTCGGGTTGATCGTCCAATCCGTCAATAACGCTTGAATTCTTTCCTTTTTTTCCATAATTTTAAATTTCGAATTTGATATGAATCCCATGTAATGTTCGCGCATTCTTGGGATTTTTTTAGTTGTTGATAATACGTATTTATGCGATTTCGCGATAGGCTTTCAGGGTAAGGAACTCTTCAAACTCCCTTGTTCTTACCAGTTTATCGAATAGCTCAAAAGCCTTTTCAAATTGGGTGTTCCCCATATTGGCCTCACCCACCAGATGAATAATTTTATCTTTCTCCTCTTCAAAAATCTTTGCGTAAAGGGCATCATTAAATTTTCTTCCGTCATCCAGTTGTGCCTTGAATTTTCTCCATTGCCATAATTGTGTTCTGGAAATCTCCGCAGTGGCAGCATCTTCCATCAAATTGTATAAGGCCACACAACCATTGCCTCTCAACCATGCTTCGAGATATAGAATGCCAACATTCATATTTTTGCGGATGCCAGTCTCCGTGATGGTTCCCTCTGGAATAGCAATCAAGTCCGATTCCGAAATAACATCCTTTTCACGTAACATGGTGTTTATTTGATTGGACTTAGGCATATGCTTGTCGAACTCCTCCATTGCAATGGAAACCAGTCCAGGGTGGGCTACCCAGGTGCCATCATGACCATTTTTCACCTCCCGCTCTTTATCCAGTCGCACTTTTTCCAAGGCAGCTGCATTTGCTACAGGGTCACTTTTAATTGGGATTTGTGCCGCCATTCCGCCCATGGCGTGGATTCCTCTTTTATGGCATCTTTGAATGACCAAGCGTGAATATGCATCCATAAAGGGAACGGTCATGGTCACTTGGTCCCTATTGGGTAGAATGAAACTGGGATGATTCCTAAATTTTTTGATGTAGGAAAAAATATAGTCCCAACGTCCACAATTCAGTCCAACTATATGGTTTTTTAATTCATAGATAATCTCATCCAACTGGAAACTTGCCGTGATGGTCTCAATCAAAACAGTTGCTTTAAAAGTTCCAACCGGCACACCCAAGTATTCTTCCGAGAATGTGAAAACTTCATCCCACCATCTAGCCTCCAGATAGTGCTCCAATTTTGGTAAGTAGAAATAAGGTGCAGAACCTCTATTCATGAGCTTTCTTGTGTTATGAAATACATAGAGGGCAAAGTCAAAAAGGCTTCCTGAGGTTTCTTCCCCGTTAATCAACACATGACGTTCATTCAAATGCAGTCCGCGGGGTCTAACCAACAATACCGCAACCTCATCATTTAATGTGTACGATTTGTCCTTTTTGGAATCGTAGAACGAGATGGTCCTAGCATTTGCATCAAGAAGGTTCTGTTGACCTTGAAGACAATTGTCCCAAGTAGGAGCGTTGCTGTCTTCAAAATCCGCCATAAAGGTCTTAGCGCCAGAGTTTAGCGCGTTTATGACCATTTTTCGTTCCACGGGACCCGTAATCTCCACTCTCCGGTCCAATAAATCCTCAGGTATATCCTTGACCTTCCAATCTGCATTACGTGTTTCCTCAGTCTCAAGTGGAAAAGAAGGCATAATTCCACGATCAAATTTGGCTTGTTGTCTCAATCGTTTGTTCAAAAGTTGTAACCGTTCCCTGTTGAATTTTTGATGTAGCTCTATGACGAATTCCAAAGCGCCGTCCATAAGCAGCTCTGGATAGTAATTGGTCACTTCCTTTGAAAACTGAAGGTCTGTGGGTGATGCTAAGATATTTTCCATGACGTACTAATTTTGTTCATACAAGAATAAATTAAAGTTTTGAAAAAAGCAAGCGAACGTTCGCTAAATATTATTTATTCGCTATTTTTATATTATTCGCAAAATAGCCTATATTTGATTGCGAAAAATGGAAGAGGAATACATCAAACTTATTTTTGGATTAAAACTGAAACAGATTCGGGGGAGGAAAAATCTATCCTTATTTGGACTTTCAAAGCTCACCGGACTTTCAAAATCGTACCTCAATGAGATTGAAAAAGGGAAAAAGTATCCTAAAACGGATAAAATAGCTCTCCTGGCCGAAAAGCTGGAAATCCCTTATGACAATTTGGTGTCCTTAAAACTGGACAAGAACTTAGCTCCCGTTGGGGAATTGCTTCAATCGAAAATTTTAAAGGAATTGCCCCTTGACCTATTTGGCATCAAGGAAAGCGATTTAATCGATATTGTAGCCAATGCCCCGGCCAAAGTCAATGCCTTCATTAGCACTATCATAGAAATTGCCAAGCATTATGATTTTGGAAAGGAGAGCTTCTTTTTAGCAGCTTTGAGATCCTATCAGGAAGCCAACCAGAATTTCTTTTCTGAATGGGAGGCTGCCGTGGTAAAATTTGCCGAAGCGTATCAAATTAATTTGGAAAAATCGGTCTCTTCCAAGGAACTGGAAGAAATATTGATTGAGGAGTATGGCTACAACATCAACAATGAGGACCTTATAAAACATAACGAGCTGGACAATCTCCGTTCCATTTTTGTGCCCAAAACTAAAACATTACTTATAGCAGACCATGTCGATGAAGCCCAACGCACCTTTATTTACGCCAAAGAGATTGCCTACAATTATCTGAATATTACAGAACGTTTGTACACCTTTACCTGGATTAAGTTTGAGAGTTTTGACCAGGTATTGAATAACCTAGCGGCTTCCTACTTTGCAGGTGCCTTGATTATTCCAAGAAAACTTTTGGGGGAATACCTTGACCGTTTTCTGGCTAAACCTAATTTTGACAAGACCTTTTTGGCCCGAATGACCAAGCGATTTAATGCTTCGCCAGAATCCTTATATCAACGTTTGACCAATATTCTTCCTACAGATTACAAAATGGAAAATCTCTTTTTCCTGAGATTTGCCCATCGAAAGGGCTCTCAACGTTTTGACATTACCAAGGAACTGCATCTCACACATCAGCATTCGCCGCATGGTAATGAAACCGATGAAAAGTACTGTAGACGCTGGGCCTCCATTCGAGTGTTGCAGGAAATTGAAAAAACAGGAAACGAACATCATATCCAAGTTCAAATTTCCCACTACCCCAATGATCAACTTTCCTATCTCATTTTTGCGTCAGCTACCCAAGACCCTTTTAACGAAGACCTTTTTAGAAGTGTTGGCATTGGTCTTCTCATCAATGATCAGCTTCGTAAAAAAGTGAATTTCTTAAATGACCCCTCTATTGCCACCTATAATGTAGGGGTTACCTGTGAGCGCTGTCCCATTTCAGATTGTAAGGAACGTATGGCTCCACCATCCATCCTATCCCAAAAGGAAAAGGACGCCAAAATAGACACGATTGTTGAAGGACTTAACCAAAAATTTAGCTAGGAACCTACGGAGATCAGCACTTTAAAGTGTGCTTCGCCATTTAGTTGTTGAAAGCCTTTGTGAAGATCTTTTTCCTCAACTGCGTAGGGGTAAAAACTTACGGGTTCGATGCACACCATATTCCTAACCTCCGTCCAACACATGAAATGACCAAAACCTTCTGTGGAAACGGTAATCTTCTTCTCATCTTTGAGTATGATCGAAGTGCAGTCTGCCACCTGCAATGCTCTGCTTCCCACCGCCAGGACCTCATCCAATGTAATTTGTCTATCCCCGGCAACAATTATGGGGTTATCCGCATGTAATTTGAATGCGGGATGGTATCCCAACATAAATGGCATTCCTTGGTCTCCGTTTATGGTAAAAGTAATTTCAAGCCCTCGGGGAGTAAGCGTGTAGCTCTTTTCAAATTCAAAAGTATACGGCCATGTCAAATACTCAACATCTGATTTTTCAGGAAATTTGCGATTTCTAATTGGAGTATCAGCCGTATATGCTTTTCTGTACGCAGCTTGTGTCTCACTACTGGAAAGCAACCCATAGTTCATCAACCTCATATGTCCATGCTGGTCCAACACTCCATTCCCTTTGGGTGTTTTGACCGTATAATTTGCCTTGGCCACAGGCCCAATTATTGGAAACATCTCAGTGTCAGCACTACTCCAACCTGGACTTCCTTTTTGATGGATGAATTCATGGCCGTCAACCTCGAAACCCACCAATTCTCCCGCATCAATACGAACACTTTGGTTTCCCAATATTAATTTTTCCATAGCTATTCTATAAAACCTTGTTCGCGCATCCAGTCATCATTGAACATTTTGCCTACGTATCTACTACCATGGTCGTGAAATAAAACTACTACGACATCATCTTCCCTAAAATGCTCCTTTAGTTGCAAAACTCCTTTAATCGCTGCTCCGGCTGAGTTCCCCAAAAACATACCTTCTTCTTTCGCTAATCGTTGGGTATAAACGGCAGCATCTTTATCCGTTACCTTGGTAAATCCATCGATGATATCAAAATCTACATTCTTGGGTAAAATATCCTCACCAATACCCTCGGTGATATAGGGATAAATTTCATTCTCGTCAAAAATCCCCGTCTCATGGTATTTCTTAAAAACAGAACCATAAGTGTCCACTCCCCACACCTTTACATTGGGATTCTGTTCTTTGAGATATTTTCCAACTCCAGAAATGGTACCCCCTGTTCCTACCCCGACTACAAAGTGGGTTACTTTACCGTCTGTTTGTTCCCAGATTTCTGGACCTGTACTTAGGTAGTGACCTTTGGCATTGGAAGGATTATCGTATTGGTTGACATACCAAGAATTGGGAATTTCTTCTCCCAACCTTTTGGCTGTGGAATAATAACTTCTAGGGTCGTCAGGGGCCACATCCGTAGGGCAAACATGCACTTCACTTCCGACAGCTTTCAGGATATCAATTTTTTCTTTGGACTGTTTATCCGTCGTAACACAAATCATTTTGTACCCTTTAACGATAGCCGCCAAAGCCAAACCCATCCCAGTATTCCCAGAAGTCCCCTCAACAATGGTACCGCCAGGTTTTAATCGACCGTCAGCTTCGGCATCTTCTACCATTTGCAAGGCCATCCGGTCTTTCACCGAATTTCCTGGATTAAAAGTTTCATATTTAGCGAGTACCAAACAAGGTAATTCCGAAGTAAGTGTATTCAGTCTAACCAAGGGTGTATTCCCGATGGTTTCCAAAATATTTTCTGCATATTCCATATCGGGTGCAAAGATAGTTTTTTGAAAGAGGGAATCCATTTATCCCAATCGAAATCTACTTGAAATGGCAAAAAGAAAGCAATGGTCCATTATTCAAACTTCATGGCCTTTACTGGGCTTATTTTGGTGATGATATAGGAAGGCACGAGTAACATTAGAAGACATAATAACATTACCCCAAGATTTAATATAAGGACTGTAGGAACATCCATAAACACGGGAATGTATTCGATGTAGTATTCCTCAGGATTTGGGAATTTGAAAATGCGATAACGATTTTGAATGTAAAGTAATACCAACCCGATGAGATTTCCCCAAAACAGACCAATGGAAATTAGATAAGCCGCATTATAGAGAAATACTTTTCGAATACTCCAATTCTCTGAACCCAAGGCTTTCAATACCCCAATCATCTGGGTACGCTCCAAAATCAACACCAACAAGGCTGTGATCATGTTGATTCCACCTACGATAATCATGATTCCAATAATAAGGGCAATATTGAAATCGAAAAGCCCTATCCATTCGAAAATGCGAAAGTATTTGGATTTGATATTTTGGGTATCCAAGCTGGAAATAGTCTTACCGTAGATTTCGTTGGTTTTGGTCTCCATTTCATCAAAATTGGAGAGAAAGACCTCAAAATTCCCAATTTGATTTGCCCCCCATTTGTTCATTCTTTGAATGTGGCGGATATCTACAAAAACATAGGTCGCATCAAACTCTTCAAATCCACTATCATAAATTCCCACAATTTGAAAACGGCGGTTGTTCGGCACTTTGGAAGGGTCATCTTCCTTTAGAAAAAAAGAGAAAAAAGAATCTCCAACCCCTAGTTGCAATCTATTGGCCATTCTTCTTGAAATCAATACCTCATCATTGAGTTTGCCTGTATAATCGGGCAACCGACCATCTACCAAATATTCTTCAAAGACCGTCCACTTGTAGTCCGTACCTACTCCTTTGGCAAGCATTCCTTCAAAAGTGTCCTCAGTGCGAATAATTCCACCTTTGGTGGCAACCGCCTGGATGTGCTCCACCCCATCCACAATGTTGAACTTGGGATAAAATTCCTGTTCCAAAGAAACCGGAACAACAGAAACTTCAGAAGCATTATTGTCGTAATTAGAGATTTGGATATGCCCATTAAACGCTGCCACTTTTTCACGAATCTTATGCTTTAACCCTACCCCAGTGGCAATGGCAATGAGCATCATAACGATACCGATGGCAATAGCAGCAATGGCAATTTTTATTATAGGAGCGGAAATACTAATTTTATGTTCCTTTCCTGTAATCAGGCGCTTGGCAATAAATAGTTCTAAATTCAACGGATGCCCAATTTATCGGTTCTCAAAAGTACATTTTTCTGTTTGGTTTTACTGCTTTCTTCCTGCAAAGGAACACCTCAGGCCAAAGATGTTAGCAGTCCGAGCTCCGAGAAAGAAATTCAGAAAGATATTGTCGTCGGTGCCAACAGAATAGATAATTACCTTGGTCTTTTAAAGGATAAGAATGTAGCCGTTGTTGCCAATCCCACCAGTGTAGTTTTCAAAAAAGATGGATACACGCATTTAGTGGATTCCTTGCTTTCACATCAAGTTGAAATCAAAAAAGTATTTGCTCCTGAGCATGGATTTAGAGGTAAAGCAGATGCTGGAGAGCTCGTAGCGGATGGGTTGGACAAAAAAACAGGATTGCCTATCGTTTCTCTTTATGGGAAAAACAAAAAACCGTCCAAAGAACAGTTGGTGGGTATTGACTTGATTGTCTTTGACATACAGGACGTAGGCGTTCGCTTTTACACCTATATCGCCACCTTGCAATTGGTCATGGAGGCTTGTGCTGAAAACAACATTCCAATTGTTGTCTTGGACAGACCCAACCCAAACGGACATTATATCGATGGTCCAACCATGCAAAAAGAGCAAACCAGTTTTTTGGGCATGACAACCATTCCTTTGGTATATGGAATGACGATTGGCGAATATGCCCAGATGTTGAATGGAGAGCAATGGTTAACTGGTGGGTTGAAAGCTGAACTTACCGTGGTTCCTTTGGAAAACTATACACATCAAAACTCGTATTCCTTGCCCATTCGTCCTTCTCCTAATTTACCGAATGATACCTCCATTAACCTATATCCCAGTATGGGGCTTTTTGAAGGGACCAACGTTAACGCGGGGCGAGGAACTGAGTTTCAGTTCCAGCGCTATGGGGCTTCTTTTCTGGATAGTACTGCTTATGATTTCAGTTACGTACCCCAACCTAATTTTGGCTCCAAATTTCCAAAAGAGGAGGGAAAAACCTGTTATGGCAAGGATGTGTCCAAGCATCCCAAAATGGACTCTATCTCTTTGAAATGGCTTATGGAGGCGTATAAAAATACCGTTGACAAATCCAAATTCTTCAAAACAGATTCATTTACCAAGCATTCAGGGACCGAAGAGCTTCAAAAGCATGTTGAATCTGGTCTTTCAGAGGAAGAAATCAAAAAAACTTGGAAAGAGGATTTAGAATCCTTCAAAAAAGTGCGCAGCAACTATTTGCTTTACGACTGACCTTCGGTGGTAGGCCTTCTGTATTTATGAAACGGCTGCTTCAACAGTCCAACGATGCTACTGTTTTCCTTTTCATCAGGAAAAGTATCCACCCCATAAACAATTTTATCCGGGTCTAGCTGCATATAGGTCCCAAACATTCTATCCCAAATAGAAAAAATGTTTCCATAGTTAGAGTCCGTATAGGGTAATTTATAGTGATGGTGCACTTTGTGCATGTCAGGACTTACGATAACCCAGCTAATAGCTTCATCCACCTTCTTGGGCAATTTAATATTGGCGTGGTTGAATTGGGATAATACGACTGACATACTTTGATAAAGCATTATTATTCCAATGGGCGCTCCGACCAAAAAAACCCCAATCAAGGTGAAAGTATAGCGAATCAAACTTTCCAAAGGATGGTGGCGATTGGCCGTTGTGGTATCCACATTATGGTCAGAATGGTGAACCAAATGGACCATCCACAACGGTTTAACCTTATGTTCTACCCAATGAGCGGTATAGGCTCCTATCAAATCTAAAAACAGCACGCCCAAAAAAACATACAACCACAAAGGCATTTCAGGCAACCAATTTATAATTCCGAACTCGTTAGCCACCGCCCAGTCGGATGTTTTGAGCAACAAAAAGGCCAACGGAAAATTGATTATAATGGTAGTCAAGGTGAAAAAGAAATTCGGTACAGAATGTCGCCATTTTTTGTACGGCACGTTAAAAAGTGGCACTATGCCTTCCAGAATCCAAAAAAAAGTGATTCCCCCTACTAAAATCAAACTACGATGAAGCGGGGGAATGGTCTCAAAATAGTTCATCAACTGCTCCATATTCCAAAGATAAGAAATCGTTAGGGCTTAATTTTTTTCTTCATTTCCTCTACAATATTAAATGCAGCTGGACATATGGCCACATTTTTAAGGGTAAGGTTAGAAATCTGATGAAATTTTTTGCGGTCCGTATGTGGAAACTCCCGACAAGCCTTGGGTCGAACTTTGTAAATAGAACAGTAATTATCAGCACCTAAAAAAGCACAAGGAACTTGTTGCAACACATAATCCCCTTCTTCATCGATTCGAAGGTAGGTTTCGATAAAATCAGAAGGACGCAATCTCAAGTGTTTTGCTATTCGTTCAATATCAGCCTGAGTAAAAAGAGGTCCCGTGGTCTTGCAGCAATTCCCACAGTTGAGGCAATCGGTGCGCTGAAATTCCTCCTCATGAAGCTCCTGCATCAGATAATCCAGGTTTTTCGGGGGCTTTTTTTTGAGTTTTACGAAAAACCGCTTGTTTTCTGAATGCTTTTCTTGGGCTTTCTGAGGGAGTTGTCGAAGCTCTTCTTCCATAGAGGCAAACTTAAAAAACAGATTGCACTTAAACCTTTAATGTTATTTAAAGTCCCATATTTGTAACCTTCTGATGGACCTTTATGCCTGATATTTTTGGACAAGCGGCACTTGATTTCTTTAACGGTGAGTATACTGAAGACATCAAAACCATTTCCTCCTTGGGAGATGAAGATGTAATTCCTGTTCCCTATTTGTTTCGAAGTTTTGATGAAATGCCCTCTTTGGAACAAAAAGCATTAACCCTATGCAAGGGTCAAACGCTAGATATTGGCTGCGGAGTGGGCAGCCATAGCCTTTATCTCCAAAACAAGGGTTTTCAAGTAACCGCTTTGGATGCTTCCATTGGGGCGATTGAAGTTTGCCAAAAACGTGGACTTCGCTCAACACATCATATTTCCATTGAAAATTTTAAGGGATCCCAGTACGATACCTTATTGCTTCTGATGAATGGAATAGGATTGGCAGGAACGTTAAAAAACTTGGAAAGGTTTTTGCTGCATTTAACAACATTATTGAAACCGAATGGTCAAATTTTACTCGATTCCAGTGATATTATTTATATGTACGATAATGATGATGATGGGGGTGTATGGGTGCCAGGTGACAAAGATTACTATGGTGAGATTAGTTTTTTTCTAGAATATAAAGATGAAAAAAGTGAGCGTTTAGATTGGTTATATATTGATTTTGAGACCTTAAAGCAGGAATGCCAAAAAATAAATCTGAATTGTGATCTTGTAATATCTGGGGATCATTACGACTATTTAGCTAAACTCTCTTTTAAGAGAGAATAAAATCACAAAAAATTGCGTTTAAGATTGTAATATTTTTAAAATGAAAAAGAACAGAATATTCCTCCTTTTAGTTCTTATGGGGTTTTTCATAGCGTGTTCATCAGATGGCGCTACTGAAACACCACCTGAGAATCCAGGAACCGGCACAACTCCACCCACACCTCCACCACCAGATGTTGACAGGTCTGGAAATCTTTTGGCCACCGGAGCTTCCGCCAATGACCTATTGGCAAATACCAACTTCGATAGGTTACAAATTGAAATAGCGCATCCTCCAGGTTTTAGGCCTAGCGTAGAGACCATGGCCAATTTTCAAGATTTTGTAAGACTACATTCCTTTAAGGAAGATATTGAAATCATATTCAATGAGTTCCCTTCACCAAATGAGGAAACCTTGACCTTACAGGAGATAGATAGCCTTGAACAGGCCAATAGAACTGCCTTCAATGATGAAAATACCCTAGCTGTATACATTTATTTTGCCGATGCGCCTTCAGATGGGGATGATGAAGAAGAAAATTTAGTTACTCTTGGGGCTGTCTTCCGTAATACGTCTATGGTAATTTTTGAATCTACCATACGAAGATTGGCACCTCCAGATAACAGCGGAGCACCTGTCACCCTTACCGATGTTGAAACGGCTACCCTTAATCATGAGTTTGGACATCTTTTCGGATTGGTCAACTTAGGTACTGAAGCAATTAATGACCATGAAGACGTCGATGCACCAAATCACTGCAATGTAGAAGGATGTTTGATGCAGGCTCAACTGGAGTTTGGGAGTCCCGCAGCAAGAGGTTTAGTTGCCTTGACCGGTAAAGGGGAAAGATTGTCTTCCGCCTGCACTTTAAGCGGAGTTGACTTGATAAAAATGTTACAGAGCAGGGCTGCGCGTACATCCGATGTAGTTCCCATTTTGGATGACGAATGCGTACTAGATCTAATGGGTAACGGCGGACGCTAAACCCTTATGGGATATTCAAATATTTATGGGTCTGTAAGGATACCTTCCATTTGGGATTTTGCATAACATAATCCACAATTAAAGGAATCATTTTGTCCCGAACGCTCCATTCCGGTTGAAGGTATAAAATACAATTTGATGAAACTTTAGCAGCTTGTTCTTCAGCAAAAATAAAGTCATGCTTGTTATATACAATTACCTTCAACTCGTGGGCTTTGGCATGCACCTCACCCACGGGTAGTTTATTTTTTTTGGGAGAAAGACATATCCAGTCCCAGATTCCGGTGAGCGCATAGGCTCCAGAAGTTTCAATATGTGTCTGTAGATTCCTAGCTTTTAGTTCTTGTGTTAAAGGCCCCATATCCCATGTTAGAGGTTCTCCACCAGTCACAACAATAGTATCAGAATATTTGGCGGCATTTTCCACAATGGAATCAATTGAAGTGGGAGGATGGGTTTCAGCATTCCAACTTTCTTTGACATCACACCAATGGCAGCCTACATCGCAACCCCCTACCCGAATAAAATAGGCAGCAGTACCTTTATGGAAACCCTCGCCCTGAATGGTGTAAAATTCTTCCATCAAGGGCAACATTTTCCCTTGATTTACCAAATCCATTACACTTTCTACTTCCTTAATCATTGGGCAAAGATAGTGCTTAGTACATTGTAAGTCGAAAAGTACTAATGAGGAATTACTCTTTTGCAGCGATAACGTCAATTTCAATTTTTGCCCCGGCGGCCAGACCAGCAGCTGCATAGGTAGTTCGGGCAGGTTTGTTGGTGAAATAGTTTATATACACTTCGTTAAAAGCCCTGAAATCATTGATATCACTTAAAATCACCGTGCATTTTACCACATTTCCCAAGGTCAGGCCATGCCTTTTCAACACCCCTTGAATATTTTTGATAGCCTGTTCGGTTTCACCTTGAATACCTCCCTCTGCCAATTTTCCCACACTTCGGTCCATCCCTATTTGTCCAGCCAAAAAATAGAGGTCTCCAACTTGAACGGTTTCGCTAAAAGGAGCTTTCTGACGTTTGGGGTCTGGCGATTTATGGAATATGATTTTGTCATTCTCCTGGGCGTAGGTAGAAAATAGGAATCCGAAAACAGCTAGCAATAGAAAAAAAGAGGATTTCTGTTTCATCTTGGCATTTTTAGAATTGCTTAAAATTACCCTATTTTTATCGGAAATTGAACTGTATGGGTAGGAAAGAGGAATTCTTGGCGCACATTGAAAAAGGATATGCCACCAAAGGCGATTACATTACTATGGGAGCAGGCATGGTGGATGGAGAGACCGTGACCAACGCCTTTGTAAAGGTACCTTTGAAAACCTTAAACCGCCACGGACTTATTGCTGGTGCCACGGGTACGGGAAAAACCAAAACGCTTCAGGTTATTGCGGAAAATCTTTCCAATAAGGGCATTCCCGTATTGTTGATGGACCTTAAAGGAGATCTCAGTGGTATTGCCCAACCCAGTCCTGGACATCCTAAAATCGATGAGCGCCATGAAAAAATTGGATTGCCTTTTGAGCCTAGTGGATTTCCCGTTGAAATTCTTACGCTTTCGGAACAAGATGGTGTTCGATTACGCGCAACTGTTTCTGAGTTTGGACCGGTTTTACTGTCTCGAATTTTGGACCTTACCGTTACTCAAGAAGGCATAGTAGCCGTAGTTTTCAAGTATTGTGATGACAACAAACTACCCTTGCTTGATTTGAAGGATTTTAAAAAGGTACTGCAATATGCCACAGGGGAAGGAAAAAAAGAATTTCAATCCCAATATGGAAGAATTTCAACGAGTTCAACGGGAACCATCTTGAGAAAGATCATTGAATTGGAACAACAAGGTGCTGAACTTTTCTTTGGGGAGAAATCGTTTGAGGTGGATGATTTGGTTCGAATTGATGAAAATGGAAGAGGATTTATCAACATTATCCGCTTGACCGATATCCAAGACAGACCCAAATTGTTCTCCACTTTTATGCTGAGCTTACTTGCGGAAATTTATGGTACTTTTCCTGAACAAGGTGATAGTGATCGGCCCGAATTGATTTTGTTTATTGATGAGGCACATCTCATTTTTAAGGAAGCTTCCAAAGCTTTGTTGGACCAAATTGAAAGTATTGTAAAACTGATCCGTTCCAAAGGCATTGGACTCTATTTTGTTACGCAAAACCCCACGGATGTTCCAGATGACGTTTTGGCGCAGCTTGGGCTAAAAGTCCAACATGCCCTTCGTGCTTTTACCGCTAAGGACCGAAAAGCCATAAAACTTACTGCGGAAAACTATCCAGATTCTGAGTTTTACGATACCAAAGAGGTGTTGACTTCCTTGGGAATTGGTGAAGCGCTTATTTCTGCCTTGGATGAAAAAGGAAGGCCAACTCCCCTGGCGGCAACCTTACTTCGCGCACCTATGAGTCGAATGGATGTCTTGACTCCTTCTGAATTGGAAGAAGCGATTGGGAAATCAAAGTTGGTTAAAAAATACAATGAAGAGATTGATAGGGAAAGTGCTTATGAAGTGTTGAATGAAAAAATAGAAAAAGCTGAAAAAGAGGCCGAAAAAGAAAAAGAACGAAAAACCACAACACGAAGAACGTCTTCCCGTAGTCGAAGTACCCGCATGAATCCGGTTGTAAAGGTCTTGACCAGTGCAACATTTATTCGAGGTGTGCTTGGAGTATTGAAGAAAGTCATACGATAATTGCCCATCATGAAAAGAACAGCCTTAGCCTTGCTTGTTTTCAGTTTTGTACTTCTTACTTCCTGTGAAGAAAAAGATGAAACCTTTGTCATTGGAGAAGAGCGTATCGGTCCACTCTTAAAACAAACCCCGGCCTCGGATGTTGAGTCCGTTTTTACAAAAGATTCAGTGGTCAGGGATACCTCTGGACCGAAATTAGGGGAAGCTTTCAGGAAAATCAAGATTTTTGAAAAAGGAGGGAAGCATTTGTTGACCCTTACTCCAAATCAAGATAGCATCCCCACTATAGAAAACATTCGAGTTTTTGACGCAAGATATCTAACGGAAAGTGGGGTTGGCCTTCAAAGTACCTTTAAAGAAATCAAGGCCAACTATGGCATCAAAAAAATAGTGACCACCTTAAATAGCGTTGTGATTTTTCCTAAGCAAAGTAATCTCTATTTTACATTGGACAAAGAAGACCTTCCAGCGAGTCTTCGATATACCACTTCAAGTATTGAGGAGGTACAAATTCCAGATGAGGCGAAAATCAAATATCTCATGCTCGGATGGGATTAAAACCGTGCAATGAGTAAAAAATATACGCTACAAAAAACCCCTTTCATAGTTCCAACGGATGATGGAAAACATATTGCCGAACACTTTGGTTTGGCTACGGATGGAAACCAGAATATAAGCATTGCCCATATGGTAGCTCCTCCCGGATGGAGCGAACCCTTCCAAACCCCGGAATTTGCTGAATATACTTTAGTAGTAAGAGGCAGAAAACAATTTATTATTGATGATGAAACAATTGTTCTCAAAGCTGGAGAATCCATCATGGTAGATGGACATACTCGTGTTCAATACTCCAACCCCTTTGATGAGGAGTGCGAATATGTCTCCATTTGTCTTCCCGCCTTTAGCATAACCGCAGTTCATAGGGAAAGTTAGAATCGTTCTTTTTTATCATTGAAGTTTTATTGGTAATTTGGGGAAATCAATCAAAACAATATGAAACTCCTAGCCTTCCTTCTTTTCGTATGGTTTCCGCTCTTCGTAAGTGCGCAGTATGTTTATGAACCTTCCGATGAAAATCCCTATGGGTTACCCAATCCGGAAGCGCCAGAGCAACTTTTGGACTTTGCCCCATTGATTGGGGAATGCCAATGTAAATCGGAAAGGAGGAAACCAGACCAAACGTGGGCAGAACCTGAAGACATGGTTTGGAAATTTAAGTACATCATGAATGGAACTGCCGTTCAAGATGAAACCTTAAAAGCGGATGGTAGTCATTCAGGAAGTATACGTCAGTTTATAGCCGATAGTACAAAATGGTATGTGCATTATTACAGTACTTCATCCCCTTCTACTACCTTGCCTGCTTGGGAGGGAAACAAAAAAGAAGACGGAACCATTGTTTTGTACAGGGAGCAAAAAGCGCCAAATGGTATGGATGGCTCTTATAGGTTGACATTTTATGAGATTAACTCCGATGGATTTAAATGGGTCGGGGAATGGGTTGACAAAACGGAATCGATAGTATTTCCAACGTGGAAAATTGATTGTTCCAATGGCAAATTAGTAACCACCAATGAATCCGAAAAAACCAAAATACAATCCGCCGTTCAGAATTTCTCCCAAGCTTACATCAATAAAGATTTTGAGACGATGGCACAAAGCTATACACAGGATGGCAAAATATTTCCAAATAACCTACCTATTGTTTCCGGAAGGGAAAACATTAAAAAATGGTGGGCTGCAGGGAGCAGTTCGGAGGTTTTGACCCATAAAATTGTACCGGAAGAAATCACCTTTATTGGGAACAGTGCTTATGACTATGGTTATTATTCGGGTTCCAGTAAAAACGAAGACGGAGAGGTTTCCAATTGGAAGGGAAAATATGTGGTGGTATGGAAAAAAGAGAACGGGGATTGGAAAATGTACCTGGATATCTGGAATCGGGTACGGGACTAAACTAATCCATACTTTTCACGATTGGCCAAAACTTTGGGAGAGTTTGTCTGCATCCATTCGGTCAATTCCAACAGTTTTTCCACATAGGAATGACCGAACTCCGTTAAACTATACTCTACTCGAATCGGGACTTCGGCATAGGCTTTTCGAGAAATATAGCCATCAGCTTCCAAAACTTTCAAACGTTGGCTTAATACTTTGTTGGAGATGCCATACACATACTTTTTGAGCTTATTGAACCGAAGCGTTCCAAAATAGGCCAACCATAAGATAATCAATGTACTCCATTGGTCAGATGCAACGGACATAACATCGCGCACTGGACAAAGTTCTGGAGGATGTTTGTAATCAATATGACCGAACATTTTTTCCAATTTTTTTGTAATTCTAACCTTCTGATTATCAACAACAGTTTCCATTGTATCACCTGATTTTTACTGAGTTACCTTGAAAATTTTAAAAAAATACCTGTATTTTTACTCTCTTTTATAGAGTAAGTTACAAAAAGTAACCAAATGAAAAAAATCGTAGCCAAAATTCTCCCCCCGCTTTACGGGCAATATTTTAACCTTCTTTCTTTTTTTGTTCCCCAAAAGACAGCGCACAAAGCGTTTGTCCTCTTTTGTACGGTCCGAAAAGGAAGAGTTTTGCCTCAACAAGCAGATTATTTGGAAAAGGCAAAAAATAGGATTGAGGACGTTTCCGGGCACCAATTGCAATCGTATACTTGGCCAGGTCAAAAAGAAACCGTGCTATTGGTCCATGGCTGGGAAAGCAACACCTTTCGATGGCGAAACCTTATCCAAAAACTCCAGGAAGCTGATTATAATATAGTGGCCTTTGATGCACCATCCCATGGTCATTCTTCGGGAAAATTGCTCTACGTGCCTTTGTATGAAGAAGCGGTTCATCATATGGTCAATACCTACAATCCCAAGTATGTCATTGGGCATTCCGTAGGGGGCATGACTCTAATGTACAACGAGTATAAAAATCCCAATCTGGAAGTAGAAAAAATTGTAACCATCGGTTCTCCTTCGGAATTCCATGAGATTATGGATCAATTTCAAAAAATCCTAAAATTTAGTGATAGATTCATGGGACATATTGACCGTTACATCTTTAACCGGTTCGGGTTCCACATTCGAGATTTTTCCACTTCGGAATTTGCCAAATCCAATGCTAAAAAAGGCTTGTTGTTCCACGATCGCTTGGATGCTATAGCCCCCTATCATGCTTCAGAAAAAGTACATAAATCTTGGAAAAACAGTGAACTGGTAAGCACCGATGGATTGGGTCACTCCATGCATCAAGAAGATGTGAACAATCAGATTATTGATTTTTTGCAGGCGTGAAAAAGAAAGGGTAATTTTCCCTAAAAGAATTTATCATGTCGACCGTTACCCCGTTCCATGTTGCCATTCCAGTGCATAATTTGGATGAATGCAGAACTTTTTATCGTGAAGTGCTAGGTTGCGAAGAAGGCCGTAGCAGCGACCATTGGGTAGATTTTAATCTGTTTGGCCACCAAGTGGTTATTCATTACAAGCCCAAATCTGAAGAGGAATTGCATACGAATCCAGTGGATGGTAAAAACGTTCCAGTCCCGCATTATGGTGTTGTTCTTCCGTGGGATACCTTTCAAACCTT
Source organism: Flagellimonas sp. (assembly GCF_965601775.1). Lineage (GTDB taxonomy): Bacteria > Bacteroidota > Bacteroidia > Flavobacteriales > Flavobacteriaceae > Flagellimonas. The sequence goes on from NZ_OZ271837.1 coordinate 2,800,344, forward strand.
TTCTCAAAATTTAAAGGACAAAAACATAAAGTTCATCATTGAACCCTACATCCGTTTTGAAGGTGAAGTGGGCGAACAAGCCACAATGTTTTTCCTTGACCCGGCTGGAAATGCCCTAGAATTCAAGGCATTCAAGGATATGGGGCAATTGTTTGCTAAGTAGACTATCCAATCTGTAATCCTTTTTTTCTTACCCAGAAATAGGCAAAAACCATATTTGGCACCCAACAGAGCCATGCCACTATTTTATAGGCTACGATAAAGTTTCCAACGGTGGCTGTCAAAATAGGTAACCAAATTCGCAAAGTGACAGCCGCAAAACACGCAGCGTAACTATAAATCATCATCCCTTGGTGTAAGGATAAATCCTTGTCCCGAATGGCTTGATATGCCCTCCCCGTAGTGAATAACCAAATCAAACCCAAAGCAATGAACCCTGCAGACGTTATGAATCCACCTGTGGCATAAAAACCAATATATACTCCACAGATACCACTTACAAACGCCGCTACCACATATACCTTACCCAGATTTCTATGCAATTGGATTCTTTTCTTTCTCAGTTTTTGGCTGAATTGCGACCAACCGGTAAGGAGTGCTATTCCTCCAAAGGTGATGTGCCCATAAAAACCAATGTTCCAAAAGGTATTGGCCAAAAGCGCATCACTTTTGCTTTGTAGTAGCCCTATTTTACTATCTGCCACCAAATACAGTAGCGGATACAAACCAACCCCTATTGCCAAAAAGGCAAATACAACCCAAGCAACTTTGTTCGTTCTGTTCATTATTGATATCTCCAGCTGGTTAAATCTGCACCTTGGGGGGCAGACTCCATAATCCGTTTCATAATTTTCGGCACATACATGGAATTGTATCTCAACCTGCTGATGTGATTGGGATTTTCATGGTCCCCATTCCAACAATGTTCGGCTCTATCCCCATAATCCACTTCGCCCGCATAATACGGGTCCGTTGTACTTTCCAAAAAGTCCTCCATCAAATAGACGGCATTATTTAGATAGTAATTATCCATATCGCCGCAATAGATATGAATCTTACCTTTGAGCTTATCTCCCAATTTATCCCAATCCCGTTCCAAGATATATCGCAAATCATAGTTCTCTTTCCAATATTCAGCAACTTCGTGGTTTATTTCACCGGTCATTTTATCCCATAATCGCACTGGATAACCGTCTTCACCCTGTGGAGAGTAAGTAGCCTCCCAAATATCCCACTGTTGTCCTGAACGCGATTTTGTTCCGAGTACTAACTCCAGATGATTGTATTCCCTAGTGCTGTTTTGCACATGTCCCAGATAGTCTCGATGACCGGGAACTTCGGTTAGTTTGTGTTCTGAAGGGTAGTAATAGGCGTTTTTATCTTTGTAGATATCCGTTAAGCAATACGCACGAAAATCGATAGGGTCAGGACAAGCCGCAAAGCAACCGTTGTATTCATCGGGATATTTCACCTGAACAGCCAGCGCTTCCCAGCCTCCTGTGGAACCACCATACAAAAAGCGGGACCATCCCTCACCCATTCCTCTAAATTCCTTTTCGATATAGGGGATGAGCTCATGAGTAATGGCATCACCATACGGACCTTGACTCGCTGAGTTTACGGCATAGGAATCATCATAATAGGGTGTAGGATGCTGTATTTCGATAATCAAAAAACGAGGAAAATCCGGTTCATTCCAACGTTTATAGAAATCATAGGCTTCTTGTTGCTGGATGATGTTATACCCTTCAACATCAAATCTTGCAGAATAGTCAGGTTCCATATTTGGGTCTGGCGGAGTGGTTCTAAATCCGCCAAAGTCGCTGGGAAAATGACCATGGAAAATCATAAGAGGATATTTCGCCTCCGGATGTTCCTCAAAACCTTTGGGTAAAAGTATATGCGCCCCTAAATACATATCCCTACCCCAAAACTCGGATAGTTTTTCGGATTTTATCTTGATGTGCTTTATCCATTCGGTATCCTCCGGTTCTTCAATTGGAGGAATCACTTCGTTCATTACCAATTCTATATGCTGAATTTCCCCTTTTTTGATTTCAACCTTAATCGGTTTACTGTATAAATTTCCTGGCGAACGATTCCATTGTTGCCCTTCTCCATTATCCATGGGTAGCTTCACTGTATGGCCTGTTGACAATTCAAAAGTCTCATAAACATGTAATAGTGCCTGTACATAATACTCACCTTCGGGCAATTCAGCTAAATTGGCATAGGGGAAACCAAAAATGGAATTATCAAATGTTTTTCTTTGATTGGGTTGCATTCCCTCCACATCCATTCCGTAAATGGGTTGCGCATTCAAACCGGCGCTAATCTGAAACCGAGGCTCCTTGGTTTCGTCAGAGGCAAACATCAGCAACAAACGGCCATCCAGACTTTCCGAACTTACTGAATCCGAAAAGGAAACTTTAATAATTGGCACTGTACCGGTAGTAGTGTCAGTGTTGGTTTTAGGTTGGCAGGAAACTAAAATGACTGCGAAGAGAAATGGGAATGCTATCCGTGGTTTCATGATTGGGTTGTTTGACTGGAAGATACGGAATTTAGCCATAGATTTCCACTAATCAGCGCTTTGCATGGCCATTCCATTCATCGAAAAGTTACGGTTGAAGATATGAAATGACCTCCATCTGGCGTTCCAATAGATAGCACCCTAAATTTTACCCAAATATGAAAACTATACTACTTTTGGTTTCTCTGGTTTTTGCTGGATTTGCTTTGGGCAGTTGCACCAACGATGAAGGGGAAACAGAATTTGAAATCCTTACCCCGGAAGAAGAAGATGCGAGTGTTTTACTTCAATCTGAAGAACAAACGTCTAACTAGCCTTGCCTCTGTGCCTTTCTCGGGCCAACAAAGTATTTTTCAATAGCATAGCAATGGTCATGGGACCTACACCTCCAGGAACTGGTGTGATGTACGATGCCTTTTTGCTCACGTTTTCAAAGTCCACATCACCGGTAATGTAATAGCCTTTCTCCTTGGTTTCGTCAGGAACTCGGGTAATCCCTACATCAATTACTACCGCACCTTCCTTTACCATATCAGCTTTTACAAAATGAGGAATTCCCAAGGCAGAAATCACAATATCCGCTTCGGCAATAACTTTTTCAATGTTATTGGTGCGGCTATGGGTTTGGGTAACGGTTGAGTTTCCAGGAAATCCTTTTCTCCCCATCAAAATACTCATGGGTCGACCCACAATGTGGCTACGTCCAATAACCACCGTATGTTTTCCCTGGGTTTCAATATTGTATCGGTCGAGCAATTCTAAAATCCCGAACGGGGTGGCCGGAATAAAGGTACTCATGTCCAAGGCCATTTTTCCGAAGTTTGTGGGATGGAATCCATCCACGTCCTTATCTGGGTCAATAGCCATGATTACTTTTTGGGTATCGATTTGGTCAGGAAGTGGCAACTGAACGATAAACCCATCAATATCTGAATTGGTGTTCAATTCATCTATGGTTTTTAACAACTCAATTTCACTTGTTGTATTGGGTAGTTGTATCAAGGTAGATTCAAAACCAATGCGTTTACAGGCTCGTACTTTGCTTCCTACGTAGGTTAGGCTAGCCCCATCATTTCCAACAATAACAGCTGCCAAATGAGGGACTTTTTCGCCACGTTCCTTCATTTTAGTTACCTCAGCAGCGATTTCATCTTTGATGTCGTTGGATACTTTTTTCCCGTCCAGTATTTCCATAGTGTTCTTAGTCTCTTGTTTGGAATTCGCTTTCTATCGCATATTCTGCATCATCTGCATCATCTTTTTGCCCCCACCGCCTTGCATCATTTTCATCATTTTACTCATTTGTTGAAATTGTTTCAGCAGTTGGTTCACTTCTTGAATGGACCGTCCACTACCCAAAGCGATTCGTTTTTTGCGGCTTGCATTCAATTTTGAAGGATTGGAACGCTCATCCGGAGTCATGGAATGGATAATGGCCTCAATGTGTTTGAAGGCATCATCGTCGATGTCCATCCCTTTCATGGCCTTTCCAACACCAGGAATCATACCCATGAGGTCCTTCATGTTCCCCATTTTCTTGATTTGCTGAATCTGGCTTAGGAAGTCATCAAACCCAAAACGGTTTTTTGCTATTTTCTTTTGAATTTTTCGGGCCTGTTCTTCATCGAACTGTTCTTGGGCACGCTCCACCAAGGAAACCACATCCCCCATACCCAAAATTCGGTCGGCCATACGCGCAGGATAGAACACGTCAATGGCTTCCATCTTCTCACCGGTACCGATGAACTTGATAGGTTTGTCCACCACGGATTTAATGGAAATTGCAGCACCACCGCGGGTATCACCATCTAATTTCGTAAGGATGACACCATCAAAATTCAGTACATCATTAAAGGCTTTAGCGGTATTCACGGCATCCTGCCCTGTCATGGAATCCACCACAAACAGGGTTTCCTGTGGTGCAACTGCCTTGTGAATGTTGGCAATTTCAGTCATCATCTGCTCATCCACTGCCAATCGACCAGCGGTATCGATAATCACCACATTGCAACCATTGCTTTTTGCATGTTGGATTCCCGCTTTTGCAATTGCAACGGGGTCATTATTTCCTCTATCAGAATATACTTCTACCCCTATTTGTTCCCCAACCACATGCAATTGGTCAATCGCAGCTGGACGATATACATCACAGGCCACCAAAAGCGGCTTTTTAGTCTTCTTGTTCTTGAGATAGTTTGCCAGTTTACCGGAAAACGTGGTCTTACCGGAACCTTGTAGCCCTGACATTAAAATCACTGAAGGGTTTCCAGATAAGTCAATGCCCTCTGCTTCGCCTCCCATTAATTGGGTTAGCTCATCCTTGACAATCTTGACCATAAGCTGGCCTGGCTGAAGGTTGGTCAATACGTTTTGGCCCATGGCCTTTTCCCTGACCTTATTGGTAAATTCTTTGGCAATTTTAAAATTGACATCCGCATCCAACAGAGCCCTACGGATTTCCTTTATGGTTTCCGCAACATTGATCTCTGTTATTTGACCATGGCCCTTGAGTACGTGTAGGGCTTTGTCCAGTTTATCACTTAAATTATCGAACATCGGCTTTTGTCATTTTTGAAGACGCCAAAGTTACGAATAAAAAGAAAAGGACGGCCTTGGGGAGGACCGTCCTTTCCGTGATTATTGGGGAAATTGGTTATGGTTTTTCAAAAACCAAAGTTTTGAAATTCACAGTTTCGTCTTCATAGACTAGTTCAATTCTATTAGCGCTTACTTCAGAGATATACCAAGCTTCGGTTAATTCTCCATAAATTCCATCGTCATCGAAGGTTAAGAAAAACAGAAGGTTATCCGAAGTATCTCTAATTACCCTCCAGAGACCTGAAATTTGCGGATCATCGTTTATAGCAACTTGTACCTCATTCATCATAGAAAAGCTGAAGTCCAAGCCTGCGTAATCCGCCGTACTGTCCATACCTTCGTCATCATACAGGGCAACATTCCAGTCTCCTCCTTGCATTATATTTCTAATTTCAGCTACATCGTTATCACCTGCACTGTCATCGCATTCCTTTTCAAGAACCATCTTGTAATCAGCATTTTCATCGAAGAATACTAATCGTGTTGATCCTGCAATACTAGGTCCGTCAATATCTGTCAAGGGCCATTCAAATGATACCGCTGGCTCATCACCAATATTAATTTTCAAAGTGCGAACATTATCGTCATTCGATACGATTTCCCAAGTACCTTGGAAAGAAGTAACTCCATTACCTACGGTTAGTGTACCGTCCTCGATGAAAGTGAATTCGTAACCTAATAACCTTTCAACTTCTTCTCCCTGATTGGTAACTTTCTTAATAATCCAATCACATTCCAACAAAGCATTGGTCAAGGTTTCTACGCTGATAATACCGTTTCCACCGCCATTACCACCATCATCATCCGGGCAATGTTGTCTCAACACGATTTTGTTTCCATCATCTGAGTATAATTTGATTTTATGTTCTCCAATTTCATAAACCAACCATTCCAAAGTGAAGTCAATCAGCTCAGTGAACATTAAATTTAGGGCTACACCATCATCGGTTACTCTAGTAGACCATTCTCCAGTAATCATCCTTCCTGCACCGTCCGTATATACAACACTTCCATCTTCTGCGAAATCAAGGGTATTTTCTAGGTATTGACCGGTTTGGTCTGTGCTCATACGAATTACTTCTCGAATCTCCCATGGGCATTCTACCAACAAATGGTCCAGTCTTTCTTTAGTGAAGTCGTCATCATTAAAATCATCATCATCATCCTCATCACACTCATCTTTAGCTCTTTCTAAAGCAGCCGCCAATTGGGCATTACTATCCACAACTATTTCAGTTCCATCAAACTTCTTCAAAGTCAAAGGAAATTGAATACTTACTAGCTCATCTTCTTCCAAACCAGCAAAAAACCTTCTGAGCTCCATGTCATTATTCACGGTAACTTCACCAGTCAATTGCTCATTAATATCGAAAGTGAACAAAGTAATTGGATAAACAAAGTCGATACATTCAATATCATCATCATCTCCACCTTCTCTACACTGCTCTGCCAATTCACGTAATTGACCTATGTTTTCTATAACCAACTCAGTGAAATCTCCGAAGGTAATAGTGATGGGAAATAAAATATCAAGGATATCTTCATCAGTATCAAATTCATCAAAGATTTCTTCGATGGCATGTAAATCTTCTATAGAATCAATGGTAATTTGAATACCGTTTACTTCTACAGTATATGGAAATTTAATAGCCAAACAACTTGCTCCATCGACGATATTGTCAAAAGAACCATCTTTTGTGGCTGTGTTTTCTATCAAAACAGCTGTGTTGGAATTCGCTGCGATAGTTTCTTGTGTGTCCCCTCCTACTTCTTCAAATTCCTCCTGACAAGCGGTGAACAGCAGAGCCATAGCAAGGAGGTTAGTCAGTACTAGTTTGTTGAATACATTTTTCATAACGATTTGGATTTTGTTTCTTGGTACACTCCTAGAACAATTCTCAAATAAAAAACCCTACTTCATCTTCCATTTTTTTAAGATATATTTGAAAATCAACACACCTCTTTAAATGAGCAACGTTTGCGAAGACCAGGTTTATAGCTCCATATTTAGGGCTACCTCAAAAACGCTTTTCAACTATATATATTATAAGTTTGGAAATGAAGAAAAAGCAAACGATGCAGTACAGGAAGCCTTTGTGAAGCTTTGGGAGAATTGTAGCAAAGTCACTCCAGAAAAAGCAAAATCCTATCTGTATACCGTGGCCAACAATATGTATTTGAATGTGCTTAAAGCCGAAAAAATACGATTGAAGTATGCGGAGACAGGTAAAGAACAATCCAACGAGTCTCCCGAATTTTTGCTCGAAGAGAAAGAATATAAACAAAAACTGGACAATGCCATAAACAGTTTGCCCGAGAATCAAAGAACCACTTTTCTCCTAAATCGAATTGATGGAAAAAAGTATGCCGAGATTGCTGAAATGGAAGGAGTAAGTGTAAAGGCCATTGAAAAACGAATGCATTTGGCGCTAAAAGCATTGCGTGAACAAATTGACGGAATTTGATCAATAAACAATGTGGAATTGTGCACTGCTCAAAATTTTATGTTGTTTATCGAAAAGTGAAGATTGTGAATTGAAAAAGTAGGGTATTTTTAAACGTAGTTGTTATATTAAGGTAAAGCCTGGAAATCATGCAGGAAAATTTTTTAGCAAAATGGCTTAATGGTGAGCTTTCCGATGAAGAACTTGCAAAGTTCAAATCTTCGGAAGAGTATGCTTCCTATGAGAAACTTAAAGAGGTATCTGCTTCTTTGAGAACTCCCGATTTTGATGTGGAGAATACGTTGGAGCAGCTGAAAGCTAATCGTTCGCAAACCTCAACAAAGGTTATTGCTATGAAACCCTATAAAAGGTTTTTACGCATTGCCGCTGCCATTGTTATCCTCATCACAGGCTCGTATCTCTATCTGAATTTTTCCAATACTTCGTACTCCACAGAACTGGCGGAAAATAACGAGTTGTTACTTCCAGATCAGTCTGAAGTTATCTTAAATGCTGACTCCAAAGTCACCTTCAGTGAGAAAAGTTGGGATACTAACAGAGAAATTAATCTTAAAGGAGAGGCCTTTTTTAAGGTAGCCAAAGGAAAGAAATTTACAGTAACTACCACCCAGGGCAGTGTTTCCGTGTTAGGAACCCAATTTAATGTTGAAAACCGGGATGGTTTTTTTGAGGTCAATTGTTTTGAAGGTTTGGTCCAAGTGGACTACAAGGATATCAAAAAACAGTTACCCGCTGGGACCTCTTTTCTGGTTATCGATGGAAAAGTAATAGATGTAGAAGAGTCCAATGCTTCCCAGCCTTCATGGACCAGAAATGAAAGTTCTTTTAAGAGCATTCCGCTTAAATATGTCTTCAATGAGCTTGAAAGACAATACAATATCTCCGTAAGCACCAAAAATGTAGATGCCAATTTACTTTTTACGGGCACGTTTAGCAACACAGACTTAAAAATGGCGTTAAAAAGTATAGCTACCCCATCTAGAATCAAATTCCAAAATGAGGGTAATAATGTACTTTTCTATGCTGAGAACACCAATCAGTAGGTTTAGAAAGTTCTTCTTTTTGCTTGTGATGTTTTTGCCATTTTTTGCAATGGCCCAAACTTCGCAAAATACCGCGCGTCCAGTTATTACTATCCTAAAAGGACTTGAGGACCAGTTCAACATTAAGTTTTCATACATCGACAAGGATATTGAGAACTTGGATACAACCATTCCCGACAATATTGTGGCACTGGACGATATCCTGTCATTCCTTGAAAATGAATTCCAGATAAAGCTTGAAAAACTTAGTGATCGCTATTATTCCATAGTAAAGGAAAGTCTGGTTGATGTCTGCGGAAAGGTGCTCGACAATTTTGCCGAAAATACAGTCATGGGTGCTACCGTGGAAGTTTTGGATTCGGAAATAGCGCTAACCACAGATATGGAGGGAAATTTTAAACTGGAAGACATTCCTAGAAACGCCTCTTTAAAAGTCAGGTTTTTGGGTTTTGTAACTCAATATGTTTCGGTAGAGAAGTTGATCACAGGAAAAGAATGTCCTAAAATCCTATTGGCCCAAAATTACCAACAGCTTAAGGAAGTTACGGTATACAAATTTTTAACTACAGGTATTATCAAAGAAGAAGATGCAAGCATAACCTTAAACACAGCGGATTTTGGAATTCTTCCAGGACTCATAGAGCCTGATGTACTTCAAACCGTACAGGCATTGCCCGGAATCAAAAGTGTGGATGAAACCGTTTCCGACATCAATGTTCGTGGGGGCACCAATGACCAGAACCTTATTTTGTGGAATGGCATCAAAATGTATCAATCTGGACACTTCTTCGGATTGATTTCTGCTTTTAATCCCTATTTAACGGATAAGGTTACCATTATTACCAATGGAACTCCTTCAAATTATGGGGACGGGGTAAGCAGCGTCATCCAAATGGAAACCAACAACGAAATATCGGACACCTTCTTCGGGGGAGCAGGTTTTAATTTTATTAGTGGGGATTTATATGGGCAAATACCTTTAAAAGACAATGTGGCCTTACAATTCTCCGCAAGGAGATCTACTACGGATTTTCTAAACACTCCAACCTACGACCGTTTTTTTGACCGTGCATTCCAGGATACAGAAGTAATTGATGAAAACAATCTTAGGCTAGACCAGGCCTTCAGAAGGGAGGAGAATTTCTTCTTTTACGATTTTACAGCAAAGCTACTCTACGATATTAATGAAAATCAAAAATTACGCTTAAACTTTATCAACATCAACAATGACCTAAACTTTGAGGAAACCAATCTGGATACCGACGAAACAACCAATAGCCTGCTGGACCAAACCAATTTTTCGGTTGGAGCACAGCTAGCCAGCAGATGGACAGACCAACTTTCCAGTAATCTGAATGTGTATTACACTCGCTACAACCTCGACGCACAGAATCTTTTTGCCAACCAGATACAATTACTCTTTCAAAACAACCAAGTGGAGGAATCCGCCTTGAAGTTGAATACTACATACAGGTTTTCGGAACGCTTACATTGGAGCAACGGGTATCAATTTATTGAAACCGGAATACGGAATACCACCAATATCACCCAACCTCCTTTTGGAAGCAACATAAAGGGAGTTATTCGTATCCATGCACCTCATACTGATCTATCCTATGCAACGGAAAACAAGCACTTCATAGGACGAATTGGTGCAAGAATAAACTATATCGAAAACTTGAGGACTTTTAATAGATTTTTGGTTGAACCTCGGTTGAACATCAATTTCAGGGTCGCCAACTATTTACGGGCACAAGTTTTGGGGGAATTCAAGAGCCAGACCACCAATCAAGTAGTAGATTTGGAGCAAAACTTTCTAGGTATCGAGAAAAGACGTTGGGTACTTTCTGATGATGCTTCACTTCCCGTTACACAAAGCAGGCAAGTCTCTGTCGGGCTTAATTATGAAAAAAACGACTTCTATTTGGGAATCGAAGGTTTTTATAAGCGTGTGGAAGGTATCAGCACGAGCACCCAAGGTTTCCAAAACCAAAACCAATTCAATGGTGAAATTGGTTTGTATAATGTTGGTGGAATAGAGCTATTGATCAACAAAAAAGGTGAAAATTATAGTAGTTGGTTCAGTTACACCTACAATAAAAACGACTATACCTTTGAATCGATTGACCCGAATAATTTTCCAAACAACCTGGACATTCGTCACACCTTGACCCTAGCAGGAACCTATACCTATGGAAATTTAAAACTAGGTTTGGGCGTAAACTACCGAACCGGAAGGCCTTTTACCGAACCCATGGAAGGAGACGAAGCATTGGATACTTCCGTATTTCCAGCGCAAATCAATTTTCGCGAACCCAACTCCAGTAGATTACCCGAATATTTCCGTGCCGATGCTTCAGCCATTTACAAGTTTGATATCAGTCGACGCGTGAAAGCCAATGCAGGCGTATCCGTGCTGAATGTCACCAATCGGAGAAACATCCTAAACACCTATTATAGGGTCGCTGATGATAATCAAATTGAAACCGTAGAGAATATTTCTTTGGGTATTACGCCAAATCTCAGTTTTAGAATCAACTTTTAGTTCTTATGCTCTAAGCGTGACATCACGATGACATGAGGGAAAGTGATAGCCGCTAGAAAATAAATCAATATCGTTATCATATTTTCCGAACTACCATTCAAAAACCAAAGGAGTGCCAGTAAACCTATAATGGATAGTATCCAATAGAGCAAAGAATCTTTCACATACCGCCCGAAGGTTTTCCAATTCGACTCTCCATACAAATAATCCATTTGGTCCTTCAAGGAAGGAATACTATGCCATATTATGAAATAAATGCAAAAACCCCATAACAAGGAAGCAGTCTTAAAAATGATGAAGAAGACTACTAAAACAAAGAGTTCCTCCAGAAGATTACGTTTGACCCGTTTATTCAGAAAATAGTATGAGCCAATTGCCAACAATCCTAATCCAAGAAAAAGTATCGAATAATCAAAAAACGCTAAAGGCATGGATATTTGCATAACATCCTCCAATATTGGCACCACTTGTTCACTTTTTATATTGAAAAGCATGAACAAAATAAACAATCCATAAAGAGAGTAAAACAAGATGTTCCAAAATGAGTGAACAACAACACTTTGGGACCAATGTTGTTCCCCAAAATGGTATCCACTTACTAAAATAAAGAGGGAAAGCGCCAATATGGGAAATAAATAAAACAGAATCAAAATACTAAGAACAACAGATACGTAGATAAGAACTATTTTACAAAATACTGATTTTGAATAATTTAAATTAATACTTTGAATTAATCGGATGTCGTTGGCACCATGCAAAACCCCAAAACTCATGATTAGAGTATACGCTATTGCTGCCTCCGTATATTCATCAAAATACACTGAAAACCAGAGGGAAAAGACAGTCGCCACAATCATTCCACTTTTTAGTTTCATAAAATTCAATGTCTTTTGTTGAATCATTCGTAAAAAAATATGAACAAAATTATAAAATTCTGTTTAATTTTTAATACATTTGGTTCAACAAAAACTAATAACTTAATATATATATGGAAAATTTATTCACATCTTTACCTATGGTAGCTAAGATAGCTACTAATGACTATGTAGGCTTTACCTTCTTTGTAGGGTGTATGGCCATGATGGCTGCTTCAGCCTTCTTCTTCTTGTCCATGAACGGATTTGACAAAAAATGGAAAACCTCTATTTTGGTTTCCGGTCTAATTACGTTCATTGCCGCTGTACACTACTGGTACATGCGCGATTACTGGGCAGTCAATGCAGAGTCTCCGACTTTCTTCCGTTACGTAGACTGGATTTTGACCGTACCTTTAATGTGTGTGGAATTCTACCTCATCTTAAAAGTAGCCGGGGCCAAGAAATCCCTAATGTGGAGGCTTATCTTCCTCTCCGTAGTAATGCTGGTAACTGGATATATTGGAGAAGCTGTATATCGCGACCAAGCACAAATCTGGGGTCTAATCTCAGGTATCGCCTACTTTGTAATTGTATATGATATTTGGTTAGGACAAGCGAAAAAATTGGCTCAAGAAGCTGGAGGCGCTGTTCTAAAAGCCCACAAAACCTTGTGCTGGTTTGTATTGGTAGGATGGGCTATTTATCCAATTGGATATATGGCAGGTACACCTGGATGGTATGAAGGTATTTTTGGCGGATTAGCCCTTGATGTAGTTTATAACATCGGTGACGCCATCAACAAAATTGGATTTGGATTGGTTGTTTACAATTTGGCAGTGACAGCTAGTTCTGATTCATAGTTAATTTAGTTGGTTATTGGAAAAGCCATGCAATAGCATGGCTTTTTTATTTGCTTTTGAGAGAGGGGACAAAATTCAACATTCTGCATACCGTATCAAATATATCTGCGTAGTTTTTGGACATATACATTGGCGTTTCAACAAAGTTTTCCATGACTACGGCAAAAAACTCATAAAAGTTGGTCTTACCATATGCTCTAAAATAATTGGATTCTGCCAATTTCTCTTGAAATTCATTTTGCTCGTAAATTCTTTTGATTCGAGCCAGCCCTACCTTGAAACGTCTCGCTTCCCAAGTACTTTTTCTGCGCGTTTCATACATCAAGGCGTGCGCTATTTCATGGATACCCAGATTCTGGTTGTCGTTTGGAATCTTGAAACCCCGCTCCAAATCCGTTGCAGAAAACACCAATATTTTCAGGTTGGGATTAAATTCCCCAATATGGTGGTTCCTACCAATACGGGAATAATATTTATCCGGATAAATAATAACTCTTGAAACAGAATGTTCAAATCTATAGTCCCGAAAACCCATAGTCATCAGAGCAGCCGATGCAGACACATAGGCTTTTATCTGCTCTTGATTGACAATTCCACCATAAAAAACAAAGGGTTTCTTTGATTTAAACCAAGCAAAGCGCTTTAAAAAATCCTTTTTCTCTTCTGGGTTAAACTGGTGATAGGGAACTAAAAAATCTTTGATAAACTGCCTTTCCTGGCTGTTAATTCTTTTTACGGGATGAAAAACATGATAGAGGGTGAATCGTTCGCCTAAAATGTACTCATATCCTACCCTAACAAACACATAAATCAGGCCGATTGCCAAAACCAGAGCGGCAATTTGTTTCTCGGTTTCTGACAGCCCTAAACCCTCCATTACATGCGCTCAGGTACGTTTATTCCTAATAAGCTAAATCCAGATTCAATGACCTCTCCCACTTTTTGGGAAAGTTGAACCCTAAATTCTTTCTTGACCTCATCCGTTTCCCCAAGAATGGTGACTTGCTGATAAAACGAGTTGAATTCCTTTACTAAGTCGTACACGTAGTTGGCGATAAGCGCTGGACTAAAATTCTCAGCGGCCAATTGCAGCGTTTCTGGGAAAAGCTGGATTTGTTTCAGCAGTTCCTTTTCTTTTTCATGTAAGGTGAAAGATAGGTCGAGCGCCGTCGAGACCTTAAAATCGGCTTTTCTTAAAATAGACTGAATTCTAGCATAAGTATACTGAATAAAGGGTCCCGTATTCCCTTGAAAATCCACTGATTCCTCAGGGTTAAAAAGAATACGTTTCTTGGGGTCCACCTTTAAAATGTAGTATTTCAGGGCACCTAAACCAATAATACGATATAGTTTTTGCTTTTCTTCTGAAGAATACCCATCCAATTTCCCTAGCTCCTTGGAAATCTCTCCCGCGGTCTCTTCCATATTTTGAATTAGGTCATCCGCATCCACGACAGTACCTTCCCTACTCTTCATCTTCCCACTGGGTAAATCGACCATACCATAGCTCAGATGATATAATTGCTCTGCCCAGTTATAGCCCAATTTCTTCAGAATCAAAAACAGAACTTTAAAGTGATAATCCTGTTCGTTACCCACAGTATAAACCATCCCATTGATATCAGGAAAATCGGTTACCCGTTGAATGGCGGTTCCAATATCTTGGGTCATGTAAACCGCGGTTCCGTCAGCGCGAAGCACAATTTTCTCATCCAATCCCTCATCACTCAAATCAATCCAAACACTACCGTCGTCTTTTCTAAAGAAAACTCCCTTTTTCAGACCTTCCTCCACGACATCCTTGCCTAGCAAGTAGGTGTCGCTTTCATAGTACAACTTATCAAAATCCACACCTAGGTTCCTATACGTGGTGTCAAAGCCAGCATATACCCAGCCATTCATCATTTTCCAAAGCTTGACTACCTCCTCATCCCCTGCTTCCCATTTGCGAAGCATCGCCTGTGCCTCTAACAAGATAGGCGCGGTTTTCTCGGCTTCTTTTTTATCTATTCCTTCAGCCTCAAGCTGGGATATTTCTGCTTTGTACGCCTTATCAAAGGCCACATAATATTTTCCAACTAAATGGTCGCTCTTTAAGCCAGAACTCTCGGGAGTCTCTCCATTTCCAAAGCGTTGCCATGCCAACATACTTTTACAAATATGGATTCCTCTATCATTGACAATTTGGGTTTTGTACACTTTATGGCCAGAAGCTTTTAGTATTTCAGCAACGGAATACCCCAACAAATTGTTTCGAATATGACCCAAATGCAAGGGTTTATTGGTATTGGGCGAAGAATACTCCACCATAATGGCATCCTTGCTATTGGACTCAGCAAAACCATAGTTTTCTTCGTTTCGTATGGAATTGAAGAAATTTAGATAATACAGGTCAGAAACCAAAAGGTTCAAAAAACCCTTGACCACATTGTACTTGCTTATTTCCGCCACATGTGCTTCCAAGTACTCCCCTATTTTGGAACCTATTTCCACAGGATTACCTTTTACGTACCGAAGCATTGGAAAAATGACCACCGTAATATCCCCTTCAAAGTCCTTTCGTGTAGGCTGAAATTCTACCAATGGCACTTCCACTTCGTACAACTGCGTTACGGCCTCCTTCACTTTTTCCACCAACAAGGGCTGTAAATCCATAAAACCTGTTTTGAGGCAGCAAAACTACATATTTTTTACCCGTTTCCACCAACAATATTAGGCTTCAGCCCTAACAAACCCGTTGTTTTTGGTTAATTTTAAGCATGCTTCTGAACGTATCTTACACAGATAAAAAAATCACTGAGAAAATTGATGCCGAAGTAGGTAAACCCTTTACGCTCAAAGAGCGTTTTGCCATGGGTGGTATTGGGTCGCCTAAGCTTCACATTACAGAAACCAGTCTCGAAATCCAAAATTTGTTGATTTTAGACAACAACCTCAACACCTGCAACATTGAGATGCGCCCAAAAGGTATCATTGTCCGATTCCGTTCTCTTTTGGAAACCTATGGTTTAGTCATCCCCTATTACAAGTTGTCCATTTACAAGGGTGATTTTGCCGTATATTCCATTTATCGGGACAACTATTTTATCAAGGTGAAATCAGATACCAAAGCGATTCAGAAGTACTTTAGAAAGCTTTTGGATTACAAAGCAGATAATACGCCTACTTCCATAGAGGATTTGTAAATCTAAAAGATTGGTAGAACAAGACAGTGCCCATGTTTCAAAACCATCCAAAAATTGAAGTAAAACCCAATCGAACAGACCATATGATTCTACTTCTGGGCTGGATTCTTATTGGGTGCCATGCGGTTTATGTATGGTTGTCCTTTGCCAATCTTCCTGAAACCATACCCATACATTTCAACATCAGGGGAGAGGCTGATGGTTTTGGAAGTAAAAGCACCATTTGGTTCATTTTGATAATCAGCTTTTTGATGTACGCTTTGCTTGCTTTTTTAGTACAAAGGGTAAAGCCCTGGAACTTCAATTACCCCACAACAGTAACCGAAAACAACGCACCCAAAATATATGCTCTGGGCATTCGGATGATTGTACTTATAAATTTCGCTGTTGCTCTTTTGTTTCTGGTTATTTCCATCATGGTAGTTTGCAAAGCTAATCTCACTGCATCTGAATTCTTGCCCTTGGTATTTTGGGTCCTAGTTATTGGAATTACAGTTGGCCCATTTCTATCCATTTTTGCCATGAATAAAATCCCTAAGTAATGAAGATTCTGCTGACCGGTGCCAACGGTTATATAGGTATGCGATTGTTGCCCAGACTTCTAGAAATGGGTCATGAGGTGGTCTGTGCCGTAAGGGATGAAACCCGACTGTCCATTGATAAAGAAACCCGTAAAAAAGTAGAGGTCATTGAAATCGATTTCCTTCAAGAAGTAGCCCCAAACAAACTTCCCAAAGACATTGACGTGGCCTATTTCCTGATTCACCTGATGACGGTAACTACCAAAAATTTTGATGAATTGGAGGCCCAAGCTGCACGGAACTTCAATGCGTATGTAGCGAGAACCAATATCAAACAAGTAATTTACCTCAGCGGGATTGTCAACGACCAAAACCTATCCAAGCACCTCTGGTCCCGGAAAAATGTCGAAAATATCCTCCAAGATGGCCCCTTTGCATTGACCGTGCTCCGAGCGGGAATCATAGTAGGCTCGGGAAGCTCTTCTTTTGAGATTATTCGAGATCTCTGTGAAAAACTGCCGGTAATGGTAACCCCAAAGTGGGTATTGACCAAAACCCAGCCCATTGCTATTCGGGATGTCATTAATTTCCTGTTGGGGGTATTGGGCCACGAACAGACCTATAATGATTCTTTTGACATTGCCGGACCTGATGTGCTCACCTACAAAGAAATGCTGCATCAATATGCGGAAGCGCGGGGCTTTAAAAATTGGATTTACACCGTTCCAGTCATGACTCCAAAGCTATCCTCATATTGGCTCTATTTTGTGACTTCAACATCCTACAAATTGGCATTGAACTTAGTGGACAGCATGAAAATCGAGGTCATTGCAGAAGATACCCGTCTTCAGGACATATTAGGCATCCAACCACATACCTACAAAGAGGCAATCGATATGGCTTTTATAAAAATTGCCCAGAATTCGGTCGTGAGCAGTTGGAAAGACAGTATGGTAAGCGGAAATTTCAACAAAAACCTGGAAAAGTACATTCAAGTACCCAAGTTTGGCGTGCTCAAAGACGTGCAAACCCTAAAGGTCGAGGATGAGAACAAGGCCTTGGACAACATTTGGAAAATTGGTGGGGAAACGGGCTGGTATTATGGTGGATGGCTCTGGAAAATCCGCGGGTTTTTGGATAAACTCAACGGTGGTCCGGGACTCCGAAGAGGACGTACCCACCCTGATAAGATTTTCCCAGGAGATGCCTTGGACTTTTGGCGCGTACTTTTGGCTGATAAACAGAAGAAACGCTTGCTCCTGTTTGCAGAAATGCGATTGCCTGGTGAAGCCTGGTTAGAATTCCATATCGATGACAACAACGTCTTGCACCAAACCGCTACTTTCCGGCCCAAAGGCCTAAAAGGTAGATTGTATTGGTACAGTGTTCTACCCTTTCATTTTTTCATTTTTGGGGGTATGATTCGCAACTTGGCGAATTCTTAAAATAATTTCCGCTCATTTCTGTTATAAAATCAAGTTAAAGTCGTCTAAGTGCAGGCAACCCTTTGCCTACTTTTGATGTCTTTATATTGATGATAGCCAAATACAGCCCAATGTCTGCACCTAAACCACTTGTCTTTTTTGCACTTGCTTTTGTGTCTATGCCCTTTTTGATGGCACAGACTGTAAGTTCCCGACTTATTGATGCCAAAACCCAAAAAGGTATCCCTTATGCTACGGTTCAATATGGGGAGAATCAAGGGGTAATTACCAATGAGGAAGGTCGGTTTAGCTTTATGCTAGAAAAAGATTCTCTCGCTTTAGATTCCGTTTATATTTCATCCCTGGGGTATGAAAAAATTGGATTTACCTTGGAACAACTTCAGGATTCGGTCATCACCGTACGTCCCAAAAATATTGAATTGAGCGGGGTCTACCTTTTTGATAAGGAATTGGACGTAGACGAGATTATGCGAAAAGTAAAAGAGCGTTTACTACAAAACACCAATGACCAGCCTGTAAAACAGCGTTATTTTTTGAGACAATCCATTTTTGGAAATATCCATAAAGTGGATTTAGGTTTTGAAAAGTCCTCGATTGAGGAGTTGGACAAGGAGCTTATTGATAGCATTGCAGGGGTTATTCCCCGAAACTCCTACCATTATACTGAAGCTCTGGGTGATTTTTATAAAAACAAAGGGAAATACAAAGCCAATGTGATTCGTGCCGCAGAACTGTACGACAAAAAGGACATTGGTTCTTTTGAAGACTTGGGCGAACGCATGGAGGCCATGTTCAAACAAAATGTAAAAAAGGATTCTTATCTAAAGATAAAGTCGGGCTTGTTTAGCCAAAAGTTGCAAGTGGATTCCATACTATCGGATATAGAGGCTGAAGAAGCGAAGGAACTGGAAAGGGAGTTGGGAAAGGACACCGTTTCTGGGCTGGTAGATGGCCAAAAACGCATCTTTAAGGAATTGTTGGGTGAAGTATACTATGCTGAGGACAGCAAACTCAATGTAATTGACAAAAGTCGCAAGTACCGCTTTACGTTAGACGGTTATGCGGATATTGATGATAGTGGCGTCTACGTAATTGGTTTTGAACCCAAGGGTAGTGCTGATTTTAGAGGTAAGCTTTATGTAAACATTGAGGACTTTGCCATTATGCAGATTGACTTTGTAAACCTGAAAAACCTCCGCAATTTCAGGTTACTGGGCATTTATTATCGCGAAACCGTATATAAGGGTACCATGCGCTTTACCAAACTGTCCAACAACAAATACGAACTTAAGTTTGTGGACTTCAGCTTTGGGCGTTGGTTCCGATTTGACCGCCCTTTGGATGTAATTGAAAAAAATAAAAACGTAAAGGGCCGTCGCAAGCAGAACGAACTGCGTCTTAATATCGATTTTAGGATGGCCAACACCAACAAATGGGAATTGGTAGTCTACAACAACACCTTGATAGACTCTGGACAGTTTGAAAGCCTACAAGAAGACAAAAGTGTAAAAGCTACGTATATGCCCGCTTACAACCCTGAGTTCTGGGAAGGCTACACCATTATGGAACCCAACCAAGCGATTCGGGAGTTTACAGCTGAAGAGGAATAAAGTAGAAGGGTGAAGGTTTAACGGAAATAGCTTCAAATCAAACGAAAGTGCGTTTTGCAAAGCAAAAAGGAGCATGGAGTGACAGGATTTGTAAGCGATTTTGTGATGCGTCACAAAAATTTCCTTGAAATCTTCTTGAATTTTTGGTTCGTTTTGTTTCAAGACAAAATGAACAGACTAATTGTCCTTTACCACAATAGATTTAGCTGCATGGTCGTGGATAGCTTTTTTGTGCTCATCTCCAGTCACCGTTAGAAAAGACAACCAGCCCAAAATATATTTTATAATAGACCTTAATAGCGCTAAAGGGAAAATAACATGCTTCCCTGAATCATTGTCCCGTTCTACACGAATGCCACTATAGGAATGACCCAATGTTTGTCCGAAAACTGAAACAAAGATGGGCTCATACAGAAAAGTGAATGCAATGAAAAGGGAAATCCTTACATAATCAGGAACTGAATCAAAGAGATTTAAGATCTCTGAGGTCAAATACATTGAGGCCACCAGAATTACCGCATCAATAAAAGCTGCTTTAACACGGTCGGGTAAAAGAGCATATTCTTTTTTCATAGAGTATAGGTTGGTTTAGGAAAGATACCACTTTTATTAGGTTTTGCCTGACTTTTTGCACTTGTCATTTATGGCATGTATCACCTTAAACCAAAATCCTTTCTTGCTTATAAAATTTTAAAAATGAGCAAAGAAGAAGCTATAAAAAACTGGATTGAGGATACCTACGGTTCCCCAAAAAAGCTAGCCCAAGTACTGGATGTTGGGATAGAAATGCTCTTTTATTTGGAAGAAAACACCTTTGAAAAACGGGAAGTGCAGGATGTGGTGAGCGCGTTGAGGGGAATGATTACTATATTAAGGGCCAGCTAAATAAAACACCCTGAAACCAGTTCAGGGTAATGATCATGCTTTAGGCAAAAACACCTCGGCCATCATGCAACGGGCAGAACCTCCCCCACAGGTTTCAATAGTATCCAATGGGCTGTGTACAATCTCACAATGTTGGGTAATAGCATCAATTTGATCTTGTCGCAGGCTGTTATAGGCCTGGGTACTCATCACCATCAAACGCTGGTCGTTGGCACCAATTACCTGTAACATATTCCCAGCAAACGCATGCATTTGGGTTTCCGTAATGGATATGACCTGTTTGCCATCCTTTTTGAGGTGTTCCACCACGTTTTTGCGCTCTTTCTTATCATCAATAGCGTCCAAGCAAATCACCGCAAAGTTCTCTGCCATGGCCATCATCACATTGGTGTGGTAAATGGGTTTTCGTTCGCCATCTACGGTTTGGTTGGCCGTAAACAATACCGGGAAACAATCAAAATCCTCACAGAACTCAATAAAAAGGTCTTCGTGGGCCCGTTCAGATAAGGCGCAATACGCTTTTTGGTGTACTCGGTCCTTAAGGATACTGCCCGTTCCCTCCAAAAAAACACCCTCTTCTTCAGCCCCAGTGTAATCTATAATGTTTTCAATAAGAAAACCATGCTCTTCCAATACATCAAAAATATCCTCCCTACGCTCTCTCCTTCGATTTTTGGCAAACATCGGGTATACGGCCACCGTCCCACTAGCATGAAACGAGACCCAATTGTTTGGAAAAATGGAGTCGGGCGTATCCCGCTCTTTAGTGTCTTCCACTACAATTACTTCCACACCATTTCCTCGGAGCACTTCCACAAAAGTGTCGAACTCCTTTTGGGCTTTCTTATTGATTTCCTCGTTGGTAATCTCAAGGGTTTCCTGAAAATAGTTGTTCACGGCAGTCTGCTCGTTCATTCGAAAGGCCACGGGGCGAATCATCAAAATGGTATTCGTAATCTGCATGAATTTGGAATAAAATCCCCCAAAAGTAGCGAATCCGCGTTTCATTTTGTAACAAAAAATTAGCATCGGTATCTTTATATCATGTGGGCCAATTATTTAGGGAAATACAAGGATTGGTTGCTGTGTTTGATATTGATTCCAGTCATCAATACCATCAACTATCATCTTACCTATGGCACGATTCGCTGGGACTGGTATACCTATGCCACTTACGCCATAGACACCGCTCAGGGGTTTATTGCCTGGTGGTTACTTCGGGTTACCATAGTATATCTGGACAAAAAAATGCCCTACGAGAAGGGCCTTACGAAAAGATTGATAGTTCAATTGCTATTGACCAATCTTATCGTCCAAGGCTTCATCATATTGGCCACCGAAGTCATCAATGCCCTATATACCGATGAACCCCTGCCCATAAATTTCTATACCTACAACCTCTTCATCTTTTTTATTTGGATTTTGGTTATCAATGGCCTGTATATTGGTATCTATTTTTATGATGAATGGAGAGGTTCCCAAAAAATGCGCGAACAGGATAAAGCATTACGGCAAACAGGGTTTGAGGTTGCACTGGGAAACAAAATGAACCATATTCCATTTTCCTCTGTGGCTTGGTTTTTTGTAGACGGAAGAGCTACCTATCTGGTAACCCAAACCGGCAAATCCTTTGTTTTGGACGATTCACTGAACAAAATTATGCCCAAACTACCCGAGGAACAATTTTTCAGATTAAACCGTAGATACATCGTGAATCGCAATCGACTCGTAGGCTACAAAAAAGACGTCAACGGAAAATTGGTTGTGGAATTCGGGAATGAAGCCGAACCTACCAAAACTCAGATTGTAAGCAGAATTACCGCTCCTGAATTTAAACAATGGTTCAGTCTTGCAGTCCATAGTGCATAGGCAACCGACTCTCTACATTCCAACCTTAAAATTGCTACACTTTACGCATTTTGGAGGCAACAAACTACAGTAAATGAGGCTACTTGATGGATATTTGAAGCAAAATATCAATCATGAAAAAACGAGCAACAACTTTTATTTTAATTCTTTTCTCAGCGCTAAGCATGGGGCAAACGAATGGATTTCCTGAAGAAAAAAAGGAAGCCGTCAAAGCCGTACTCGAAAAATATACCGGTATGGGAATCCCAGGTCTTGCACTCACAGTATACAATCCAGATGCCGGGTTTTGGTCGCATGCAACAGGCTATTCCAATGTAGAAAACAAAGACCCTCTGACATCAGAACACCTATTCTATCTACAAAGTGTGAGCAAGACCTATATGGCCGTAGCGATACTTCAACTTTATGAGAAGAAAAAATTGGATTTGAACGACCCCATTACCAAATACTTAAGTTATGACTGGCTTTTGGACAAAGAAGGTGTGGAAAAAGTGACCATCAAAATGTTATTGAACCATACTTCAGGGATTCCTGAGTACAACACCGACCCCATTTTGGTTTCCAAAATTTTACATAATCCATTGAAAGTGTTTTCCGTAGAAGAATTGGTGTCACACATCCAGGGAAAGGATATGGATTTTGCTCCGGGAACAAAATACTCTTATCGAAATACAAATTACGAACTGTTGTCACTAATTGCAGATAAAATTACGAGGGACCACGTGGCATACATGGAAAAGCACATTTTCAAAAAACTAGGATTGAAATCCACCCACTACCTTTCTGCCAATAACATTGATGATGATTTGAATATTGTGGATTCGTATTGGGATGTGCTGTTGGTCGGAATTCCAACTAATGTGTCAAAAATACAAAGGGCCAATGTTTCCTCGATGAAAGGCGACGATGGTATGGTTACCAGCACGAAAGACGCAGTGCTTTTCCTTAAAGGATTGGTCTCTGGCAAACTTTTAAAGCCTAAGACTTTAGAAATGATGCAGGAATTCGTTTTGAATGACAAAGGCGAAAAAAGATATGGATTGGGGATTCAATACTACGACCTGGATGTAACCTATGCCCTAGGGCATTCTGGTGGTGGTATAGGTGCGGGTTGCGTTTTACTTTATCTTCCAGAATTGGATTCTATAGTCTTCATGTCAACCAATTTCAATACCATGATGGATTCTCCCATTCGAAGGGAGGCAGAAAACATGCAGCAAGATATTTTAATGGCCCTATTTATGTAACACTACTCCCGTATTAAGGGCAGCGTGCTGCAACGAAGAAGTCCCTCTTGCTTGGCAATCTCAGCATAAGGGATTTCTTCTACGGTAAATCCCTGACTACGAAGCCAGTCGTTCAAGCGGGTAAAGTTCTGTTCAGAGACAACTACTTCAGGGGAAATAGAAAATACATTGCTGAACATTTGGTACATCTCCTCCTTATCAATCTCAAAAACATTCTCCTTACCAAAGTAATCCACTAACCATTGGTATTCTTCCTCAACTAGGAATCCATTCTTGTGCAGTATGGCCTTGTCTTTACCAACAGGCTGAAAGCAACAGTCCAAATGCAGTGCATTTTCCTTGGCGTTGGTGTTGGATTTTCGCAACTCAAACGATTTTACCGTCTTATGAGGGAACAACTCCCTAAGGTACTCTACCGCTTCTTTGTTTGTCCTTGCGGTGATATAGTCTGGATAATCCTTTCCCGTGTAGGTTCCTACAAAAATGTAGTCATTCCAGGGCATTACATCACCTCCTTCAATATGAACTTCTTCCGGCGGGCGAATAATTTTGTTTGGGTCCAGTTGTTCCAAAATGTGTACAATCGCTTCAAACTCCCGCTCCCTATCCGGTAAAATGTTGGAGTGAAATAATTTGTCCTCAATCACAAAAGCAATGTCGCGTGAAAAAATTTGGTTACAATCTTGAATTACCTCTGGACGAAAGACTTTAACGCCATATTTCTCAAAAACCGCGGCAAAAGCGTCCATCTCCTTGACCATATCCGCTTCTTTGGGATAGGTGCCATTCAGAATATGCTCCAAGGATTTAGGATCGTACGCTTCCTCAGGTTTTGGCACAGGTCCGCAGCTTTCGGCTGTACCCAAAACCACTGCTTTAAGAGGGGCCGTTTCATCAATAATATGGAGCTTCATCATAAGCACAAAATGGGTTTAAATGGTTAGAATTTGATGTAACCGAAAAGAAAAACCTTATAATTTTAGGGGCAAATCTACTGTTTTACCTTTGATTTTCCCTTACCAAAAAATAAAAAAACAACACGTTTGCATACGTATATCCCTCTATGCTACTAAGGCTTTCTTTTTTGATTTAACTACCTGATTAGTAAATAGTTAAATATAGTCGTTTTTACTCTTTTTTCTGACAAAACATGCAGCTCCATTCGCAGATTTTGTTACATTTAGTATGATAATGATTTCAAGATGAAGCGTTTAATCCTAGTTCTTCCCTTAGTGGCCTTAAGTTGTGTTTTCCTTTTACACATGAAAGCTAATGGCTCCAATCCTTTTTCTTTTGCAGTGATTTCCACAACACCGGAAAACGCATCCAAGTCCATAATAAAATATGAAGATTGCATTAAGGAGGAGTCCTTGGTAGCCTTGAAAGCTTTTTTAGAACGTGAAAAACGGCTTCCGGTTAGTAAAAAGCTCTCATCTTTGGATACTCAAGTTAGGAAGTACCGAACCTCTCTTGATTCTACCATTCAAAGCTTGAATGCCATTGATGCGCATAGTTTCTTACATACCGAATTCGACAGGTGCAAGAAAATTGTTTTGTCTTCAGAAAGCTCGAAGATTCAAACCTACTATCATTTCAAAATCATGGAATCCTGCTACCGAAAGGACAAAGAACTGAATGAAAGTTCCCAAAATAGCTTAGCAGAGCTATAAAACCAAAAAAACGCCCTTTTCAGGGGCGTTTTTAATATCTATTGGTATTGTATAATTTATCGTTTAGAGAGATCTACAAAAGGTCTGTGATTTTCTCCAATATAAATTTGTCTCGGTCTCCCTATCGGTTCACCTCGAAGACGCATTTCTCTCCATTGGGCAATCCATCCCGGCAATCTTCCCAAGGCAAACATAACCGTAAACATCTCGGTTGGAATTCCCAATGCCCGGTAAATGATACCAGAATAGAAGTCAACATTTGGATACAATTTCCGCTGTACGAAGTATTCATCCTCCAAAGCTTCCTTTTCAAGTCCCTTGGCGATGTCCAAAATAGGGTCTTCAATCCCCAAATTGCCCAGCACCTCATCAGCAGCTTTTTTGATGATTCGCGCTCTTGGGTCAAAGTTTTTATATACACGGTGTCCAAAGCCCATTAAACGGAATGGGTCACTCTTATCTTTGGCTTTGGCCATATATTTCTTGGTATCTCCCCCATCAGCTTCTATTGCCTGCAACATTTCCAATACGGCTTGGTTAGCTCCACCATGCAATGGTCCCCAAAGTGCAGAAATACCTGCTGAGAGTGAGGCAAAAAGTCCTGCGTGGGATGAGCCTACGATTCGCACTGTAGAGGTAGAACAGTTTTGCTCATGATCTGCATGTAAAATCAATAATTTATCAATGGCATCGATAGCAATCTGGTCTTTCTCATATTCCTTGTTCGGTCTTTTGAACATCATTTTATGGAAGTTCTCGACATAGCCCAAGGTATCATCCCCATAATTTAAAGGAAGTCCCTTTTTCTTGCGTTGTGTCCATGCTACCAAAACCGGGAACTTGGCCAAAATGCGTACAATGGAATAGTACATGGCCTCCTCAGAAGATACATCTACCGAAACGGGATTAAAGGCAACCAAGGCACTGGTCATTGAGGACAAAACACCCATCGGGTGCGCCGCCTTTGGAAAGGCTTGCAAAATCTTTTTCATTTCCTCATCAACATCCGCCTCTTCCTTAATGTCGTGATGGAACTTCTCCAATTGTTCCTTAGTTGGCAATTCCCCAAATATCAGAAGGTAAGCTACTTCAAGGAAATCAGCTTTTTCAGCCAAGTCCTCAATGGAATAGCCGCGATATCTAAGTATTCCCTTTTCCCCATCCAAAAACGTGATGGCACTTTCGCAAGAACCCGTGTTTTTGTATCCGGGGTCGATGGTCACCATACCACTGGCAGACCTCAAGGTTTTGATATCTATAGCCAATTCATTCTCACTACCTTTTGTTACCGGAAATTCATAGCTATTTCCAGCATATTCAAGTATTGCTTTATCCGACATTGTAATTTTTAAAAGATTATTAAAATAGAACCGGAAATTTACGAAAAAGCAAAGGCATTAACAATTTCCCAAAGCTATTTATATCCTTCTTAACAGATAGGTAAACTTGAGAAATTTGAACACTTTGTTCAGTCCAAATTATAGAGCAGTTCGTAGTATTTATCTATCGATTTTTTCCAAGTAAAACGCATTCGCTTTGCGTTAGCTTGGATTTTTTTCCATTTTTCTTTGTCGTTGGCGTAAACATCCAAAGCCACATCGAAAGCGGCCAACATGTTCTTTATTTTTTCGTCATAGGTATCCCCATCAAAGGTAAAACCGGTTTTCATATGAGTCACGGTATCCTTCAAGCCTCCTGTATGATGTACCAAGCAGGGATTTCCATTCCGCATGGAGAGCATCTGACTAATGCCACAGGGTTCAAATAAACTCGGCATAAAATATAAATCAGATTCAAGGTACATGGAATCAATAAGGCTTTCAGATTGACCATTGGTAAAGATGAAGTTTTTATGCTCGTAGCTCAACTGCCGGAATAGTTCCTCGTATTCTGGGGCTCCAGTCCCTAAAAGCATGAAAATGCCATCGACTTTTTCAAGCTTTTTCAAAATCTCTACAAAGGCTTCTGGGGAACGCATAAAAAAGTAAAACTTCTGTTCTGTTAACCGGGCCACGCTAGAAGCAATGAATTTTGGTCTGTTCCCAACATACTGCATAATTTTCTCTCCCGTATGGGCCAGAAAATCGGCTTTATATTTTTTATCCTCCATCTGCAACCATTTGAAAAGCGCTTTTACCGTATTTCGATAGATAAATCCTTTTTCTTCTTGGTTGATGTTTTTATAGTTACAGCCATTCAATATGCCGATAAGTCGACCTTCCTCATTTGCTTTTTGTAAATCGAGCTCCAAACTTTCTCCTCCAATAAATTCTGGTGGAGAACTTGGCTTGAGTACATCATCTTTATAAGATGGGGAAACCGTATGTACCGCATCAGCAAAACGTATCCCTACCGCCATTAGGTTGATACAATCGGTGTATCTGTAATCCTTAAGTTCGTCTATATCATATCGAACATTGGGAAACCAATTTTCTATAGAGGAATAATTATCGCCGAAAGGACGAATCCCTTGAATCGCCAAATTATGGATACTATACACAAACCGGGTTTCTTTCAAAAAGGTATATTCCTCATGATATTCGCGCAAAAATAAAAGCAAGCTGGTATGCCAATCATGTAAATGGATAACATCTAAATCTCCAAATGCATTGCGCTTTACAGCCTCAGCAACAGCGGTACAGAAAATGAAATACTTGATGGCATCCGTATAAAAGGGCTCCTCAGGGTCGTTGTGGTAAATATGGGCAATATCCCCCGCTTCAATCTCGGGATGGTGTATCACATAATGCACAATATTTGGGAATTCCTTTTTAGGTTTTACCTCATAGAGTTCTGCCGCGTAGCCCATTCCACGAAGGTTGAAATACAAGCTGGTTTTGAAAATACCATTTTGATGCAATCTACCATAGGACGGAACAATAACATGTACCTTATCACCATGCTCTGAAATCTGTCGGGGAACATCCCGGACCACATCTCCCATTCCTCCTGCCTTGCAATCTGGAATGGCATCATTTTCCGCAGAAACAAAAAGAAAATTGTTCATTAGGGGTACTAGGTTAGGTGGTTTAGGTTTTGAGTTTAAGTTACCTAAACTTATTCATTAGAGCAAAAAAAAGCCTTTCCACAATGAGAAAGGCTTTTACAATGCTAAATAAACATTATGCTTTTACTTTAAAGGCTTTTTCCTGCGGATAGTAAGCTGTTCCCCCCAATTCTTCCTCTATACGAAGTAATTGGTTGTATTTGGCCATACGGTCACTACGAGAAGCAGAACCTGTTTTAATTTGTCCGGTATTTAAGGCTACCGCCAAATCAGCAATTGTATTGTCTTCCGTTTCACCGGAACGATGCGACATTACCGAAGTATATCCTGCATTTTTGGCCATGTTAACGGCGTCAATGGTCTCGGTCAATGTTCCTATCTGATTCACTTTAATTAGGATGGAATTGGCAATTCCATTTTCAATTCCTCTGGAGAGACGCTCTACGTTGGTCACGAATAGGTCATCTCCTACCAATTGTACTTTATCTCCTACTTTATCAGTCAACATCTTCCAACCATCCCAATCATTCTCGTCCATTCCATCTTCAATAGAAATGATAGGGTATTTTGCACATAAATCAGCCAAATATTGAGCTTGTTCCTCCGAGGTTCTTACCACCCCTTTATCTCCTTCGAATTTCGTATAGTCATATTTACCATCCACATAAAATTCAGCAGAAGCACAATCCAAGGCAATCATAACGTCATCACCTAGTTTATAACCCGCTTTGTCTACGGCTTTGGCGATAGTATCCAGAGCATCTTCGGTTCCACCTTCCAAGGTCGGTGCAAAACCACCTTCATCACCTACAGCAGTGCTCAACCCTCTATCATGCAATACTTTTTTAAGGTTGTGAAAAATCTCAGTTCCCATTTGCATGGAGTGACTGAAATCTTTTGCCTTAACGGGCATTACCATGAACTCTTGAAATGCAATAGGAGCATCGGAGTGGGAACCCCCATTGATAATATTCATCATAGGAACCGGAAGCGTGTTGGCGCTAACACCTCCTACATAGCGATACAATGGCATTCCCAATTCTTCCGCTGCAGCTTTTGCAACCGCCAAGGAAACCCCTAAAATGGCATTGGCTCCC
Source organism: Flagellimonas sp. (assembly GCF_965601775.1). Taxonomy (GTDB): domain Bacteria; phylum Bacteroidota; class Bacteroidia; order Flavobacteriales; family Flavobacteriaceae; genus Flagellimonas. The sequence continues at coordinate 2,829,781 of NZ_OZ271837.1, forward strand.
AATTTCGATTTGTTTGGAGTACCATCCAAATCAATCATGGTGGCGTCAATATAATTTTGTTCGAATACCGAAGTACCCACCAACTCTTCTGCAATTACGGTATTGACATTACTAACCGCTTGGCTCACTCCTTTTCCCATAAAAGAGTTTCCTCCATCACGTAATTCAACCGCTTCGTGCTCGCCTGTTGAGGCTCCAGAAGGAACAGCGGCCCTACCCATGATTCCGTTTTCCGTGGTAACGTCCACCTCTACGGTTGGGTTACCTCGTGAATCTAATATCTGTCGTGCATGAATGTTGATGATGATACTCATATTGAAGCAATTTATTTGGTTGAAATTAATTCGGCTAAGATATGAAAAGACAGTCTTTTGGGCTTCATTTAAAAAGGAATAAAGCCTGCTTGATAACTTAAAAATAAACTACATCGTTTTAGTTGCGCCCAGTTTGAATCGCTTCAAAAAATTGGTCAAACAAATACTCGGCATCATGAGGTCCAGGACTGGCTTCTGGATGGTATTGTACAGAAAACACATCCTTGTCCTTCATCTTGATTCCCGCAACTGTGTTATCATTCAAATGGACATGTGTGATTTCCAAATCTTTGTTCGCCTCGGTTTCTTCCCTATTGATAGCAAAACCATGGTTTTGGGAGGTAATTTCACCTTTCCCAGTAACTAGATTCAAAATAGGGTGGTTGATGCCTCGATGCCCATTGTACATCTTATAGGTAGACACCCCATTGGCCAAGGCCAACACTTGATGCCCCAGACATATTCCAAATAAGGGTTTGTCCGACTGAATCATTTCTTTCGCCGTGGCAATTGCATCACCAAGTGGCTCCGGGTCACCAGGACCATTTGATATGAAATAGCCGTCAGGATTCCATTTTGCCATTTCTGAGAAGGCCGTATTATATGGGAATACTTTAATATAGGCTCCTCTTTTGGCCAGATTACGGAGAATATTCTTTTTGATTCCAATATCCAAAGCTGAAATTTTGATTTCGGCATTCTCGTCTCCGTAATAATAGGGCTCTTTGGTAGATACCTTGGAAGAAAGCTCCAAACCTTCCATACTTGGGACTTGTTTCAGTTCTTCTTTCAATACATCTATTTCATCCACTCGAGTTGAAATCAAAGCGTTCATCGCTCCATTATCTCGAATGTAACTTACCAAAGCACGGGTATCCACATCCGAAATCGCAAACAAGTTGTTTTTCTCCAAAAATTCCAATAAGCTCATATCCGCGCCTGGTCGAGAATACTCATAACTGAAGTTTTTGCAAATCAAGCCAGCAATCTTGGTGCCATCGGATTCCACTTCATCACTCATTGTTCCATAGTTTCCAATGTGCGCATTGGTGGTTACCATCAATTGTCCGTAATACGATGGGTCGGTAAATATTTCCTGATATCCCGTCATCCCCGTATTAAAACAAACTTCGCCCACAGCAGTTCCATCTGTATTCCCTACTGCCTTGCCATAAAAGATGGTTCCGTCTGCCAATAAAATGAGTGCTTTCTTTTTTGAGTGGTATTTCATAGCCCTTTAAAAAATTTAAATTTCACAAAAGAACATAAAAAAAGGATACGTTTTCACGTATCCTTTTTCTACTATTCCAATAGTTAATAACATAGTTATTATTCTTCTGAATCGTCAGCTTTGGTTTCAACAACTGGAGCCGCAGCTTCAACCTTTTTGCCTCCTCCTCTTCTACTTCTTCTCGTAGTTTTCTTCTTGGCAGGTTTACCAGCGTTGTACAATTCGTTAAAATCAACCAATTCAATCAGTGCCATATCCGCGTTATCCCCAAGTCGGTTACCCAATTTGATGATTCGTGTATATCCGCCTGGTCTATCTCCCACTTTTTCAGCAACCGTGCTAAAAAGCTCAGTAACCGCATGCTTATTTCTCAAATTGCTAAATACAACTCTTCTGTTGTGCATGCCTTTTTCAGCCGTTTGGTTGTTCTCTGTCTTTGACTTTGTAATCAACGGCTCAACAAATTGCTTAAGCGCTTTGGCTTTGGCAACCGTAGTGTTGATACGTTTGTGCTCAATCAAAGAACAAGCCATATTGGCCAACATCGCTTTTCTATGCGCTGCTGTTCTTCCTAAATGGTTGAATTTTTTTCCGTGTCTCATTGTCTTTGTTTTATCATCTTGCTACCAGACCCAAATTTTGGGGAGCAAAATATGATTACTTAATCTTTGTCTAATTTGTATTTGGACAAGTCCATTCCAAACTGAAGACCTTTGTTGATTACCAACTCCTCCAATTCGGTCAATGATTTCTTACCGAAGTTTCTGAACTTCATCAAATCGTTCTTGTTGAATGAAACTAAATCACCCAATGTATCTACTTCAGCTGCTTTCAAACAGTTCAAAGCCCGTACGGACAAATCCATGTCGACCAATTTGGTCTTCAACAACTGACGCATGTGCAATGACTCCTCATCATACGTTTCTGTCTGAGCAATTTCGTCAGCTTCCAAAGTGATACGCTCATCAGAGAACAACATGAAGTGGTGAATCAACACCTTGGCTGCTTCTGTCAACGCGTCCTTTGGATGAATAGAACCATCGGTAACGATTTCAAAAACCAATTTTTCATAATCGGTTTTCTGCTCTACCCTGAAGTTTTCAATACTATACTTTACGTTCTTTACCGGTGTATACACTGAATCAACAGCAATGCTTCCTAAGGGTGCATTGGATTTTTTGTTTTCTTCAGCAGGTACATACCCACGTCCTTTTTCTATGATGACCTCCAAGTTGATGCTTACTTTGGGGTCCATATTACAAATGACCAAATCTGGGTTCAATACTTGATAACCAGAGATAAACTTCTGGAAATCGCCAGCGGTCAATTGTTCTTTTCCACTTACTGAAACTGAAACGGTTTCGCTTTCAACATCATCAATCTGTCTTTTGAAACGTACTTGTTTCAGATTCAATATCATTTCTGTTACATCTTCCACTACACCTGGAATAACAGAAAACTCGTGCTCAACACCATCAATACGAACTGAGGTGATGGCAAATCCCTCTAAAGAGGAAAGCAATACTCTACGCAATGCATTTCCAACTGTTAATCCATAACCAGGTTCCAAAGGGCGAAATTCAAATTTCCCTTCGAAATCTGTTGAATCTATCATTATAACTTTATCGGGCTTCTGAAAATTAAGTAATGCCATATTGGACTAATGTTGTTTTTATTTAGAGTATAACTCGACTATTAACTGCTCTTTGATATTTTCAGGAATCTGAAGTCTTTCTGGAACAGTTACAAAAGTACCTTCCTTTTTCTCGGAGTTCCAGGTAATCCATTCATACACACTGCTATTGGCAGCCAAAGAGTCTTGAATTGCTTGAACGGATTTTGATTTTTCGCGTACTCCTACAACATCACCTGCTCTTAGGGAATAGGAAGGAATATTTACAATCTCGCCATTTACGGTAATGTGTCTATGGGATACCAACTGTCTGGCTCCTCTTCTTGAAGGAGAAATACCCATTCTGTAGACTACATTATCCAAACGGGATTCGCACAATTGCAACAATACCTCACCGGTAACTCCGTCACGTCTTTTAGCTTCTGTAAATAGATTTCTAAACTGACGCTCCAAAATACCGTAAGTGTACTTTGCTTTTTGCTTTTCCATCAACTGGATTGCGTATTCCGATTTTTTACCACGGCGTCTGTTGTTACCGTGTTGTCCTGGAGGGTAATTTTTCTTTTCGAACGACTTGTCGTCTCCGAAAATCGCTTCTCCAAACTTCCTAGCGATTTTTGTTTTTGGTCCTGTGTATCTTGCCATCTTTTAAATTTTTTGAAAGTGCGACTATGAATTAAGGCTTATCCTTCGATAATCTGTTTGCACTTTCAAGGCCTAAAGGCCATTAGTAAATAAATAATTAAACTCTTCTTCTTTTTGGAGGTCTACAACCATTGTGTGGTAGTGGAGTCACATCCACGATTTCGGTAACTTCTATACCGGCATTGTGAATGGAACGAATTGCAGATTCCCTACCATTACCTGGCCCTTTAACATATACCTTTACCTTACGAAGACCTGCTTCATGAGCTACTTTGGCACAATCTTCGGCAGCAACCTGGGCAGCATAAGGAGTGTTCTTTTTAGAACCTCTAAAGCCCATTTTACCCGCAGAAGACCAGGAGATAACGTCTCCTTTTTTGTTTGTCAAAGAGATAATGATGTTGTTGAAAGAAGCTACCACGTGGGCCTCACCCGTAGACTCAACGATTACTTTACGCTTCTTTGCTGTTTTTGTATTTGCTTTTGCCATATTTTTTAGTTCCTTGCTGTTAGTTCTTTGTTATTGGAATCCTAGACTTTTACATTTCAAACAGATTCTTCTAACGCCTGAATACTAATGACTGCTAATTATTATTTAGTTGCTTTTTTCTTGTTTGCAACTGTTTTACGTTTTCCTTTTCTGGTCCTAGAGTTGTTCTTGGTACGTTGACCCCTTAATGGTAATCCAGATCTGTGACGAATTCCTCTATAACAACCGATGTCCATCAATCGCTTGATGTTCAATTGGGTCTCTGAACGAAGCTCCCCTTCAATTGTATAGCTGGAAACCGCTTCCCTGATTCGACCAATTTCATCATCGTTCCAATCAGAAACTTTGGTGTCCTCACTTACTTGGGCTCTTTCCAAAATTTCTTTGGCTCTACTTTTCCCTACACCATAGATATAGGTAAGTGAGATAACGCCTCGCTTTTGTTTTGGTATGTCTACACCTGCAATTCTTGCCATAATTACCCTTGTCTTTGTTTAAATCTAGGATTCTTTTTGTTGATCACATATAATCTGCCCTTTCTGCGAACTATCTTGCAATCGGCACTTCTCTTCTTTATGGATGCTCTTACTTTCATCGTATTAGTATCTATACGTAATTCTTGCTTTTGTTAAATCATATGGACTCATCTCCAACTTTACCTTGTCCCCTGGAAGTAATTTGATATAGTGCATACGCATCTTTCCAGAGATATGGGCCGTCACCACGTGTCCATTTTCCAATTCTACTCGAAACATAGCATTGGATAATGCCTCGATAATAGTTCCGTCTTGTTCTATTGCCGCTTGCTTCGCCATAGGTTATGCTACTTTTCTGTTTTTACCTGTTTTCATTAGACCATCGTAATGTCTATTCAACAAATATGAATTCACTTGTTGAACTGTATCGATAGCCACACCTACCATAATCAATAAGGAGGTTCCTCCGTAAAACAATGCCCATCCAGCTTGTACGTCCATCAACTTAACGACTACTGCTGGCAATACTGCCAACAAAGCCAAGAAGATAGAGCCTGGGAAGGTTATCAATGACATGATTTTATCCAAGAAGTCACCAGTTTCTTTTCCAGGTCGAATTCCTGGGATAAATCCACCACTTCTTTTTAAATCATCTGCCATTTTGTTGGTAGGTACTGTAATCGCCGTGTAGAAATACGTAAATATGATAATCAATACCCCGAACAAAATGTTGTAGGCCAATCCGAAGATATCCGCAAACTGAACTTCCATCCACTGCCCAACAGCAGTATCATTGAATGTTCTACCAATAAGGCTGGGAGCAAACATGATTGCTTGAGCAAAGATTATAGGCATCACCCCGGAAGCATTCAACTTTAATGGAATATATTGTCTAGATCCCATCATGTTCTTTTCATACCCTCCAGAAGCAGTTCTTCTTGCGTATTGCACCGGTACTTGGCGAATAGCCATTACCAACAGTACACTTGCCAAGATGACCAAGAACCAGATAATCACCTCAATCAACATGAACATGATTCCACCCGTATTATTGGTAGTTCTAGAAATAAATTCTTGAACAAAGGATTGCGGCATAGTTGCTATGATACCAATCATAATCAACAAGGAAATACCGTTTCCAATTCCTTTATCGGTTATTTTCTCACCCAACCACATCGCAAAGATGGTCCCCGTAACCAAGATGATTACAGATGGAATAATGAAATCAAGACCTTTACCTAGAATAAAAGCGCTTTCAGGGACACCCAAAGCACTCAATCCATATAGATATGCTGGTGCTTGAACCACACAAATACCGATGGTCAACCAACGGGTAATTTGATTAATGGTCTTTCTACCACTTTCCCCTTCTTTCTGTAATTTCTGAAGATAAGGAATAGCTATCCCCATCAACTGAACCACAATGGAAGCGGAGATATAAGGCATAATACCCAAAGCAAAAACAGAAGCGTTGGCAAAAGCCCCTCCTGTAAAAGCGTTAAGCAATCCTAAAATTCCATCCCCGGCGTTTGCGCTTAATTCAGCCAATTGGGCAGTATCAATACCTGGAAGTACTACTTGTGCACCGAAACGGTATACCAAAAGCAGACCTAAAGTAACCAAGATGCGTTGTCTCAGCTCTTCAATTTTCCAGATATTCGATATAGTCTCTACAAATTTCTTCATGCGCTGTTCTTATAAACTTATTGCTTCACCACCAGCAGCTTCGATTGCAGCTTTGGCCGATGCAGTAAATTTATGTACTGATACTTTCAAAGAAGCTTTTAGCTCCCCATTTCCTAAAATCTTTACCAAATCATTTTTGTGAGCCAAGCGATTTTCCACCAAAGTGTCTAAAGTCACTTCTTTCTTCACCACTCCTTTGTCCACCAACTCTTGCAACTTGCTCAAGTTTACTCCTTGGTATTCTTTTCGGTTGATATTTTTAAAACCAAACTTAGGAACACGTCGTTGTAACGGCATCTGACCCCCTTCAAAACCAATTTTCTTGGAATATCCAGATCGAGACTTTGCACCTTTGTGTCCTCTTGTGGAAGTACCTCCTTTTCCGGAACCTTCTCCTCTTCCTACACGTTTTCCTTCTTTTTGTACAGCGCCTTCGGCTGGTTTAAGATTATGCAATTCCATTACCAACAATTTTTAAGCTTCCTCAGTGGAAACCAAGTGTTTTACTTTATCAATCATTCCAAGGATATTTGGCGTTGTATCATGCTCAACTACCTGTCCTATTTTACGAAGTCCCAAAGCCTCCAATGTTCTTTTTTGGTTTTGTGGCCTTTTGATGGCGCTTCGAACTTGTTTTACTTTAATCTTTGCCATTTTATTAGTTTTCAGTCTTCAGTCCTCAGTTTTCAGTATTAGATTTTCTTATAAAACCACTGTTTACTATCTACTACAGACTATCAACTTTAATAGTTATCCTTTAAAGACTTTTTCCAAGGAAATTCCTCTTTGATTTGCTACTGTTTGAGCTCCTCTCAATTGAAGAAGGGCGTCAAAAGTTGCTTTCACCACGTTGTGTGGGTTAGAAGAACCTTGGGATTTTGACAATACATCGTGTACACCAACCGCTTCCAATACCGCACGTACAGCACCACCAGCAATTACCCCGGTACCTTGTGATGCAGGTTGGATATATACTCGTGCACCACCATACTTACCTTTTTGCTCGTGTGGCAATGTTCCCTTGTTTAATGGAATTCGAACCAAATTCTTTTTAGCATCCTCGATTGCCTTGGCGATAGCCGTGGCAACCTCTTTGGATTTCCCCAAACCGTGACCTACAACACCGTTTTCATCTCCTACTACAACTATGGCAGAAAATCCGAATGCACGTCCACCTTTGGTTACCTTGGTAACTCTTTGAACTCCAACCAAACGATCTTTCAATTCCAGACCTCCTGGTTTAACTATTTCTACATTTTTATACTTCCCGTACATAGTTATTAGAATTTAAGTCCTGCTTCTCTGGCACCTTCAGCCAATGATTTTACTCTTCCGTGATATAGGTTACCTCCTCTGTCAAAAGCAACAGATTCAATGCCTAGCTTTTGTGCTTTTTCTGCAATTGCCTTTCCAACAGAAGCAGCGATATCCGTTTTTGTTCCTTTGGCATCGATTTCCTTGTCTCTGGAAGATGCTGAAGCCAATGTAACACCTTTGTTGTCGTCTATCAATTGCGCATAGATTTCCTTGTTGCTTCGGAAAATAGACAATCTAGGTCTAGCTTCTGTACCGAAGGAAATCTTACGTATTCTTCTTCGTATTCTTAACTTTCTATCAGTCTTGGATAATTTCATTGTACTACGTATTACGCTGATTTACCTGCTTTTCTTCTCAATTGCTCACCAACAAACTTCACACCTTTTCCTTTGTAAGGTTCAGGCTTACGGAAGGAACGGATTTTAGCCGCTACTTGTCCCACCAATTGTTTGTCGTGTGATGTCAATTTCACAATAGGGTTCTTTCCTTTTTCGGAAATGGTCTCAATTTTGATTTCAGGAGCAATATTCATTACAATATTGTGTGAAAACCCAAGGGCCAAATCTAATTTTTGTCCTTGATTGGTGGCACGGTATCCAACACCAACCAACTCCAATTCCTTAGTGAAACCTTTGGAAACGCCTTCGACCATATTGGAAATCAAAGCGCGATATAGTCCGTGTTTAGCCTTGTGCTCCTTAGAGTCTGAAGGTCTTTCCACAACCACATTGCCTTCCTCTACCTTAATCGCAACCCCTGAAAATTCTTGGGTCAATTCCCCAAGTTTACCTTTTACGGTTACGTTGTTGTCATTCACTTCAACTGTAACTGCTTCTGGAATTGCAACTGGACTGTTACCTATTCTTGACATTTCTTTATTCTTTTATCATTAATAAACGTAGCACAATACTTCGCCACCTACGTTTTCTTGCTTGGCTTGCTTGCTGGTCATAACTCCGTGAGAAGTAGAGACAATAGCAATACCCAAACCATTCAATACTCTTGGCAATTCACCTGAACCTGCATACTTGCGCAGACCTGGTTTACTTACCCTCTGAATTTTTTTAATCACAGGCTCCTTGGTAAACTTATCGTACTTCAATGCGATCTTGATGTTTCCTTGAACCTCATTCTCTTCAAACTTATAGCTCAAAATGTATCCTTGATCAAAAAGGATTTTAGTCATTTGTTGCTTCAAGTTGGAAGCTGGAATGTTCACTACCCTATGACCTGCCTTACTGGCATTTCTAATTCTGGTCAGATAATCTGAAATTGGATCTGTAAGCATTTCTTTTCTTTATATCGGTTTACCAACTAGCCTTTTTAACTCCTGGAATCAAGCCTTGATTGGCCATCTCTCTAAAGGTTACCCTTGATATACCAAAAGTTCTCATATATCCTCTAGGTCTTCCTGTCAACTTGCAACGGTTGCGCATTCTTACCGGTGAAGCATTCTTAGGAAGCTTCTGAAGAGCTTCATAATCTCCTGCTTCTTTCAAAGCTTTGCGCTTTGCTGCGTATTTGGCTACCGTTTTTGCCCTTTTTCTTTCACGGGCTTTCATTGATTCCTTGGCCATACTAGTTCTTTTTAAAGGGTACTCCCAATTCGCTTAATAATGATTTTGCTTCTTTGTCCGTCTGTGCAGAAGTAACAAAGGTGATATCCATTCCGTTGATTCTATTGATTTTGTCAATATTGATCTCTGGAAAGATAATTTGTTCTGTAATCCCTAGGTTGTAGTTTCCTCTTCCGTCAAAACCGTTGGCCTTCACTCCTTGGAAATCACGTACCCTTGGAAGCGCAGTAGTAATCAATCTATCCAAAAACTCATACATGCGCTCACCTCTCAAAGTTACTTTGGCGCCGATTGGCATACCTTTTCTCAACTTGAAGGAAGCAACGTCTTTTTTGGATAATGTAGCTACTGCTTTTTGACCTGTGATATTGGTAAGTTCCTCCACCGCGTGGTCAATTAATTTTTTATCTGAAACTGCAGCACCCACACCACGGCTAACTACAATTTTCTCCAATTTTGGAACCTGCATAATGTTCTTGTATCCGAATTCATCGGATAGCGCTTTCATTACGCGCTCCTTATATTCTTGCTTAAGTCTAGGAATGTAACTCATAACTAAAGTACTTCATTGGATTTTTTAGCAACACGAACCTTTTTCCCATCTCTTACTTCAAATCCAACTCTAGTAGGCTCACCAGATTTTGGATCCATCAAGGATAGATTGGAAATTTGGATAGGTGCTTCTTTTTTCACTATTCCTCCTTGCGGGTTCTGAGCACTTGGCTTCTCATGTTTGGATACCATATTGACACCCTCCACGATAGCTTTGTTCTTTTCACGGTCAATTTTTACCACTTTTCCTTCAGACCCTTTGTGGTCTCCAGCAGTAACTACAACCGTATCCCCTGTTTTTATCTTTAATTTCATCTCTCTTCTACTTTTAAAGTACCTCTGGGGCCAATGAAACAATTTTCATGAACTGCTTGTCCCTAAGCTCTCTGGCCACAGGTCCAAAAACGCGAGTTCCTCTCATCTCTCCGGTAGGGTTCAACAATACACAAGCATTGTCATCAAAACGGATGTAAGAACCATCAGGTCTTCTTACCTCTTTTTTGGTTCTAACCACAACAGCGGTTGAAACTGAACCTTTTTTTATCGTTCCGTTGGGGGTAGCTTCTTTAACAGTAACTACAATTTTATCCCCTAAGGAAGCGTATCTTCTTTTTGTTCCTCCCAATACGCGGATGGTCAAAACTTCTTTTGCACCAGTATTATCCGCAACCTTTAATCTAGATTCTTGTTGTACCATGATTACTTAGCTCTTTCAAGGATTTCAACCAATCTCCAGCACTTTGTCTTGCTCAATGGTCGGGTTTCCATTATTTTAACGGTGTCACCTTCGTTGCAATCATTCTTCTCATCATGGGCAACATACTTCTTGGTTTTCAAAACGAACTTCCCGTACATTGGGTGCTTTACTCGTTTTACCTCTGCAACAACAATGGATTTCTCCATTTTGCTACTGGTAACAACCCCTATTCTTTCTTTTCTTAAGTTTCTTTTTTCCATAAGGCAAAACCAATTATTGTACTTCCCTTTTAGTTAATTCTGTTGCCAATCGTGCTACAGTTCTTCGTGTACTGCGAATCTGCATAGGATTTTCCAATGGTGTCACTGCATGTGCCATTTTAAGGTCCTCATGCTGTTTTTTCAACTCGGTTAGCTTTTCTCTAAGCTCTTCTACCGAAAGTTCTTTTATTTCTGACTGTTTCATTTTCTTACCCATTAAAAGATTAAGCGGAATAATCCCTTGCAACTACAAACTTTGTTTTCACAGGCAACTTTTGTGCTGCCAAACGAAGTGCTTCCTTAGCAATGTCATGTGGTACTCCGGCAACCTCGAACATGATTCGACCTGGCTTGACAACGGCTACCCAATATTCTGGGGCACCCTTACCTTTACCCATACGTACCTCAAGAGGCTTTTTAGTGATAGGCTTGTCTGGGAAAATTTTAATCCACAGTTGACCTTGTCTTTTCATGTATCTTGTCGCAGCAATACGTGCAGCCTCTATTTGACGGGCAGTGATGAAGTGTGAATCCAAAGACTTGATTCCGAACATTCCATTGGAAAGTTGGTGTCCTCTTTGGGAATTTCCTTTCATTCTTCCCTTCTGCGCTTTACGAAACTTTGTTCTTTTTGGCTGTAGCATGTTTCCTCTACTTTATCTTAATTACTTTCTACGGCGTTGTTGTCTCTTTCCACCACCATCTTGCTTTCCACCTTTTCCTTGGCTCTTAGATAGTCCAACTAGTGGAGAAAGCTCTCTCTTTCCGTACACTTCACCTTTCATTATCCAAACCTTGATACCCAATCTACCATAGGTAGTATGAGCTTCAACTAGAGCATAATCTACATCAGCTCTAAAAGTTGATAATGGAATTCTACCCTCCTTATAGGACTCAGAACGTGCCATTTCAGCTCCATTCAAACGTCCAGAGATTTGAATTTTGATTCCTTCAGCATTCATACGCATTGCAGCTGCAATGGCCATTTTAATGGCTCTACGGTATGAAATTCTACTTTCAATCTGTCTGGCAACACTCGCAGCAACCAAGTTGGCATCCAACTCTGGTCTTTTGATTTCGTGAATGTTGATTTGAACTTCTTTGTTGGTAATTTTCTTAAGCTCTTCCTTAAGTTTATCAACCTCTTGACCACCTTTACCAATAATAATACCTGGCCGAGCCGTAGTAATGGTAATTGTGATCAATTTTAAAGTTCTTTCTATAATAACCCTAGACACACTGGCTTTAGCCAAACGTGCGTGGATATATTTTCTGATTTTGTCATCCTCAGCCAGCTTATCGCCGTAATCATTGCCTCCGTACCAGTTGGATTCCCATCCTCTGATAATTCCTAAGCGATTTCCTATCGGATTGGTCTTCTGTCCCATAATTCTGTTCTAGCTTTGAACGTTATTGTTAGCTTCCAATACCAAGGTTACATGGTTGGAACGTTTTCTAATTCTATGCGCTCTACCCTGAGGTGCTGGACGCAATCTTTTCAACATCGTACCACCGTCTACACGGATTTCTTTGATGAAAAGGTCTGCATCTTCAATGCTTGCTTCCTCATTCTTAGCTTCCCAATTGGCAATAGCTGAAAGCAATAGTTTCTCCAATCTTCTTGATGCCTCTTTTTGGTTGAATCTCAAAATAGCCAAAGCCATTTCAATCTGCTTCCCTCTGATAAGGTCAGCTACCAATCGCATTTTTCTTGGCGAAGTTGGGCAATTGTTCAACTTTGCAAAAGCAAGTTGCTTTTTCTCAGCCTTGATTCTTTCGGCCATTTGTCTTTTACGAACTCCCATTGCTTACTTACTTTTTACCTTTGTTTTTAGCTCCTGCGTGACCTCTAAAAGATCGTGTAGGTGAAAATTCTCCTAGTTTGTGACCTACCATGTTTTCAGTAACATATACAGGAACAAATTGTCTCCCGTTGTGCACTGCGATGGTTTGTCCTACGAAATCAGGAGTAATCATTGAAGCTCTTGACCAAGTTTTGATCACGGTCTTCTTTCCTGATTCTATATTGCTCTGTACTTTCTTTTCCAGACTGTGGTGAACGTATGGTCCTTTTTTTAATGAACGTGCCATTTCTCTTTACTTTTATTTCTTTCTACGTTCTACAATGTATCTATTGGAATCCTTGGTCTTAGAACGAGTTCTAAATCCTTTGGCAGGAATACCGTTCTTAGATCTTGGGTGACCTCCGGAAGCCCTTCCTTCACCACCACCCATTGGGTGATCGACTGGGTTCATGGCTACTGGTCTAGTTCTTGGTCTTCTACCTAACCATCTGCTTCTACCTGCTTTACCAGATACCAACAATTGGTGGTCAGAATTGGAAACTGCCCCAACAGTAGCCAAGCAATTGGCCAATATCATTCGAGTTTCACCAGAAGGTAATTTGATGGTAACAAACTTTCCATCTTTCGCCATCAACTGTGCAAAAGTACCAGCACTTCTTGCGATTACAGCTCCTTGACCAGGACGAAGTTCGATACAAGAAATAATTGTACCTAAAGGAATTTCGCTCAATGGCAATGCGTTACCAATTTCTGGAGCAGATTTAGAACCTGAAGAAATCTTCTGGCCCACTTGCAATCCATTCTGTGCAATCACATATCGCTTCTCACCATCTTTATACTCCACCAATGCGATGAATGCTGTTCTGTTGGGATCGTACTGAATTGAAACTACAGTAGCTTCAACACCCTGCTTATCTCTTTTGAAATCGATAATACGATACCTTCTTTTATGACCTCCACCTCTGTGGCGCATGGTCATTTTTCCTTGACTGTTCCTACCACCCGACTTTTTTAACGGAGCGATCAAACTCTTCTCCGGCTTATCAGTAGTAATCGCGTCAAATCCGTTTACTACTCTAAAACGCTGTCCAGGGGTTATCGGTTTTAATTTTCTAACTGACATTTCTTGTCCTTATAGATTGCTGTAAAAATCAATAATATCTCCTTCGGCAACATCTACAATCGCTTTTTTCAAAGCGTTGGTCTTACCGTGTTGGATACCTGTTTTTGTATATCTAGATTTACGGGTTGGACCGTAATTCATAGTTCTTACTTTTTCCACAGATACACCATAAGTGGCCTCAACCGCTTCTTTAATCTGGATTTTGTTGGCACTTGGGTCAACATAGAATCCATAACGATTGAAAAGCTCGCTATCCGCGGTCATTTTTTCCGTAATGATTGGCTTTATCAACACACTCATGATACTCTTATTTCTTTAAGTTCGATTCAATTCCTTCCAAAGCACTCTCTGTCAACACAATGCTATTCGCATTCACTATCTTATAAGTGTTCAATTCAGAACTGTTGATTACCTCGGAACGCTCCAAGTTGCGTGAAGACAAGTACACATTATCATTTGCTCCACCCAATACAACCAAAGACTTGTTGTTTTCAATTCCCAAAGAGGTCAAGAAGGAAACAAAATCTTTTGTTTTAGGAGCTTCAAAGTTGAAATCCTCAACCACAACCAAAGATTTCGCTTTAGTTTTTTGGCTAAGTGCTGATTTTCTGGCCAAACGCTTCACGTTCTTGTTAAGCTTTTGGGTATAATCTTTAGGTCTAGGACCAAAGATTCTACCACCACCTCTAAAAACAGGAGACTTGATGCTACCTGCACGAGCCGTACCGGTACCTTTTTGCTTCTTGATTTTTCGAGTACTTCCGGCAATCTCAGCTCTTTCTTTAGCCTTGTGATTCCCTTGTCTCTGGTGTGCCAAATATTGCTTTACATCCAAGTAAATAGCATGCTCATTAGGCTCTATTCCGAAAACATCGTCAGAAAGGTCTACCTTTCTTCCTGTTTCTTTTCCCGTAATATCTAAAACTGCTACCTTCATTACTTCTCGATTGTTACGTAAGCATTTTTGTGACCTGGAACAGCACCTTTCACTACGATAAGGTTTTTCTCAGGAACCACTTTCAATACTCTTAAGTTTTGAACTGTAACTCTTTCTCCACCCATTCTACCGGCCATCTTCATTCCTTTGAAAACGCGAGCAGGATACGATGCAGCACCAATGGAACCAGGAGCTCTCAATCGGTTATGCTGACCGTGCGTAGCTTGTCCAACACCTCCAAAGCCATGTCTTTTCACAACACCTTGAAATCCTTTTCCTTTTGATGTACCAACTACATCTACAAACTCTCCTTCTACAAAAAGGTCAACACCAACAGTGTCTCCTAATTTGTATTCACCTTCAAAATCACGGAATTCAACGACTCTCTTTTTTGGAGAAGCACCTGCTTTTTTAGCATGGCCCAATTCGGCCTTGTTTGCACGTCTTTCTGCCTTGTCATCGAAACCGAGTTGAAGGGCACTGTACCCGTCTACCTCTTCGGTTCTGACTTGGGTAACCACACATGGTCCTGCTTCCAAAACGGTACATGGGATGTTCTTCCCATTCTCGTCGAAGATGCTGGTCATGCCGATTTTTCTTCCTATTAACCCAGACATATTATTACTTATTAATTATTCCCTTTTAAACGCCAATTTCTTGGCAAAAAAATTGGGTCAAAGAAAAGATTCTGTGACCCAGATATGTTTTCTTTTTCCCGTTTTTCCTTCGCACGCAGCTCCGGACATGTCTACCCCTATTTTCTAAGGGCGTGCAAATCTACACTTTTATTTCGACTTCTACACCACTTGGAAGCTCTAATTTCATTAAAGCATCAATAGTTTTTGAAGAAGAACTGTAAATATCAAGCAATCTCTTGTATGAACTCAATTGAAATTGCTCTCTAGATTTCTTGTTCACGTGAGGTGAACGTAAAACTGTAAATATCTTTTTGTGTGTTGGTAATGGAATTGGTCCAGTTACAACAGCACCTGTTGTCTTTACCGTTTTCACAATTTTCTCAGCAGATTTATCCACCAAATTGTGGTCGTAAGACTTTAATTTAATTCTAATTTTTTGACTCATCTTGCTGAAAATTTAAGCAGTTACTCCTTTTACAGATTTAATTACTTCCTCTGCAATATTTGAAGGAGTTTCTGCGTAATGTGAAAATTCCATTGTTGACGTCGCTCTACCTGAGGACAACGTTCTCAATGCAGTAACATAACCAAACATTTCTGAAAGTGGCACTTCAGCTTTTACAACTTTAGAACCAGCTCTATCATCCATGTTGTTTACTTGACCTCTTCTTCGGTTCAAGTCACCCACGATATCACCCATATTTTCTTCTGGAGTCAATACCTCCAATTTCATGATGGGTTCCATCAATACCGCTCTTGCAGCTCTTGCAGCTTCTTTGTAACCAAGCTTGGCGGCAAGTTCAAAAGAAAGGGAATCAGAATCCACAGGGTGGAAAGAACCATCTTTTAGGGTAATCTTCATACTATCCATCTCAAATCCAGCCAAAGGACCATTTTTCATAGCCTCCTTGAATCCTTTTTCTACGGATGGGATATATTCTTTAGGAATGTTACCTCCTTTTATCTCATTTACAAATTCCAAACCAGCACCAGCCTCTTCACTTGCAGGCTCCATAACAAACACAATGTCGGCGAATTTACCACGACCACCTGTTTGCTTTTTGTATACCTCTCTGTGATTCGCAACTGCAGTCAAGGCCTCTTTGTATTCAACCTGTGGTTGACCTTGGTTTACCTCAACCTTGAACTCACGTCTCAAACGGTCAACAATAATATCCAAGTGAAGCTCACCCATACCAGAAATAATAGTTTGGCCCGAAGCTTCATCCGTCTTAACCTGGAAAGTTGGGTCTTCCTCTGCCAATTTGGCCAAAGACATACCTAACTTATCAACGTCGGCCTTAGTTTTAGGCTCAACCGCGATACCAATTACGGGATCAGGGAAATCCATACTTTCAAGTACGATAGGATGCTTCTCCGAAGACATCGTATCACCAGTCTTGATATCTTTAAATCCAACCGCAGCTCCAATATCTCCGGCTTCGATATATTCGATAGCATTCTGCTTGTTGGAGTGCATTTGGTAGATACGTGAGATACGCTCTTTCTTACCTGAACGGTTGTTCAAGATGTAAGAACCAGCATCCAAACGACCAGAGTATGCTCTAAAGAATGCCAAACGACCTACAAAGGGGTCAGTAGCAATCTTAAATGCCAAAGCTGAAAAAGGTTCTTTTGGGTCTGGCTTTCTAGTGATTTCCTCACCTGTATCGGGGTTGGTACCTACAATATCATCCTTATCCAATGGTGAAGGCAGATAACGACAGACCGCGTCCAACAAAAACTGAACTCCTTTATTTTTGAAAGAAGAACCACAAACCATAGGAATGATAGCTCTATCCATAACAGCAGCTCTTAACGCAGCGTGAACTTCCTCCTCAGTGATGGAATTTTCATCTTCGAAGAATTTCTCCATCAACTCTTCGTCATATTCTGCTACAGCTTCAATCAAAGCAGCTCTGTATTCACTAACCTCATCTTGCATTTCAGCAGGGATATCGATAACATCGAAAGTAGAACCAAAGTTCTCATCATGCCATACAATAGCTCTGTTCTTTGCAAGGTCTACGATACCTTTAAAATCGGCTTCCTCACCAATTGGCAAAACAATCGGCACAGCATTAGACCCCAACATTTCTTTAACCTGCTTACACACATTCAAGAAGTTGGAACCTTGACGGTCCATTTTGTTTACGAATCCGATACGAGGCACTTTATAGTTATCGGCCAATCTCCAGTTCGTCTCGGATTGTGGCTCAACACCATCAACCGCACTAAACAAGAAAACCAACCCATCCAAAACACGTAATGAACGGTTCACCTCAACGGTAAAATCCACGTGACCGGGAGTATCAATAATATTAAAGTGGTATCCTTTTGCATCAGCTGTAGGCTTTCCATTCTCCGTTGGAAACTCCCAAGTACAAGTTGTCGCCGCAGAAGTAATGGTAATACCACGCTCCTGTTCTTGCTCCATCCAGTCCATGGTAGCAGCCCCATCATGCACCTCACCAATCTTGTGACTTACACCGGTATAAAAAAGAATACGTTCTGTAGTCGTGGTCTTACCTGCATCAATATGCGCGGCAATACCAATATTCCTTGTGTATTTTAAATCTCTTGACATTGTATTGACTAGAATCTAAAGTGTGAGAATGCTTTGTTGGCCTCAGCCATTTTGTGTGTATCTACTCTTTTCTTGACAGCAGCTCCTTCTTCTTTGGCAGCTGCTAAAACTTCAGCAGCCAACTTTTGGGCCATAGATTTTTCATTACGCTTTCTTGCGAAGCTAATCAACCATTTCATGGCAGTTGAAATCTTTCTGTCAGGACGAATTTGCATAGGGATCTGGAACGTTGCCCCACCTACTCTTCTACTTCTTACCTCGACGTGAGGCATCACATTGGAAAGTGCATCCTTCCAAAGCTCCAAAGCAGTTTTTTCTTCGTCAGTATTTTTTTCTTCAACGATGTCAATGGCATCGTAAAAAATCTTGTAGGCTACGGATTTTTTTCCGTCCCACATCATCATATTGACAAAACGTGTTACCAGTTGGTCATTGAACCTTGGGTCTGGCAATAACGGTCTTTTCTTTGCCTGTCTTTTTCTCATCTCTTCTTCTTAAAAGTGTTATTTACTTTTTAGGACGCTTTGCACCATACTTAGATCGTCTCTGGGTCCTTCCTGCAACACCTGCAGTATCCAAAGCTCCTCGAACGATGTGATATCGCACACCAGGCAAATCCTTTACTCTTCCACCTCTTACCAATACTATCGAGTGCTCTTGGAGGTTGTGACCTTCACCAGGGATGTATGCGTTTACTTCTTTACCGTTGGTTAACCTAACCCTTGCAACTTTACGCATTGCAGAGTTTGGTTTTTTAGGTGTAGTAGTGT
Organism: Flagellimonas sp.; assembly: GCF_965601775.1. GTDB lineage: Bacteria > Bacteroidota > Bacteroidia > Flavobacteriales > Flavobacteriaceae > Flagellimonas. The sequence continues at coordinate 2,848,519 of NZ_OZ271837.1, forward strand.
AAACACGCGTACAAACCCCTCTTCTTTGAGGACACGAATCCAAAGCAGCCGATTTACTCTTCTTGGTAATTGTGACTCTTCCTTTTCGTACTAATTGTGAAATTGTTGGCATTAAAATTTCTTTATAAAATCAAAACAACCCTCGTTTTGAGGGGTGCAAATGTAGTGATAATTAGGAATAAATCAAATGGTCGCAAAATTTTTTAAAGATTAAATCAAAGTATCAAAACAACCTTTGCCTAAAATAATCTACCTAACACTATCCAAACAGTATAGTTCTCCAAATCGACAATATGTACATGTGTTTTTCTTGCCCTAAATAAAATGGCTGCATTTTACTTTTTTCCCTGCGCTATTCAAACAGGGATTAATCCAGGAACTATACCTTATATATATAGGTATGGTTATTTGCTACTCGCTTACGATTAAAAATTCCCATACATCTTAAAAGGTGGGAATCCCCTTTCTATTTTGACAAATCCTCAAAAAGAAGACCCACAATTGTGTTTTTTCCAAACTTTGCGAACTTTTTTGAATCCTTTCTAAATACTTAAAGAATTCTAAAATTTTATCTAAAATCCTTTGGATTATTAACATGAAATTATGACTTTAGGGCCAGCTAATTCAAATAATAAAAGTAATGAGAACAAAACTTAATGGATTGTTAACGCTACTATTGGCGTTTGTTGTGCATCTGTCCTTTGCACAAGACAAGACGATTTCAGGTACGGTCACGGATGCCGACGGCCTCCCACTTCCTGGAGTTAACATTGTCGTTGAGGGTACCGACAATGGTACTCAAACAGATTTTGATGGAAATTACACCATCGCCGCTAGTGTAGGCCAGACACTAAGCTTTACCTACATCGGACAAAAAGAGGTAAGGCGTACAGTTGGTGCTGGCAACACCATTAACGTCCAGATGGAGGAAGATGCCCAAGCATTGGAGGAGGTAATTGTTACCGCCCAAGGTATTAAGAGAGAAAAGCAAGCTTTAGGATATGCGGTATCCGAAGTGGGTAGCGAAGCTCTCGAACAGCGAACTGAAGGTGACGTTGGTAGGGTGCTTACCGGTAAGGCTTCTGGTCTAAACATCACACAACAAAGTGGACTTTCCGGATCGGGTACGAATATTATTATTCGTGGATTCAGTTCCTTTAGTGGAAGTAACCAACCATTGTTCATTGTTGATGGGGTTCCCTTCGATAGTGGAACAAACAGTGTAGGTAGCATCGATGGTGATGATAATGATGATTTTATTGATGGTAACTCCGGTTCCAGCCGTTTCTTGGATTTAGACCCAAACAACATTGAAAGTGTAAACGTACTTAAAGGTTTGGCAGCTGCCACACTTTATGGTACACTCGGTAGAAACGGGGTAATTTTGATTACAACCAAGAACGGGGCCTCAACCGGAGCTGTAAAGAAAAATGAGATTACGGTTACCTCATCTCTGTTCTTTAATGAGATTGCTTCACTTGCAGATTACCAAAACCAATTCGGTAACGGATTTGATCAGGCCTTTGGATGGTTCTTCAGTAACTGGGGACCAAGTTTCGATAGAGACGGAGTCGCAGGTTGGATCAATGGTGTGGATTCTAGAGATAACGTTGGTTTTAATGACGATGGGACTTTGGCTCACCCTTACTCAACTGCAGCTAGCGCTACAGGTATTCCTGCTGCATTCCCGGAGTTTGCCGGAGTACGATACGAGTGGAGACCGTACAACAGTGTTCCCGAATTCTTTAGAACAGGAACTGTAAAATCCAATTCCGTAAACATAAGAGGCGCATCGGACGATGGAAAAGTATCTTATAACGCGAACTTTGGGCATTTGGATGATGAAGGATTTACACCAGGGAACAACTTAAGAAGATATACTATCGGACTTGGAGGTAGAGCTATTCTTTCCAACAAGTTTACTGTTGCAGGTACCTTGAATTTCTCTAACACAGATTTTCGAACTCCACCGGTAGCGGCGAGTGTTGGAAACGGAGCATTGAACCAAGCAACAGGTTCTTCAGTCTTTGGAGAATTGTTCTTTACACCTCGAAGTGTTGACCTTATTGGTCTTCCTTTCCAGAACCCAATTGATGGTTCCAGTGTTTACTACAGACAAAACAATAGTATCCAGCACCCATTATGGACGGTGGCCAATGCTAAAGTACAGCAGGTAACCAACCGGGTATTTGGTAATATGTCGTTGACTTACAACTTTAACGACAACCTAAACTTATTATATAGATTTGGTTTGGACGTTTTCAGCGAAAATAACACCAACCAACAAAATGCTGGTGGTAGAGGTCAGCCTAACGCGGAGTTAATCAGTGGATTCTACCAGACGTGGAATAATACCAATACTATTTTGAACCATGACCTTATTTTAAATGGTGATTACGATCTTACCGACCAAATCGGCATGACATTCAACGCGGGTGTGACTGCGAGAAGAGAGGTTTTGGATAGAAATGGTGTTGCGAGTAGTGGTCAGCAAGTATTCGATGTCTTTAGACATGTAAACTTTGCCAACCAAAATGAAATCCAATTCTTCCAGGAGAGAAACATTGCTGGAGCATTTGTTCAGGCCGATTTTGACTACGACAGATGGATTTTCTTAACCTTGGCAGGAAGAAATGACTGGGTATCCAACTTGGATATTGAGAACCGTTCCGTTTTCTATCCTAGTGCAAGTGTTTCCTTCATTCCTACCACTGTTTTCGATGGTTTGAAATCAGAAAAAGGAATAAACTACTTAAAACTGAGAGCAGGTTTTGGTACTTCAGCGAACTTCCCAACAGGTTTCCCTGTAGCTACTAACTTAAACATCAATACCCAGTTCTTTCAAGATGAGGGAGTGGATATCGTGACCAACTCGGTAGGTAACCGACTTGGTAACCCTGGTTTACAACCTGAGCTTTTAAGAGAGTTTGAAGTTGGTATTGAAACTCGTCTTTTCAATAATCTTGTTTCTTTGGAGGCTTCCTACTATAACAGAACAACCGAAGACTTGATTGTGGATAGACCTTTAGACCCATCAACTGGATTTACAAGACAACAAACCAATGTTGGTGAAATTAAAGGGGACGGTCTTGAAGTTGATTTAGGATTGAATCTTTTCAACAGTCAGGATGAAGGTGGATTTAGCTGGAATGTAAATGCTAACTTCACTACCAATAACGCCACTGTTGAAGACTTAGGTGCCGATACAGACATCATTGTTTACTCTGGATTTAATGACATTGGTAATGCCGCTATCGAAGGAGAGCAATTGGGTGTATTAGTAGGTACTCGAATCGCACGTAATGAGAATGGCGAGTTCTTGGTGGACAGTGCTGGAGATTATATAGAGGAACAAGGACAGTTCGTTATTGGGGATCCTAACCCAGACTGGATCTTAAACGTAAACAATAGCGTTTCGTATAAGAACTTTACCTTCTCTTTCCTGTTGAATTATACACAAGGTGGAGATATTTACTCTAGAACAATTTCAACCTTGTTGGGTAGAGGTTTGACCACGGATACGGTTGACAGGGTTAACACTTTTATTTTACCAGGTGTTCAGGAATCCGATGGAAGTCCAAATACCAAGCAGATCAACAACTCTACATTCTATTTCAACAATGTTTTGTTTGGTCCGGATGAGTTGGGGGTTTTTGATGGAACTGTAATTCGTTTGCAAGAAGTTTCTCTAGGCTATTCGTTACCTAAGAAGTTCTTGGATAAAACGCCTTTCGGCTCCTTGAGCATAACCGCTTCTGGTTTGAACTTGTTCTACGAAGCACTTAATGTACCTGATGGAACCAATTTTGATCCTAATCAGGCTGGTTTAGGTGTAGGTAATGGTAGAGGATTTGATTTCTTGGCTGGACCTAGTGCAAGAAGATATGGTCTAAGTGTAAAAGCCTCATTCTAATTAAAAAAATTAACAATGAAAAGAATATTTAAAACATTTGGTTCAAGCGCACTCATTGCCACCTTGCTACTAGGGGGATGTGAAACCATTGAACTTGATATAACAGACAATCCAAACCAATTGAGTTTGGATCAATCGAGCGCAGATCTTCTCTTGAATTCGATTCAAGTTGATTTTGCGACCTTCGTAGAACTAATGGGTCAGAATGGTGGAGATTTGGTACGTATTGGCTATTTAAACGGTCGTAACTACCAGAACATTACCAACCTTTCTCCTGTGCAGCTCAACTTGGAATGGAACATAGCCTACCAAGGGGATAATGCGGAAACCTTACCTTCTGGTTTGGAAGTAAATGGTATTTTGGCAGACATTAGAGCCTTGGCTCCAGCAGCAGAAGCAAATGAACTGTTCAGACATACGGCCATTGCTCAATTTATCGAAGCGTATACCATTGTGACATTGGTGGATTTCTTTGGAGACATTCCATATTCTGAGGCGATTCAAGCTGCCGCAGATACGCCCATATTGAATCCAAATGTGGATTCTGGCGCCAGCATCTATGAAGCCGCATTGGGCTTACTTAGTTCAGCAATTGAAAACTTCGAAAGAGATGTGGTTACGACGCCTGCAAACGATTTTTACTATGGAGGTACCTGGAGCAACTGGGTTAAAGCATGTAACACACTTAGAATGAAAATCTATTTGCAAAGTAGATTGGTTGACGGCGGTGCTGTTGCTGCTTTTAATGCTATCGTTGCTGACGGAAATTTTATTGATGAAACCTCTGAAGATTTACAATTTCAATGGGGAACCAATGCAATCCTTCCAGATGCCAGACACCCAAGATATGCGGATAACTATACGCCTTCTGGGGGTGCTGATTATTTGCCAAACTGGTTGATGAATCTTATGGATACTACAGATGATCCAAGAATCCGTTTCTACTTTTATAGACAAGTTAACGCTGTACCAGGTGCAGAAATTCCACCTAACGAGGAAACTTTAGCTTGTGGATTGGAGCCTATTCCTCAACATTATGCAGACGGTAATTTCACTTTCTGCGTACTTCCAAACGGATACTGGGGTAGAGACCACGGGCAGAATGCAGGTATTCCGCCAGATGGGTTTACAAGAGCTGTATATGGAGTTTATCCTTCCGGTGGTATTTTTGATGACAGTAGTTTTGAAGGCTTAGGCGTTGGCGATGGCGGCGGAGGTGCTGGAGTCACTCCTATACTATTAGCTTCTTGGGTAGACTTTATGAGAGCGGAAGTGGCGATGATAGGTAATGCAGATGCTGGATTGCCATTCTTACAGGCAGGTCTTGCTAAGTCAGTGGCAAAAGTTATTTCTTTTGGTTCTTTAGACGCTTCGGCAAACGCCTCCTTCTTCCCTACCACAACTGACATAGATAGTCATAGCCTTAATGTAAGTAATGCCTTTACAGCTGCGGATGATGATGGAAAGATGGATATTTTGGCAGAACAGTATATGATTGCTCTTTTCGGTAATGGAATTGATGGATACAATTTCTATAGAAGAACAGGGTTCCCTACCACATTCCAACCAAACTTGGAACCAGAACCCGGATCTTTTATTAGGTCTTTGAACTACCCAGCAGATTTTGTGAACAACAACTCTTCTGTGGATCCTAAGCCAAATCAAACAATTCAAGTCTTTTGGGATAACAATCCAGGCACGGGTTTCCCAATAGCTAACTAAAAATTAGACGCAGACAATGAAAACAAACAATAATAAAATTGCAGTATTAGGTTTAGCACTTGCTACCCTTGTTGCCTGTGAATCGGATGACAAGATTGTTGATACTATTTTGGCAGAAGTAGGTACTGGTGCAGTGATAAGAACCATAGATGAGGACAATGCCCTTGTCTACAATGATGTCACCACATCTTTTGATGCCGGTTCGGCGTATACTCTTGTATTGGAAGTGCAAGACGAAGAGGAAGGCGGTCTCCTAGAAAGCGTTGAAATCTTTGTGAATTTTGATGATAACTCTACTGATGGCGGGGATATGACCACCACAGAAGTTCCTTTGCAAACTTTACAAGCCAGTGACTTTAGCACCGGAGACAGGGGATTGCCTCAAGTAACGGTTTCCTATACTTCTGACCAATTGGTTTCTACTACAGGAATTAATGAGGCCATGATTGTAGGTAAGGACCGTTTTGAATTCCGTTTAGTACTTAACTTAACCAACGGGGAAACCTTCACAAACACCGATGTTGGAGGACCTGTGAGTGGTGGGGCCTTCTTCTCCGCTCCATTTGAGTACTTTCCTGTAATTGAATGTTCAATTACTGAAAATTTGGCTGGTACGCATTCTTATGTAGTAACAAATGCCCGTCCTGCTCCAGGAAGCGGAAACGTATGTTCTGGCAATGATTTGGTAGGTACGGTAACTTGGACCGAGGTATCCAGTGGTGTATACTCTTCTTCCGATATGAGTTTTGGTCAATTCTTGGATTGTACCCAAAGAGAAGGAGATGTTCCAACAGGTGATATTACATTTGTAAGAGGTCCTGCCGCAGGTGAGGACATTGAAATCGAATGGGATTGTACATTACTTACTCCAGATGGAGAGGTTTTCTTGGATGAAGGAGTGGTTGTTCCTAATGACGATGATGATCCAGATACCGAAATCACCTATAGCTATGAAATAGACAATGTAAGTGGTTCAGAAATGACCATTTTATTCTCTAGCTCTCAAGGTGATGCAGGTACTGTTGTACTCACTAGAGAAGGTGATGTGGATTGGCCAGTTATTTTTACTGCTAATAACTAAACCCAGTATAAACCAAGAAAAAGGCCATCCTTATTGGATGGCCTTTTTTTATGCCTTGTATTGACTACAAAGTCTTGTAATATCGCAGTACTCTTGCAATATCCGCAGATTCCTTAAGATTTAATCTGTTCTTAGAAACAAACTGCTTTATTTTTTCGCTAGTTTCCGTATCCCCTTCAAATAATGCATAAATCCCTTTTTTTGAAGCTTTGAAATATTGTATATCTTCTTCATCACCATTTTTCTTTCCCAAATACATTTCCCGTGATTCTACAAATCGATTGGGTACATTCAATTCCAAAGAAGTTCTCGCCTCCTTGCCTTCTTTGAAAACTTTCTCCTTTTTCTCATAGAGCACCATGTCATTTAAATTGGCCATTTCGAAAAGATACCCTTCCTTAAAATTTCCTTTTTTATCGTAATATCTTTTGTATTTGGCAGGCGTTCCATTGATAACACAATAAATATCCTCCCGCGGAAGGAGTACCTGGGTTTCTTCATCATCGGAAACCGGTTGAATTTCAAATTGGTCTCTAAACCCATCGTATCTTAAAAACAACACACCTTCTATACCATCTTCACTATAAATTGAAGCCTTTCTAAAATCTTCATGGAAAAAAGCGGATCCTTGAATTTGTATTTTTTTTTCTATTCTGTTCTGGTTTCTCACCTGCTGAAAGGCAAAGTCCAATCTTGGGTTCCTTCCGGTGACATCCAAGTCCACATTGGAGCCACTAAAATTAGACGTCGGTAATTGTGCTATTGATACACTGCAGATACCTAAGGCCAATATCATTAAGGGGATTTTTCTGTTCATGTTTCTCATTTTGATTGTGTTTTATTTTCATTTGAACTAGCTAACAAATAAATGGGTAGGATATATTCACGATTATTACCTCTACTTGCTTTACTTTGCACTTTTAAGGTACAAATAATAGCATTACTTAGTAATGGGAAGCGCTTAAATGCAAATCCTTGAAAACCCGCTGGAATGGAAAAAAAATCACAGATTTACGGAATTCGCGCCATTATAGAGGCTATAGAAGCTGGGCAACCCATACAAAAAGTATATCTACAAAAAGGCCTTAAAGGTTCGCTTGCCAAAGATTTGGAGGCTTTGCTTCGCAAAGAGGGTATTAGCACTTCATATGTCCCGGTTGAAAAACTTAATCGATTGAACCGCAATAATCACCAAGGGGCTATTGCAAACATTTCCCCTGTACCGTTTAGCAATTTTGAAACCTTGGTGGAATCTATAGTTCAACAAAAAAAAGAACCCTTTTTCCTATTATTGGATCATATTACGGATGTCAGAAATTTTGGAGCCATCATTCGGACGGCAGAGTGTTGTGGTGTAGATGGGATTATCATTCCTAAACAAGGTTCCGCTCCTATTACCGAGGACACTGTCAAAACATCAGCTGGAGCGGTCTTTAAAGTTCCCATTGCCAAAGTTGACCATTTAAAAGACGCCCTTTTTTATCTACAATCCCACAATATTACCATACTGGCAGCCACCGAAAAAGCCAATGAGAACCTGCATGATTTAGAGATTTCAGGTCCCTGCGCGGTAATTATGGGAGCCGAGGATACTGGTATTTCACCCTCTATCTTAAAAACATCTGACAAAAGGGCTAAACTCCCACTCATGGGCAGCATTGGCTCTTTAAATGTTTCTGTAGCCTGTGGTGTGTTTTTATACGAAGTGGTACGGCAAAGATTGAAATAGACCTTAGCTTATTTTTCTTTATCCTTTTCTTCCTTAAAATGATACTTTATTTTGACAGGGCCTTCGTTTTCATCCAATTGTTCAGTCTCGCCCACAAAATTTCCATCTGCGTCAAAATGCCTAAGGAAAGGGTCATTTTCTTCATCAAAATCGTCTTTCTCCCAATCGTACTTTTTTTCTTTGGGTACATCAACATTTAAGTACAATGCCAGCAAAAGTCCCATAATAAAACCTGACAAATGGCCTTCCCAGGATATTCCGTCCTTAACGGGAAAGATATACCATATCATACTTCCATATACAAAAACAACTATAAGTGAAAGAGCCACCAATCGGTAGTGCTCCGTAAAGATGCCTTTAAAAAAAATAAAACTGGCCAAAACATATATCAAACCACTTGCTCCAATATGATAGGATGGTCGTCCAATGACCCATGTCAATACTCCCGAACCCAATACTCCCAGCAGCAAAACACGGAAGGCAACCTTTTTATAAAAAAGAAAAAGAAAAAAGGTGAGTACGGCCAATGGAATGGTGTTGTTGTACAGATGTTCCACCGAGCTATGAATAAATGGGCTGAAAAACACACCTTTTAGTCCGGAAAAAGTTCTTGGACGCACGCCCCAATGATTAAAATTGACTCCAAAGCGTACTTCTGCCCAATAAACGACCCATATAGCCAAGGTAGCCAATAAGGGTGCTATCAGTATACTTTCAGAAACTCTGAATGTTTTGGCCTCTTTCATCGAATTCACCGTTTCAATTTTCTTTCCATAACTTCAAAATAGACAAATTGTCTGTTTTTGGAAACTCCTTCTTTCCAACAACTGAATTCTAGAGTGAAAATTGTTTTACTTTTAGTCTTATGAATGAACCTTTAGCTGAACGTGTACGACCCAAAAGTCTCGCTGGTTATATTAGCCAACAGCACTTGGTCGGCGAAAAAGGAGCGCTTACCCTTCAAATTAACAATGGGACCCTACCTTCATTAATTCTTTGGGGGCCACCAGGCACAGGAAAAACCACCTTGGCCCAAATAATGGCCAACGAAAGTAAGAGACCGTTTTATACCCTTAGCGCCATAAACAGTGGCGTAAAGGATGTGCGTGAGGTTATCGAGAAAGCAAAGCAAAGTGGTGGTCTTTTTACTGCTAAAAACCCCATTCTTTTCATTGATGAAATTCATAGATTCAGTAAGTCGCAACAAGATTCTCTATTGGGCGCCGTAGAAAAAGGATGGATCACTTTGATTGGTGCTACCACGGAGAATCCCAGTTTCGAAGTTATTCCCGCCTTGCTCTCTAGATGTCAGGTTTATGTGTTAAATCCGTTTTCTAGAGCTGATTTGGAAGCGCTCCTAGAGCGTGCCATTCAAACCGATGCCATTTTGAAATCCAAAAAAATAGATTTAAAGGAAACCGAGGCATTGTTGAGATTATCTGGGGGCGATGGAAGAAAATTGCTGAACATATTTGAGCTCATTGTAAATTCTGAAAGCTCAGAAAAGATTTCCATTACAGATGAAATGGTGCTCCAAAAGGTTCAGAAAAATACGGTACTCTATGATAAGACCGGTGAACAGCATTATGATATTATATCAGCTTTTATCAAATCCATACGGGGAAGTGACCCAAACGCTGCAGTGTATTGGCTTGCACGTATGATAGAAGGTGGTGAAGATGTTAAATTCATAGCGCGTAGAATGGTGATTTTAGCTTCCGAAGATATTGGGAACGCCAATCCCACAGCACTGGTTTTGGCAAATTCCACCTTTCAAGCGGTGAATACTATTGGTTATCCAGAGGCCAGAATAATTTTAAGTCAATGTGCAACTTATCTGGCCAGTTCTCCGAAGAGTAATGCTAGCTATATGGCAATTAACAGGGCACAACAAACGGTGAAGCAAACTGGGGATTTATCTGTTCCGTTAGGGATACGCAACGCTCCCACCCAATTAATGAAGGAACTTAACTATGGTAAAGGCTACCAATATGCCCATGACCACGAAGATAACTTTGTTGATTTTGAATTTATGCCTGATGAGATTTCCGGGACGAGGTTTTACGAACCAGGAGAAAATCCTAGGGAAAAAGGGTTACGCGACTTTTTGCATAAACGTTGGAAAGGGAAATATGGGTATTAGAACTTTATATTCAATTCTTCTACTTTCGTGACCCCATTTTCAACATATTCTATACGCCACACGCCTTCTTTCTGAAAAACCAATCCGGTTTTCTCACCTTCACTCACCAAATAGAAATCCTTGACGGAGGTTTCCACCAATTTATACCTAATTTTTGGCGAACTATCCACCAATTGAAAACCGTTCTGGATGGGTTGGGCGTACAAAATGTCCACTTGTGTCCCTTTTTGTGAAGCCGGTTTGGGTTCAATGGACTTATATACTTGGTTCTCTGGTGTAGCCTCCTGTTCCAAAACCATCTCTTTTGACCCTTCATTATCCGAAGTTGTTGCAGCTGAACCCTCAATTGAAGCTGGCTTCGGTTTAACCGATTTATATGTCTGCTCTTCAAGGGTAGCCTTCTGCTCCAGAACTACTTCTTTTGACTCTTGCACACCTGCTTTTGTCGCAGCTACGCTTTCCGAAATCGCTGGTTTAGGTTCAATTGACTTATAGGTTTGCTCTTCGGGAGTGGATTTCTGCTCCAAAATTACCTCTTTCGGTTTCTCGTCAAGGGTTTTTACATCGTCTTTAAAATTCAAGACTATGGTCTTATCCTTTGAATCTTCTTTATCGGTATTTTTTAGCTTATAGGTTGGATCAATACCGTCCAAAGAAACAAACGCCCTACTAATCGCTTGATTATATGCCGGTCTAAATTCTTTTATTTTGCTCCTTCCCTCAATAGTTCTAAATACCTCAACCGATCTACAGTCCCTAAATACTATAGTTGCTTTTGTAGAAAGAAAAGACGAGTTATTCTCCAAATTTACAATCAACCCCAAACATCTATCTTGAAACACATCTTCCGGGAGCGCATTATCATAAACCGCGTTAAACCCTCGTTTGGTAAGCAAATACTTTACAGTGGTACTGGTCTGATACATATTTTCCTTTCGGAAAGCATCAAACTTCGTGGGAACTATAATGTATTTATAGTCACTGAACTGCCCAAAAGCACTGAATCCCATAACCAAGGTTATAATCAATAATGAGGTGAATTTTCTTTTCATAGTTAACGGTAATCAATTACCGTTCCAAGATATGATATTAAATCCAAATTGAAAGGACGCATATTGACTATCCGCTATATTTCTATACGCAAGAAGATTATCCCCGAGTATATAAAAATTAACTGGACCCGCTTGAAGATTCAACCCTAATCCAACATTGGAAAAAGAGTACTTATCCATAGTATAAGCTGCCTTTAAAGACAAAGACCTACCCAGTCTGCGCTGATAAAAACCCGTAAGGGCAGGTTGAATTCCCAAGGGTCTTTTCTGAAGAAATAATTGTGCTCCTATACTATTTCGATAATATTGTTCGGTATTGCCGTCAAAGACATTAATGGCGCAACCACAGTCAATACTGGAAGTTTTGGAAGCTCCTTCGCCAAAATCGTATCGAATGGATCCATACACTTTTACTGGTCTAAACGAAATATATCCATTGGTATTCTCTTCAAAGGGAATCGCAGCCTCAATCTCGTCTATCAATTCCTGCCATAAATCAGTTCCTAAGTTGTCAACGTCCTCAGGCAAGAAGACATTGATGCCTTCGTTTGATGCACTTCCTTCCAGGGTGAAGTTCCGAATATCCTTGGAATTGAAGATGAATCCAACATCCAAAATACTCCCGGTAATGGTAGTTTGAGGGTTTAATTGATAGGTGAAGCCAGCATCAAATCCTAATCCTAGATTACCCCCAAAAAGAGCCCTTCTAGTAAAAAGGTTTTGAATATCCCGAGTCCTAGTGCCAGAACCCTGGTCAATAATATCCAAAAACTCGTCCACTCCCGCAGTCTGAAGCTGTAAATCGGCGTCTATTGAGTTTTCCAAAATATTTTGTTGCCCTGGACTTGTTCGAAAAGTACCTGTATTGTTGGTAGACCTGAAGTTAAAAATACCGGAATATAACTTAGCGCGAAGTCCTACAGTCAGCTCCGAATTAACTTTTCGGTTAATGCCAAAATGAAGTACATTCACCATTTCTCCCCGAACATTGAGATGTCCTAAGTCAAAGCTTCTACCTATGTTGGCTCCTCCATTGCCTTCAAAAGCAAGAATAGCGAGGTCTCTTGGCCAATATACAATGACATCAGTTTCTCCATACATCCCAAAACTATAATAGTCGTCAGGTCTGTTCCTCCCTCTGAAACCCACACTAAAAATCTCTATTTGGCTTGTCGTGCTAAAATCATCCCGTCTGCTCAAAGCATTAATGACACGCTCCCGTACTTTTACATTAAAATCTATGCCATCATTGGCGAATAGGTCATTAACCGTTACTCCGCTTGAGGCTCCCTGAAAGGATATTCCTGACAATGCGGGAATACCTACATGCCATTTCTCATTGGCCTTTACCCCTGGATTGACCATCAAGGATTGGGGTATCTCATAGAAATCGTAAAGCAACTGTTTGTTTTGGGCATTCAATAGACCTATCCCAATAATGGAAGTAAATGCCAGACCCTTAATCCACTTCATTCTACCAATTGGAATAAAAATTCAGCAGCGGATTGCATAGTCAGTCTTGCATCGGGTTCAGGTGAAACACTAACATTATCCCCTAAATTTCTTCCTGTTACCCTTATATTACCTGTATTTATTAATATGTCAAGGGGCTTTCCATTTGGACCATATGCCACATTTCTAGTTGAAGTTTCATTGGGTCCAGCCGCGATATCGAAATTTTCAAAGTCCAACACATTGCCCCCTTCGTCCAAAAACTCAACAATTACATTAACCGGCTTGCTGGTTGTGTTTTCAAAATTGTAGGTAATGGTTCCCTCTATTAATCTTTCGGCGACAAACTGTTCATTGAAAGCCTCAAACACAAAGGTCTCTGTATAAAAGGTGCCGATAGTGGTAATAGAGTTTATGAAATCCTCATCAGCTTCAAATGAAAAAATACTTGAGGCCACTGCCGGAGTAATGGTTAGGTCATCGAACTGATCGAAATCTTGTTCCTCAGAACAGGAAATAAACAGAAACAGACCGATCACCAGTGTAAAACAAATGGAAAACTTGGGCTGCATAATTGCGCTTCTTTTATTAGGAAACAGATAGGTTATGCTATTACCCTATAATAACTCTATAAAAAGCTTTTTATTTCGTCCAAATTGTTAATGATTCTACATAATTGATGCTCAGGTTCTTGGTGGAAATTGAAATGAAGGGTATGCATCCCGATGGCTTGAGCTCCCTTTATGTCAGCTTCAAGGTTATCCCCAATCATCAAAGCCATTTTCGCCGAAGTCCTCGCACGGTCCAAAGCCAACTCAAAGATATGTGGATGCGGTTTCTTTACCCCTGCGGTTTCTGAGTCAATTATTTCATTGAAAAAATGCTCGATATTGGAATTTACCATTTTGCTTTTTTGTGTTTCCTGGAACCCATTGGTTATGATATGAAGATTATAGTTTGGGGCCAAATATTCAAGAACCGTTCTTGCATGGGGTATCAGGTTTCCAAAAGTGGATAAATATGAAATATAACTTTCGGAGAGGGTATCAATCATTTTGTCCGAAATCTCATAATCCAAGGCGTCAAAAGTTTCTTTTAATCGTCTATAGCGCAAGTCTTCCTTACCTATTCTATTTTCACGATACACTTTCCAATAGGATAGGTTTATTGGGCGATATACCTCCAAAAAGGCCGGGACATCGACCTCTATTTCATTTTCGACCAGTATTTTGTGGAAGGTTAAGGCCGAGTTTTTCTCAAAATCCCACAGGGTATGGTCCAGGTCAAAGAAAATATCGCTAATACCCTTAAACATGATAGCGCTTTATTAAGTTTTCATACAGTGAAATCCATGGCATCTTATGTTTGCCGCCCAGTAATTCGTTTGAAAAAATGACTACAAACTCTCCATTTACTTTTTTTAGACTTCTGAATAATGTATCTGTTTTATCAAAAACCTCATTGGAATTTTTGTAATTAAGCAGCGCATAATCGTGGATGGCAAAGGGATGGACTCGCAAAGGTTGTTTCGATTCAAGACTTATATCATAAAAGTGAAAAGGAGTACAAGTTCCTGCCCTAAAGCCAATCTGATGTGTATATCCCATAGAAAAATCATTGGTAAATTCTGATTCAATAAGGGTTCTATAGGTTACTGGCACATTGACTCGATTATAGCGAAGTCTTGCATACTTTATAGGTCGGTGTATCAAATTGCCCAATCCCCTTTTTTCCTCTTTTAAAACCATTTTATCCGTTGAGGATAAAAATGAAGTACTAAGGGATACTATGCTATAGTCGGCAATAGATTTAATTAAATATTTAAACCTGTTATTATTCGGCGAGATATTCTTATCGTGTGCAGAATACTCAGCGAACTGAAAGAAGAACATGCTCTTCACCTTGTATTTCTTATGAATTTCAACCAACCGCTGAAAATTGTCATATGGGTCCTTGGAGAGACGAAATAGAACTGCAGTCCTTTTGGCCATACGCCTGAACCTTAGCTTGCTAAAGTCCAATAAATACCCTCCTAATGTTCTCATTAAGCCTCTGTGGGCATAGCAGTGCGAGGCTGTTACATTTACAATACTTGTGAAAGTATACTTCTTCCTTTTGGATTGTATTTGAGGGAAGCGGTCTTTAAGCAATGAAAACAGCTTATGGGCCCATAGGTCCACAACGGGCAATTCCAAAAAATTGCTGCGAAATGCCAAGCTTTCTTTGGCTGGATAACGTCCAACACTATCTTTTACATGGGGTAAGTATTCTTCATACCGACTGAGGAGAAAAAAGCTTGCGGAAAAAATATCGTATGGAATTGCGCTTTTCTCGTCTGTAGCGAAAAAGCAAGGCACGCCCTCCCAATCCGATACCAGAATATCCAAATCGTTGATTCCTTGTTCAAAAAGCAGGTCGTTGCTTCGAATAAAAAACTCATTCTGTAAGGGTTGCTTGGTGTAAGTGATTTTGGGTCCGGAGTGTTTAATAAAATCCTCAATCTTTGTGGTCATTGCGGTATCCACTCCCAAAATCCCTCCAAAAATCTGCTTGGTCACATAGGCAAGTCGGTTGGTAATTTGGTGAGAGTATATGAGCAACATATTCAGAGTATTCCTTTATCTGCAAAGCTAAGATACTGGTGTTGTGCCAAAATTAGATGGTCCAAGACCTTTAAATCGAGAGCTTCTGCCGCAATCTTAAGTTTTTTAGTTATTTGTTTATCGGAAATACTGGGTTTTATACTTCCTGAGGGGTGATTGTGCGCTAAGATAATGGCCACTGCGCCCAGTTCCAAAGCTTTCTTCATTACCAGACGAACATCTACTAAAGTTCCCGTAATACCGCCCTTGCTCAATTGGGACTTATGAACAACTTTATTGGAATTATTTAAATACAGTACCCAAAATTCTTCATGTTCCAACTCACCAATCAAAGGATACATTAGCATGAAGGCATCTCCGCTTCCCCCTATTTTTTCGATTCTTGGTCCTTCTTGTCCGCGTCTACGCCTGCCCACTTCCAAAGCTGCCGCAATGGTAATAGCCTTCGCCTCACCTATACCCTTAAATTTTTTTAACTGACTAATCGAGAGTTTACCCAATTCATTTAAGCTATAATCCACAGTTGAAAGAATCCTCTGGGAAAGCTGAACAGCACTTTCCTGGCGATTGCCGGAACCTATCAGAATAGCAAGAAGCTCTGCATCTGAGAGAACTGAGCGTCCTTTTTGGGCCAATTTTTCTCTGGGTTTGTCATCATTTGCCCAATTTTTTATGGATAATGTCTTTATCTCTCCATGCATGAACTAAATATAGGAGTTTCGAAGATATAGTATTGCATAAAAACAGTTTTATCCAAAATGTTCAGGCGCAACTTAACTAACTTAAAATCAAATAAATACGTATACCTACGGAAAAATAAAATGCTTGTATTCGTTTTTAAATGTTTACAACCGTTTACTCTGCTTCGATAAACTCGCTTTCCCCCTTTTTTTCCCAGTTTTTATATCGATTGCGGTACCAAATTTTGTCCCCTATCTTAGATAAAATTGCAGGAGCATCCACCTAAATCTTATCTTAAAATGGTAATTTTATATAGAGCCGAAGTGTTGTCTAGAAAGAGGAAATTTCTAGAAATACCAAACTCTGAATATAAACTGAATTAGATACCACATGCTTTATAATGGAGAGGAATCGTTGGAAATTTTAAGTCGTACCCCTACGATTCTGATTCAGTTACTGGAGGGGCTGCCAGATGGTTGGATTAAAAATAACGAGGGACCAAATACCTGGAGTCCTTACGAGGTTGTCGGACATTTAATCCATGGAGAAAAAACAGATTGGATCCCCAGAGCCCAAATTATTCTATCTAATTCCAAAAACAAGGATTTTGAACCCTTTGACCGATTTGCCCAATCCCAAGAAGACCAAAACAAACCTATTGAATCCCTTTTAGAAGAGTTTAGGCAATTGAGGGAAGCTAACCTAAGAATACTAAAATCATTAGATCTGAACGAAAGTCAGCTTCAAAAAATAGGGGTTCACCCAGAATTTGGGGTGGTAACTTTAAAACAATTATTGTCCACATGGGTAGTGCATGACCTGGGTCATATTTCTCAAATTGTCCGGGTGATGGCAAAACAATACACCGATGAAGTAGGTCCTTGGGTGGACTATCTGGGCATCTTAAAACAATAAAACTTGTCATTGTTTATTTTAGGAGAATTAAGAAAATTTTTATTTCTTTAATTGTAATTTATTACCTACTGTGGAAGCAAATTCCGTAATTCTTTTAACGTTATAATCAACCTTATTTATGAAAAAACTACTTTTTGTTTGTATTGTCTTTTTTTGTCTTAAGTCTAATGCACAAATTTCTTTTGAAAAGGGCTATTTTATTAATAACAACAACCAAAAAGTTGATTGTTTCATCAGGAACATTGATTGGAGAAACAACCCAACAGAGTTTGAATATAAACTGGATTTAAACAGCGAATCCAAAATAGCCAATATAAAATCTATAAAGGAATTTAGTATAGATAACACTTCCAAATATGAAAGACATTTAGTGGACATTGATAGGTCCTCTGAACAAATTAGTAAATTAAGCTACGATCAAAATCCAAAATTCAGTAACGAAGAACTTTTCCTAAAGGTATTAGGTGAGGGTAAAGCAAATCTTTACGAATACGTGGATGGTAACCTTACAAAATACTTTTATAATACTGACGATTCTGAAGTAGAGCAGTTGATATTCAAAAGTTATCGAACTACCGATAATCGTATTGGTAAGAACAATAGGTTTAGACAACAGCTACTCCAAAATTTGGCCTGCTCAACAATTAAGACCAATGATGTGCTCAATCTAGACTATACCAAAAGAAGCCTTACCAACTTCTTTATAAAATATAATAGCTGTGAAGGTGCTAACTTTTTCAGTTATCAAGAGAATGGGAAAAGAGACTTTTTCAACTTATCGTTAAGACCAAGACTTAATTTATCCAGCTTATCCTTTGAGGACAGTTCTGGACAGCTAACGAATTTTGATTTTGACGACCAGTCATCTTTTTCATTTGGTATCGAAGCTGAATTCATTTTACCTTTTAACAAGGGGAAATGGGCCTTGTTGGTTGAACCAACGTATCAAAGTTTTAAATCTCAAGGCACAACGGAATTAGAATTAAATGTTCTTGTAGAAACAATCCAATCAGAAATTGACTATACCTCAATAGAACTACCTATAGGTGTAAGGCATTATTTTTTCTTGAACAACAGTTCCAAAATTTTTATCAATGCATCCCTACTCTTTGATTTTACTTCTAGTTCGTCCATAGAATTTATCCGGGAAGATAATTCCACTTTTCAATCTATCGATGTTACAACTTCCAACAATATTGCTTTGGGATTGGGGTATAAACTTAAGGACAGGTATAGTTTGGAAATTAGGTATTTTACTTCTAGAGACGTTATAGGTGAACAACTTCAACGACAAGCTAACCTTAATACCTTATCAATAATATTGGGATATTCTGTTTTTTAATGATTATCCTTTGAGAAATCAGGCTATGGATACGGATGTTATTTTAGCTTTTCAAAATCCAATCCCCCATAATTTCCGGAACTCATCAATAAGACAGCAGTGTTATCAAGATTTTCTCCAAAAAGGAATTCCTGGAACGGACCTGGTTCAGTATATACTTCGAGATTTGGGTTTTTGAAGGCTTCTCTAATTTGAGATTCGGAAATCTCATCCAAGCCCTTGATTTTTACAGCATGTGGAGAATAAAAAACAACAGCCGTATCCGCTTTATCCAAGGCCCCTTCATACTCTTGCAAAAACTCTGCATTTAAGCTGCTGTAGGTATGGAGTTCCAAACAGGCCAGTAGTCTACGAGTAGGGTATTGCTCCTTTACCGCAGCTGTAGTGGCTTTAACTTTACTCGGAGAATGGGCAAAATCCTTAAATATCACTGTGGAATTTCTTTCCGCAATCTTTTCCATGCGCTTTGAAGCCCCTTTAAATGAAGCAATCGCTTCATAGAAATCTGCTTCATCAACTCCCATTTGCTGACAAATCCATTTGGCACCTGCCAAATTGTTCAAATTGTGTTTCCCAAAGATTTCAATGGGCATCCCACCTTCTGGAGTATCTAGTAAAGTATGCCCGTTTTCTATACTGTAAATCGGAGTTTCATAAGGAAACTTACGTATGGTGTTTTCAGAAGATTCAACAACTTCTTTTAAAGTTTGATCCTCAATATTGTAGGTAATGCTCCCTCCTTTCACAATTTCATCGACAAAAATCCTAAACTGTTCCACATATCCCTCAAAAGTGGGGAATACATTGATATGGTCCCATGCAATGCCACTCAAGAGCGCAATATTGGGTTTGTATAGGTGAAATTTGGGTCTTCGGTCAAGTGCAGATGAAAGATATTCATCCCCTTCAAGCACGATAAAATCATTGTCCGTAGTTAAGTGGACCATTCGATCGAAACCTTCCAGTTGAGCCCCCACCATATAGTCCACATCAATATCACAATATTGAAGCACATGTAGAATCATTGATGTGATTGTGGTCTTTCCATGGCTACCTCCAATGACCACTCGGGTCTTGTTTTTGGATTGTTCGTATAAAAATTCCGGATAAGAATATATGGACACGCCTAGTTCCTGAGCTTTGCGCAATTCTGGGTTATCCGCCTTCGCATGCATTCCCAAAATCACCGCATCCAAATCATCGTGAATTTTATCAGGGAACCATCCAAAATCAGCAGGCAAAATCCCTTTTGAGGCCAATCGACTTTTCGATGGTTCAAAAATTACATCATCACTTCCCGTAACTTCATATCCTTTATCAGCTAAAGCCAGAGCCAAATTGTGCATGGCACTTCCCCCTATGGCAATGAAATGAATTTTCATATTCTAAAATTTCCAGCCAAAGATAGGTATTGCGAAAAAAAATATTCCGAAGTTTCTCTCGTCTTTAGAGCATATCGATAATTTTTCGCTCTTCCAACGCCAGTTTAAAATCTGAGTCGGACCGAAGTGCTTTCCTTATCCAAATACTGGCGGCTTCACGATTCCCTTTTAAACGATATAGTTTGGCCATTTGATAATATGCTTGGGAAATGGGTACCCCATCCCGTACTCCATAATTTTGAATATACGCTTTCATCTTTGCAATCCCATTCTCCAAATCAACCCTAAAATCGCTGCATACTTTGCCAATCAGATAATTTAACTGATTTCGTTGAACAAACTTCAGGTTTTTAAAGTAGGGTATGGTCTTTCTTAGACTTTCTTCAGCCTTTTTAGGTTTATCATCTAAACCATAGAGGTAGGCCAGCGCAAAATAGCCCTCTATCGGAGATATTTGTAAAAGTTCTTCAGCACAGGAATACGCCTTCGCCTTGCTACCTCCCAATATAGCAGGTACTGTTGTATAAAATTCTATTAAACCCCATCTTACCTCAATATGTTTTGGATTCAGTTTTGCTGATTTTAGAAAGCTTTTTTTGATTTTACCAACCAACATCAGTGCTTTCACCCTACTCCCACTTTCCGCTTTTCTAGCTAAGACTCCACCATATTTAAACTGCAATTCGGCGTCAGTAGGAAATTGTGTAACCAATTCCTCGTACAACGCTATGGCCTGATTCCATTCTCGAAGATTCCCATAGGTATCGGCCAAAAGTTCTTTAGCTTTTGGGGACCTATTATTCCTGACCTCTTCCTGTAAAATAACTTTTGCCTTATTGTACTGCTTTCCGGCAAATAAATCCGAAGCCTTATCCATCCGAGACTGTTGTCCAAAAATTGGGGCGATACTAAATAAAAGAAGAAGTAGTGTGGGTTTCATATGGTCGTTCCAACATCAGTAAGGTCGATAGGAATTCAGTTTCCTTAAGTGAAATACTGTTAATTTTTAGATAAGGATACCTAGTTGCTATGAAGAGCCTATTTCAGTATTTTTAGCCTTATTAAAAATGAAATCATAAATGAATTTATCTGAAATTCCTTCAAAGGAAATAATGCCCGGATATCATGGGAAACTGGTGCATTCTGAGAGTATGACTTGGGTTTTTTGGGATGTGGAAAAAGGGGCTGAAGTTCCAGAGCATCACCATATCAATGAGCAAATTATGCATGTGGTTTCTGGGGATTTCGAATTTACCCTTGATGGAGAAACTGCCACCTATAAAGCGGGTGATGTGGTGATTATCCCATCAAATGTTCCACACAGCGGCAAAGCCTTGACCCCTTGCAAATTGATGGACATCTTTAACCCAGTACGAGCGGAATACAAGTAAGTATGAACATTTCTCTAGTTGGCAAAAACGCCTTAGTAGGAGGCAGTAGCAAAGGCATCGGAAGGGCTATTGCTGTGCAATTGGCCTCTAGCGGAGCCAGTGTTACCCTTATGGCCCGAAATGAGGAGGCCTTAAAGGGGGTTGTTCAGGAATTGGATACCAGTAAAGGGCAAAACCACAACTATCTAATAGTGGATTTTTCTGATTTTAAAGGGTTTTCTAAAAAAATAGCCTCATTCTTCGAGAGTCAAACCATAGATATTTTGGTTAACAATACGCAAGGTCCAGAGGCGGGTGGGGCACTTGAAAAATCGGTAGAGGATTATCAGAAAGCATTCGACTTACTTTTTAAATCGGTTGTGTTGACCACGGAACATGCCCTTAAGGGAATGTTACACAAAAAATGGGGGCGCATTATCAATGTGGCATCCATATCGGTAAAAGAACCCCTAAACTATTTGGCTTTGTCCAATTCCATTCGTGCGGCAATGGTCACTTGGGCCAAAAGTTTGGCTATTGATGTGGGAAAGGATAATATTACCGTTAACAGCGTACTTACTGGATATTTTGATACGGATAGGATTGCAGCGCTTAATGCCAAAAAAGCAGAAAAAATGGGCGTTTCCCAAGAGGAAGTTCGAAGTGCTATGGAAACTATGGTTCCTGCCAAACGCATTGGTAAACCGGAAGAATATGGGTTCTTAGTTACTTTTTTAGCTTCTGAACAAGCTGGATACATTTCAGGTACCAATATCCCTATTGATGGTGGTCTCTTAAAGTCCCTGTAAACACTTACCTTTTAAGGAGTTATTAAAAAATAACTACATTTAGTATCTAACCTAAAAATTCAAACTGATGAATTCGAAAATTTTTTTGGTAGTTCGACTGCTTCTTGGAATCATGATGCTGGTCTTTGGAGTCAACAAATTCTTTGAGTTTTTACCTCCATTTGAACTTACCGGTCCCCCATTGGATTATTTCGTTGCACTTTCCTCAAGTAAGACCTTGGATTTAGTGGGTCTTGTTGAAGTTTTAGCAGGATTGGCTCTTGTACTGAACAGATATGGCGCATTAATGGCGGTAATTTTAATGAGTGTTTCGGTAAACGCTGTGCTTTTTCACGCAACACTGGCGCCGGCAGATATTGGTCCTGCAATCGGAATGCTTGTTTTGAATATAATTGTATTGATTGGCTATAAAGACCGATACAAGGATATGTTACGAGCTTAAAAATAAAAAGACCTCTTAAGAGGTCTTTTTTTATAGACTCATTTTGTCTTTAAAAATGTAGGACTGTCTTCTGGAGACCTCAACTTCATCTCCATTATGCATTTTCAACTTTAGTTTACCATTAAACCAAGGCACTACACTATCAATATAATTGGTATTGATTATCTGCTGTCGATTTACTCTGAAAAAGGAATCCAGTGGTAATTTTTCTTCGATTTGGTTAAGTGATTTATAAAGTAGTGGTCGTTTGTCTTGGAAAAACACCCTTGTGTAATTGCCTACAATTTCGAAATGCGAAATCTCACCAATTTTAATCAACCAGCATGCTTCCCCGTCCTTGATGAAAATCTGGCTATCCACGGAAAGCCGATTTCCTTGTTGGGCATCCGATTTATTTCCGCTAAGTTTTGCTTCAGCTTTTTCAAGGGCCAATGCAAAGCGTTTAGAATTGACGGGTTTTAAAAGGTAATCCAATGCATTGTATTCAAACGATTTAATCGCATATTCGTCAAAAGCCGTGGTAAAAATGGTAATTGGAACATCATCCAACATTTCCAATAGTTCAAACCCATCCTTCTCGGGCATGTTGATGTCTAAAAACAAGAGGTCTGGGTTCGAATTTTGAATAAGTTCATAGCCAGAATCCACATTTTCCGCTTCTCCCACTAACTCAATATCCTGATGCTCCTTAAGCAACTCTTTTAGCTCTTGACGTGCCAAGCGAGAATCTTCAACGATTACTGCTTTCATCTTCATGCTAAAGGAATTTTAATATTCGCCACAACTTCTCCCGCCATTTCACTCAAATTGAATGACGCCTTATCGGCATACAATAATTTTAGTCGTTGTCGGATATTTTTGAGGCCCAGTTGCGTAGTGTTTTTGGCTATTTTGAGTTTCCCTGTATTGCGCACCTCAATTACCATCAATTCCCCTTCTAGCTTAATACTTAAAATAATCCTCCCTCCATTCTTTAAATTGGAAATCCCATGCTTTGCGGCATTCTCCACCAAAAGTTGAATGACCATAGGGGGTATCTCCAAATCCAAGGTACTTTCGTCGATATCCTTTACAAATTCAAGGCGATCTTCAAACTGGATTTTACTGAGGTCGATATAGTTGTCCACCACGTTAAGTTCTTCAGCAACTGGTATGGCATTGATGTTGTTTTTGGTTAGGGAGTACCGAAGAATTTCTGACAGTTTTGTCAACATTTCCCGAGATTTATCCACATCTTCAAGCATTAAACCGCGAATGTTGTTCAGACTATTGAACATGAAATGAGGATTAATCTGCCCTTTTAGCGTATTAAGTTGGGCTTGTTTTAAAGTTGTATTTAGTTCCAACCGTTCAATCCTATCCCTATTTAATTTAAGTAGCAGTTTTATAACCAGATAAGTGACCAGCCATGCCCCAACCATAAAGAGTGCGTTCACCACTTGAACCCAAATCACATCGTACGCTTTGAAAATCTTAATTTCTGCTTCCGTGAGTTGTGGCCCAAATTTCCCATAGAAATATCCAAATGCGAAGTGCATGCCTCCATACAGAATACAGGTAACCAAAAAAGCTGCTCCTATCTTAAGGAAGTCATTAATATCAAAGGATTCAAAGCTAATGTTCCTTTTGAGGTACCATCTAAGCATTGAAGTAACACCTACGCAAATTAGAATACCAAATACTATTGAATAAACAATAAAGTGCATGCTTATTTCTTTCAAGACGAAAAGGGAGAGGCAATTGATAAATCCCCATCCCAAGAATTGAAGCACCCAAAAAATGATATTTTGGTTTTTCTCGGTAATATTCATTTGCTAGCTATTCAATATCAAATATACTCGACTTTAAGGAGTTCTTTAGTGGATGAAATGATAAATGAGTTTCCCAGTACCAAAACCGATACCAAAAGAAACCACAACGACCATAAAGGTCACTAGGGCTACTCTTGCAGCTTGATTTTTTGTTAAACTCCCCTTACCATTACCTACAATCATGTTCTTTGATTCTTTGTTTATTGCCGAAAAAGTACAAGAAGTAATCGCTTTCTTTCCAACAGATAAATAAAAAAACACGGCAGCAGCAAAAAAGGTGAGTGTTGCCAAGACCAAGTTTTGCTCTTGATCAATTTGCAGATATCCAACAATGGTAAATATCAAAGCTGCTGTAAGAGCAGCTATTCTTTCTGTACGTTTCATAGTTTATTTTTTAATTGATTTTTTTCTTTTTTGGCTTTGCATGAACGTCTATCGTTGATGAAAGCAATCCAAATCATTGAAATTCCAGCATAAAAAATGGGGAAGAACTTATCAAATTCAGAATCCGTTGCCTTCAAATAAAGTGCTATAAGAACACCGACAATACCCATTCCCAATACTATCCATTGATCATTTCTTAATTTCATGTTTTCGTGATTTAAAAGATTATCAGAAAAAGCGAGGTCAAAAGGGTGATTAATAATTTTGCTAAAGCTATCATAACTCGGTCATTTACGTTTTATAAGACTAAACTACCTCTGAAACTTGGGTTAGGAAATGAAATTATGGCCAGTGGTAAAATCGAAAGCCTGAACGGCATACCTATCAGATATGTACCTCAACTCCATAAAAAAAGGAGCCAAATGGCTCCTTTTTGTTCATTAATGAAAGGCTTGACATTAGTCTTTCAATGGTGTGGGTATTTCCTGCTTGCCTAAATGTTTCGCGTAAAAGCCCATCATAGCCTTATAGAGTTCTATTCGATTCTCTTCCTTCCCAAAACCGTGTCCCTCATCATATTTCACCATATATGGAACATCGTATCCCTTTCCTCTCAAAGCGCTTACTATTTGGTCCGATTCATCAATGTTGACGCGTGGGTCGTTCGCCCCTTGGACCACAAATAATGGCTTTTTGATTTTGTCAATCTGATACACAGGTGACACTTCCTCCATAATTTTCTTTTCTTCAGGAACATCCTCATCATACCAGATTTCCTTGATTATCTTTAGATAAGGCTTCCAGTATGGAGGAATGGTTTCCATGAAGGTGAATAAATTGGAAACCCCAACATAGTCTACTCCACAAGCATACAAATCCGGAGTTTTGGTCAAACCGCGCAAAACAGCATATCCACCATGACTTCCACCGTAAATGGCAACTTTGTCTGCATCAATCCAGCCTTGATCTATTACATATTTTACCCCATCTTCTACATCATCCATGGCTTTTCTCCCGATTTGCTTGAATCCAGATTCCAAAAACTGCTTACCATAACCCCCCGAGATCCTGAAGTTTACCTGAAGCGTAGCATACCCTCGACTGGCAAACAATTGAGACTCGGGATTAAAGCCCCAGGAATCCCGAATACCTTGCGGTCCTCCATGTGGATTCACAATCAAAGGAACTTTCTCCCCAGCAAGTGCCGCCTTGGGCAAAGTAATGTAACCGTGAAGCGTAAGTCCATCCCTACTTGTAAAGGTGATGGGTCGCATCTCGGACATGTCTCCTTCTTTCAATTGCGGCATTAGGTTGTACAAGAATGTAAAGTCGTCCGTTTTCTGGTTGTATGAATAGTATTCCCCATAGAGTTTATCACTCTGGAGGAAAATCAAAAACTGGTCTTCCTCATCAGTGAAATCTGCAATGGTATATTGCTTTCCAGGAAAACGGCTTACTATTTTGTTATGGAATTGGGTATAAAACTCGCTTACGGGAACAATCTCCGTTTTCTCACCTTCGTACTGGAAATAGTCCATTTCGTAACCACGTTTTCTGGAAATTCCCAGATTTTGCACATCGTACTTATCATTTGAGAAGACTTTTTTCAAAATCTTGTCTTCCTTCAAGTCATAAAGTATTACCTCAGCCTTATCATTATCCAAATTGGATATCATATAAGCATCATTTGGATTATCAGAAGCATAGTTAAAATCCAAAATGGAGAAACTGTCTTTCCAGTTTAGACTTTTTACCAAAGTGTAGCCTCCATTACCATCTTCATAAAACAAGTCTTGCTCAACTCCATCCCGAATTTTGGTATAGGCTTTTAGGTTCCCATCTTTGTCAAAATTGTAACCTACAATGGGATTGGCCGGGTCTTCATTGGAAAATAGTTGTTTCAACTCTCCGGTAGTCACATTTACTTTATAAGGTTCAAAAACCTGAGCATTGTTTTTGTTCATGGAAACGATAATGTGGTCTTTATCCTCTTTTAAAAGCTCTGTGAACTGCGCTTGTACACCATCAAAAGGGGTTAGGTCTTTTAAATTGGACCCGTCTAAATCAACGGCATAAATGTGATAGTTTTCATCACCTCCCTTATCCATCGCATATACCAATCTGTTGTTACTGATCCAACCGTATCCACGCACCAATTCCTCTTTTTCTTCGATGGCACGTTTTACCTCACCGCTGGCAATTTCTTTTACCATGATATGGCGTTTCCCATTGTCGTCTTTTTCACGATAGGACATGTATTTTCCATCTGGGGAGAATCTAAAAGTGGACGCTTTTGGTCGCGCAAAATAGTCTTCCACCTTATAGCGGTAATCTCCTTCGTCAAGAGAGGCCAAGGATAAAAGCTCATCTTCTGAGCTTACCAAAGTTGGATTACCTGGAATCTTTTTCTCTTTCTTTTCTAAGTTCAAAGGCAATTCCATACCCCCCTGAAAGAAAGTTCCTTCCATTTTTTCACCAGCAGTTTTTCCAACATATTTAATGCCGGCCTGCTTAAAAACCACCGTGAGTTGGTCATCAGCAAACGTGGTTTCATCCATAGGAATCCCTGTAGCACCTTGGGATGGGCTGTCCATTGTAGCAGATAAGGTGCCTTCCTCTTCTGAAATGTTGAAAACTAAGGGCATTTCTGTTCCCTGTACTTCAATTGTACCATGCCAGGAACCTGTAATTTCCTGAGCCTGAGTCATAAGTCCGAACGCCAGAAATGACAAGATTCCAAAAATCTGTTTCGTTTTTTGTGTTGTTTTCATTTGTAGTGATATTAATTTTAGGGTTAAAAAAGTAGTGTTTCGTCAAATAGGACTATAGTCTGTCCATATTTGTTACAAACTTTTAAAACAAAATTAGAGGAGGTTCACCATCGGAAATGGCAAAATATGACAAGCGGTAATTTCCACTACTTTAACGGAAACTACTTTTGTTGTGGTGGGTATTTTGAGAACACTTTTTTGACAACGGCTCTTAGTTTTTCCTCACGGACACTAGGCGAGGCATTTTCGCGATAACCGCTTTCACTAAAAGCCTGCCAGAAGAGGGCATCGCGGTCAGCATCAACGAAATCAAATTGAATCATTCGTTGAAGGCCAGAGTTTCCGACCGGAATCCCAAGGGAAACCCCTCCCCCAACATTCCTTCCTGTACCCCCGATTCCGACGCCAACCGCATTATTGGGTGACCCGCGAAACTCATTGCTTAAAATATTAATGAAAAAGTCAGGTTCTTCAGCAAGCTGATATCCTTTAGTCTTTAGAGTAGAATCCAACACCCGTAACAACCTTCTCTCATCCAATTGACTTAATCCAGTCTGCATATCGGAAAAGTAGTTGTAAGTGGAATAATTCGAGAAATCCACCCCTTTGTCATAGTCATAATCCACCCTTACGGCACTGCATGACATCAATACCCCAAGAACAACTATACTTAATAGAAATCTCATCTTGCTTAGTTTAGACTTAAAGTTACTGAATCCTCGCGGTAAAGAAAACTTGAAAAAGCTTTAATCGTTCAACAACGTCCAAAGTTTATCTTTTAACTCTTGAATGCCCATTTGGGCCACCGAGGAGATAAATAAATAGGGGAAATCCTTGAAGTCCTTATCCAATTCCTCTTTCATTTCTGCCATCAGCTCGTCATCCAACATATCGCTTTTCGAGATGGCAATGATTCGATCTTTGTCCAAAAGCTCCGGATTGTAACGCCTCAACTCATCCAACAAAATGTCATATTCTTTGGAAATATCATTGCTGTCCGCAGGAATTAAGAAAAGTAAGGTAGCATTTCGTTCGATATGCCTGAGAAAATAGTGGCCCAATCCTTTGCCCTCTGCTGCTCCTTCAATGATTCCCGGAATATCTGCCATGACAAAACTTGAGAAATCCCGATGTTTGACAATACCTAAATTGGGTTTTAGTGTCGTGAATTCGTAATCAGCAATTTTAGGTTTTGCAGAGGTCATTACGGAAAGAAGGGTTGATTTTCCAGCATTGGGAAAACCCACCAAGCCTACATCCGCCAAGACCTTTAATTCCAATGTAATCTGGGTCTCATTCCCTGGAATTCCCGGTTGGGCGTATCTAGGGGTTTGGTTGGTAGCACTTTTAAAATGCCAATTGCCTCTTCCTCCTTTTCCTCCTTCTACGACAATTCGCTCTTCTTGATCATCCGTGATTTCAAAAAGGACTTGGTTTGTTTCCGTATCCCTCACAACGGTTCCCAAAGGAACTTCTAGATATACATCCTCGCCATCGGCACCCGAGCTTCGATTTTTACTCCCGTGCCCTCCATGACCTGCCTTAAAGTGCTTTTTGAATTTATAGTGGATTAGGGTCCAAAGATTTTTATTCCCTTTGACAATTACATGTCCTCCACGACCACCATCACCGCCATCGGGGCCTCCTTTAGCCACATATTTCTCACGATGCAAATGCACCGAACCCTTACCCCCATTACCGGAGGCTATGTGTACCTTTACATAGTCGACAAAATTACCTTCGGTCATGCTTTTGTTATATTATGCTTTCCGTAAGATGTAAGTGATGTTTTTCCCATCAGCTTTCATCTTTTTATCCAGCAACAATTTAAATTTTTTAAGGTTTAAGAGATTTTCAACTGCTTTTTGCGACCGAACGTTATATCTATCCACAAAAAACAAAATCTTGCTTACGTATTGGAAGGCGTGGTCAATCATTAGTGTTTTGACGCTCCCATTATAGGAGCCTCCCCAATATTGTCGAGCCAAAAATGTCCATCCAATTTCAATAGCGTCTTCCTCATTGGGATGCATTTTATATCTTGAACTTCCAATAATTGCCCTTGATTCCCTATCAATTACCACCAAACATCCCTTGGACGCCAAAGAACTTTCAAAAAACACCTTGAAACCTTTCAATGTATGTCTTTCTTTATCTGGATGCTGTTCCCAAATTTTGGGGTCTGAGGCTACGTTTAAAAGTGGGGTAAAGTCTTCAGCACGCAACGGTCTAAGCCTAATCAGGTCATTCTCCAATTTTGGCTGAAAATCAAAGTCCATTTTCAAGTAACCAAAACTATCAGGAAAGTGAATCTATCACCTTTCCCAATCTCTCAGTAATTTCTGAAATTTCACCTATTCCATTTACGGAATGGAACTTACCTTGCTTCTCATAATATGCTCGTAGCGGAGCTGTTTTTTCATTGTATTCGTCAAAGCGATTGCGAATCTTACTTTCATCCTGATCATCGGAACGGCCACTTTCCTTTCCTCTTTCCAGGAGGCGTTGAATCAAAATTTCATCATCCGCTTCCAATGCAATGGTAGCATTCACTTGCATATTCTTGGATTCCAAGAAATTGTCCAAAGCTTCAGCCTGGGCAGCAGTACGTGGAAATCCATCAAAAATGAATCCTGCAGCTTCTGGGTTTTTCTCAACTTCATCCTTCAGCATATCTATGGTTACCTCATCGGGAACCAAATCGCCTCGGTCAATATAGGACTTGGCCAATTTTCCCAACTCAGTCCCGTTTTTCATGTTATAACGAAAAACATCCCCAGTGGAAATATGCTTTAAATTATATTTTTCCTTCAAGAAACCTGCCTGGGTTCCTTTACCAGCACCGGGCTTTCCAAATAACACTAGGTTAATCATATGTGATTCATTTAATTGATATACTTCCCTGAGATTACGTCCCAATTCCTTATAATCCAACCCATAGCCTACAATAAAGTTATCTGGGATTTCCAATCCTACATAATCAATGGTATATTCTCCATTGTATACTTCAGATTTATAAAAAAGTGAAGCGATTTTGAACTCTTTCACATTCGTTTGTGAAAAAAGGTGTACCAATTGTTTTAAGGTACGACCGGTATCAATGACATCTTCCAAAATAATAATACTCTTTCCATCAACGTCTTCTGGAATGTCAAGTAGGCTTTCCACAATTCCTGTAGAGGTCAATCCTTGATATGAACTTAAGCGAACAAAAGAAACTTCACAGGGTTGTTGGTATACCTTCAGAAAATCGGATACAAACATGAACGCGCCATTGAGCACTCCTACAAAAACAGGTACTTTGTCTTTATAATCGGCCGCAATTTGTTGCGCCATGCCATCAATGGCCTCCAAAATTTGCTCTTCCTTTAAAAAAGGTTTGAAATACTTGTCATGAAGTCGAATCAAAGCTTTGGCTCGTTTTATCAGGATGGCAAAGATAACATTTTATAAGGTCTTTCGGGCCAGGCTTTTCCTCCTTTGGTGAATTGCCTTATTTTTGCCGGTATTCCAATATCATATCAATGCATTTTTTCTCTTCTGATTTTAAACTTGGTATTCTCGGCGGCGGACAACTGGGTAAAATGTTGCTCTATGAAACCAGAAAATGGGATATCTACACCCAAGTTATGGACCCATCCCATGAAGCCCCCTGCAGTATTGCCTGCAATAAATTTATCCAGGGAGATTTAATGGATTTTGATACCGTTTACCATTTTGGAAGTAACGTGGATATATTGACCATAGAAATAGAAAATGTAAACGTGGATGCGCTAGAAAAGTTGGAAGATGAGGGCATCATTGTCTATCCCTCATCCAAAACCTTACGCACTATTCAAAACAAGGCTACGCAAAAACTATTCTACGTTGACCACAACATTCCAACTTCCCCTTTTTCTCGCTTTGCTTATACCTCAGAAATTGAGGACAGCATTGCCAACGGGGGGATGCAACTTCCGTTTGTTTGGAAAAGTGCACAATTTGGGTATGATGG
This sequence comes from Flagellimonas sp., assembly GCF_965601775.1. Lineage (GTDB taxonomy): Bacteria > Bacteroidota > Bacteroidia > Flavobacteriales > Flavobacteriaceae > Flagellimonas. The sequence goes on from NZ_OZ271837.1 coordinate 2,880,115, forward strand.
ACAGGGAGTAAAAATAGTCAGGCATTTAGACGATTTGAAGGATTTACCCAATGTGGAGTGTATTGCGGAAGAAATGGTGGATTTTAAAAACGAACTCGCTGTGATTGTGGCTAGGAATTCTAAGGGGAATGTCACCACCTATCCTGTAGTTGAGATGGAATTTCATCCAGAGGCCAATCAAGTGGAATATGTTATTTGTCCTGCGCGAATTGACGATTCGGTGGCCAACAAAGCAACAGAGGTGGCTCTGAAAGTATCACAACACATGGAACATGTGGGTCTTTTGGCCGTAGAATTATTTCAAACCCAAGACGATGAAATTTTGGTGAATGAGGTCGCCCCGCGCCCTCACAATAGTGGGCATTACAGTATAGAAGCCAGTTATACCAATCAATTCGAACAGCATATTCGAGCAATACTTGGCCTGCCCTTGGGAAATACCTCCAGCAAGGTGGCAGGGGTTATGGTAAATCTGGTGGGAGCAGAAGGGCATACTGGAAGCGTCATCTATAAAAATATTGAGGATATATTGGATATGGAAGGAGTCACTCCTCATATTTATGGAAAAAAACAAACCCGGCCTTTTCGAAAAATGGGACATGTTACCATTGTAGATGAAGACATGTCGAAAGCAAGGTCCAAAGCACAAGAAGTAAAAGAAATTATTAAGGTAGTAAGTGAATCATATGAGTAAAGTAGCGGTAATCATGGGAAGTACCAGTGATCTTCCCGTAATGCAAGAAGCAGTGGACATTTTAAAAGGTTTTGATATTCCAGTGGATGTGGACATTGTTTCAGCCCACAGAACTCCGGAAAAACTGTTTGAATTTGGAAAAAATGCCCATAAAAATGGGTATTCGGTCATTATCGCTGGCGCTGGTGGAGCTGCTCATCTTCCCGGTATGGTAGCCTCTTTATCCCCCCTACCTGTGATTGGAGTGCCAGTTAAAAGCAGTAACTCCATTGATGGTTGGGATTCTGTACTGTCTATCCTTCAGATGCCCGGAGGTGTCCCGGTCGCAACGGTGGCCCTAAATGGCGCTAAAAATGCTGGAATCCTTGCTGCGCAAATTATCGGTTCTTCAGACCAATGTGTGATGGATAAAATTGAAGTCTACAAGCAAGGCCTTAAAGAAAAAGTGATCAAGGGCGCAGAAGAAGTAAGAAATAAAAAATAAAATTATCAATTCGAACGACCTCCTTCTGAAGTCTTGTAAGGAGGTAAGGTATTCGAGAATTATACCCAGTAAAATTTATCAATGAGCAACCCTTTATTAACCCCATTTGATAAAGCTCCTTTTGAGCAAATCCATAACGAACATTTTAAACCTGCTTTCTTACAGGCCATTGAAAATGCGAGACAAGAAATTGACCAAATTGCAAACAATCCTGAACCTCCGACTTTTGAAAATACTTTGGTCGCTTTGGATTATTCTGGAAGGCAGTTGGACCGCATATCAAGCCTGTTTTTTAACCTAAATTCAGCGGAAACCAATGAGGAAATTCAGAAAATAGCACAGGAAGTTTCCCCTTTGCTATCCGAATTTAGCAATGATATTACCCTTAATGAAGGACTTTTCAAAAGGATAAAATCGGTTTATGAAAACCGTAGCGCATTGGAGCTTTCGGAAGAGCAGAAAACGCTTTTGAAGAAGCGATATAAGAGTTTTAGTCGCAACGGAGCCAATCTTAATGAAGCTGGGAAGAATAGACTTCGGGAAATTGATAAGGAATTGGCCCAGCTTAAATTGAAGTTTGGCGAAAACGTCTTGGCCGAGACGAACAAATATGAAATGCTCCTGACCAAAGAAGAACAGCTCAAAGGACTTCCAGAGGGAGCCAAAGAAGCTGCTGCACAATTGGCTAAATCAAAAGAGAAAGAGGGTTGGCTGGTTACTTTGGATTACCCAAGCTATATCCCTTTTATGAAATATGCCGAAAACAGGGACCTAAGAAAGGAACTTTCCCTTGCTTTTGGAAGCAAAGGTTTTCACGGGGACGATTTGGATAATCAGGAAAATGTTTTAAAAATTGTCAACCTTCGTCATGAAAGAGCAAATCTTTTAGGGTATAATACACATGCTCATTTCGTTTTGGAAGAACGCATGGCAGAGACTCCTCAAAAGGTCCTTGATTTTTTGAATGAGTTGCTGGAAAAAGCCAAACCTGCTGCAAAAAGAGAATTTAATGAACTTGAAGCCTTTGCCAAAGAAATGGACGGCATTAATCAACTGGAAAAGTGGGACAGTGCCTATTATTCAGAAAAATTGAAGCAAAAACTATTCAATTTAGACGACGAAAAGCTCAAACCCTACTTTAAACTGGAAAATGTCATTGATGGGGTGTTTAAAGTAGCAGAGAAGCTGTTCGACCTTAAGTTCAAAGAAGTATTTGATATTGAAAAATACCACGAAGAAGTAAAGACATTTGAGGTGTACGATAGGAATGACCGCCTAATTTCACTTTTTTATGCTGATTTTCATCCTAGACCAGGAAAAAGAGGCGGTGCCTGGATGACTTCCTATAAACCACAATACACCTTAAATGGTGAAAATAGCAGACCGCACATCTCAAACGTCTGTAATTTCACGAAACCCACAAGCTCAAAACCTTCATTGCTGACTTTCAATGAGGTGACCACTTTATTTCATGAATTTGGCCATGCTTTGCATGGAATGCTGGCCAATACCAATTATCCAAGTCTCTCGGGAACATCGGTGTATTGGGACTTTGTGGAACTACCGAGTCAAATAATGGAAAATTGGTGCTATGAGAAAGAGGCTTTGGAACTTTTTGCGTATCACTACGAAACTGGGGAACTTATTCCTATGGAACTAGTTCAAAAGATAAAAGAATCCGCAACGTTTCAAGAAGGCATGGCTACGGTACGCCAATTGAGTTTTGGTTTCTTGGATATGGCTTGGCATGGTAAAGATCCTTCCGGGATATCCGATGTGAAAAGTTATGAAACCAAGGCATTTGAAAACACAAGTCTATTTCCTGAAACAACTGAAACTTGTATGAGCACCGCTTTTTCCCACATCTTTCAGGGAGGGTATTCATCGGGATATTATAGTTATAAATGGGCTGAGGTTTTAGATGCTGATGCGTTTGCGTACTTCAAAGAGGAAGGAATTTTCAACAAAGAAGTAGCCGATAAGTTCAAGGAACACGTACTTTCTAAAGGAGGAACTGAAAACCCAATGACGCTTTACAAGCGTTTTAGGGGCGAAGAACCCAAAATTGAACCCCTATTGGAACGTGCGGGTCTTATTCAAAGTTCGGATTAGGTTTTGAAGACTTCTTCAAAAGTTTTGAAGTATGAAACTGCTACATAACATCAACAAATGGAGCTATGCAATTACCCTCCTTTTGTATATTACCATCTACCTTGGGATGATTGCCCAGATTGTACTTGGCATTATACAGGTATTTCTGGCCATAATTATGTTTAGCCGATTCTCCAAGCTGGATAGTAAGACTAGATTTCGTCTAAAAATCTATTCGGTACTGACCCTTTTATATTTGTTGGCCTTTGTTGTTTGGAATATACTGGATATTCCCAGTTCAGATTCCATCTCACTAGTTGGCATTGCTGTACCACCAATGGCATTGGCCACTTTCTTTGTTTTTATCACCCATAAAGCTAAACTTGCCCATTTGCAGGATGATCTACCCCCGCCAATTTCTTAACATTTAGCTAAATATTCATTTCATGAACATTTCGTGATACTTTTTGAAGTCGTTTGTAATGGACAAAACATGAAATCATTAACTAAAATCCATTAAATTTGATACTTCAAACAAATATGGCAAGCCACGAACTTAATCCCAACAACTGGGTAGACCTATACGCAGACTACCTTTTTAATTATGCTGTCGCTAGAGTAAGTGACGCTGAAATCGCCAAAGACCTAGTACAGGAGACTTTCGTCGCAGGACTTAATTCAGCCAAAAACTATAAAGGTGATGCTGCTGAACGCACTTGGTTAATCGCAATTTTAAAACGAAAAGTGATTGACCACTACCGAAAAATCAATTCCAACAAAGGAAAGGCTGAGGTACGTATCAATTACAATGCGTCTTCGGAATCGGAGGGAGATTGGCTTGAAGAGCAGGTAGCTGACCCATTCAGCAGGGATGGGGACAACACGATTGAAAACGAGGAATTGGGGCTTGCTATCGAAGAGTGCATTTCCAAATTGCCCAAAAAGCAGTCATTGGTTTTCAAGATGAAGACCATTCAGGGAATGAGCACTGAAGATATTTGTAATGAATTGGGAATTAATCCGTCCAATTTGTGGGTTATGATCCATAGAGCACGAACGGCGCTTATGGGTTGTATGAATCAAACATGGTTTTAGACATATGAAAATATCTCTTGAAAGAGCAAAGCAAATTTGCACCAAAAGTCAATATGGAGAAGCTTCTTGGTGGGAATTGCTACAACTTAATGTGTATTTACTCTTTAGCAAAGAATGCTCCGATTTCTCTGCAAAGAATAAAAAGCTTACGTCCCTTTGCGAACGTGCGGGTTTGGATACCCTATCCGAGGATGAAAAGGATGATATGAAGAAAAAGCTAAAAGAACATTTTTAGCCTAGTTCCCTAAGAATTACTAGAATAAGCACCCACAATATGGGTATCGACTCAATCCAAAAAGCCGCAAAGTATTTGGATTGTTTTTTTTTGGATACAAGTAGCATAGGTATCAAGATGCCTCCCAAAAGTATGCTAGATACTATTTCCTTATGAATTACGTAATCTTTAAAAAAGGTAAGTAGTACAAAAAGCAGGGTAAGTACTATCCCTAAAACTACAGTGCGTTGAACTCCAATAATCTGTGGAATCGTCCTCAATTCTTCAAAATCGGTTTCCATATCCCGTATTTCAAAGGGAAGCATTAAAACCAGTACTAAAAGAAATCGTTGTATCACAAGAATAACAACATCCCATTCAACCGGAACCCCTGCTTGAAAAACAGGCAATAGAACTGTAAACCCAGCCCACACCAGACACACTACATAAATTTTGTAGCCAGCAAAGTTTCTCAAGTTTCTTGTTCCTGGAAAGAAGGGTATTGCATACAACAAGGATAAAAGGCTCAACCCAAAAACGGTCATCCAAACGGTTTCGTTAAGTTGAACCGCATACCAGACCGCTGGGAAAAAGCTTAAAAAACTAAATAGTTGGATTCTTTTGTGATAGGTTTTTGAAACTATGAGGTACTTTTTGGCCTCCACACCATATTTGATAAAATTGTAGCACACAATGGTCGAAAAAAAAGCGAAGCCCAATAGGGCATATTGGATAGGAATGTTTAACAAAAGAGAGGTGACAAAAATCAACGCGGACACGGCCAAACCCACATGGATACTGGCATCCAAGTAAAAGTCAAAAAGAGTTCGAAGAGTTCGCATTAAACAGTTTGTAGAGAGGGCAGCCCAAGGTTAATTTATAGTTGATAATTTTAAAACGGCCCCTATCAAAAATCCCAATTTTCAGTGAATTTATCGCTAATTTTGTAAACTTTAAAAGTTGACTATGAATACCGAAATGTTTGCTTCCCGTCATAATGGAATCACCGAAAACGATTTCGATAGGATGTTCCGAACTGTTGGAGTCGAAGACATGGAACAATTGATTTATGAGACCATTCCCAATGACATCAGATTGAAATCACCCCTAGACTTGCCAGAAGGTATCAGCGAGCACGAGTTCCTGAATCATATTCAGAAGCTTTCTGAGAAAAATAAGGTGTTCAAAACCTATATTGGTCTGGGCTACCATGAGTCCTTGACACCTTCCGTTATCAAAAGAAACATTTTGGAAAACCCAGGATGGTACACAGCATATACTCCCTATCAAGCAGAGATTGCCCAGGGACGCTTGGAAGCTTTGCTCAACTTTCAAACTACAGTATGTGATTTAACCGGAATGGAAATCGCAAACGCTTCTCTTCTGGACGAAAGTACTGCAGCAGCTGAGGCCATGACCATGTTGTATGATGTTCGCAGTCGACAACAAAAAAAGGATGGGATATTAAAGTTTTTTGTATCTGAGGAAATACTACCCCAAACCCTTAGCCTCTTAAAAACACGTTCTACACCATTAGGAATTGAATTGGTGGTAGGAAATCACGAGGAATTTGATTTCTCCGCTGACTTTTATGCAGCGCTGCTACAATACCCTGGAAAACATGGACAGGTATATGACTATGCAAGCTTTGTGGAAAAAGCTAAAGAAAACGATATCAAAGTAGCGGTAGCCGCCGACATTTTGAGTTTGGTGCTCTTAACCCCACCCGGCGAATGGGGTGTAGATGTAGTGGTGGGTACCACACAACGCTTTGGGATTCCTTTGGGTTATGGAGGACCACATGCCGCTTTTTTTGCCACCAAAGAAGACTACAAAAGAAACATTCCTGGTAGAATAATCGGGGTGACCAAGGATACCGATGGGAATCGTGCACTTCGCATGGCGCTCCAGACGAGAGAACAACATATAAAAAGGGACAAAGCAACTTCGAATATTTGTACGGCTCAAGTTTTATTGGCGGTCATGGCTGGGATGTATGCCGTATACCATGGACCTAAAGGTCTTCGATACATTGCAGAAAAAGTGAATAGACAGACCCAAACATTGGCAGAAACCCTTACTGTGATGGGTTTTACACAGGAAAACACTGCTTTTTTCGATACCATACAAGTTCAGGTCAACGATAGCGAAAAACTAAGAAGTCTTTTGGAGAGTAAGGAAATCAATCTGAATATTATTGATGAAAAAACCGTCTCCATTTCACTTAATGAAGCAACTTCGGAAAATGATTTAAAATCATTGGTTTCGTGCTTTGCGGAACTTGCTGGAAAGGAATCCGCAGATTTGGCACAAGCAGGACATTCGAGCATACCTGCTTCCCTATCACGCAAAGCACCTTTCTTGGAACATGAAGTTTTTAATTCCTATCATTCCGAAACAGAGTTGATGCGCTACATTAAAAAATTAGAACGCAAGGATTTGGCTTTGAATCACTCTATGATTTCCTTGGGAAGTTGTACCATGAAATTGAATGCTGCCTCCGAAATGCTTCCATTAAGCTGGGCCAACTGGGGGAATATACATCCATTTGCTCCCTTAAATCAAGCTGAGGGTTATCAGATTGTTCTAAAAGAATTGGAACAGCAGTTGAATGTAATTACCGGATTTGCTGCGACCTCTTTGCAGCCCAATTCGGGTGCACAAGGGGAGTACGCAGGACTAATGACTATCCAGGCCTATCACAAGTCCCGAGGCGAAGGGCATCGAAATATTTGCATTATACCTGCATCTGCCCATGGAACCAATCCAGCGTCCGCTGTAATGGCAGGTATGAAGGTAGTTGTTACCAAAACGGATGAGCTAGGTAACATTGACGTCGCCGATTTGGAAGAAAAGGTATTGCAGCATTCAGACAACCTTGCTGCTTTGATGGTAACCTACCCTTCCACGCATGGAGTTTTTGAGTCTTCTATTATAAAAATCACGAAATTGATTCATGACCATGGGGGTCAAGTATATATGGATGGGGCAAACATGAATGCTCAAGTGGGTCTTACCAACCCAGCCATCATCGGTGCAGATGTTTGTCACTTAAACCTTCATAAAACTTTTGCCATACCGCATGGTGGAGGTGGACCGGGAGTAGGCCCTATTTGTGTTGCTGAACAATTGAAACCATTCTTACCGACCAACCCAGTCATCAAAACTGGAGGGGAAAAGGCAATTACCGCTATATCCGCAGCTCCTTGGGGCAGTGCCTTGGCTTGTTTGATATCTTACGGTTATATCAAGATGCTAGGAAGCAAAGGTTTAACTGATGCAACCAGAATCGCCATTTTGAATGCCAATTATATAAAAGACCGCTTAAAAGGAAAGTTTGATGTGCTATATACTGGTGAAAGGGGCAGGGCAGCTCATGAAATGATTATTGACTGTAGACCTTTTAAAGCACATGGCGTAGAAGTTACCGATATTGCCAAAAGGTTAATGGACTATGGATTTCATGCACCTACCGTTTCTTTTCCAGTGGCTGGAACGATGATGATAGAACCTACAGAAAGTGAGAGCTTGGCAGAACTTGATCGTTTTTGTGAGGCGATGCTCGCCATACGTGGCGAAATCGATGAAGCAAACCCATCAGATTCTAATAATATACTGAAAAATGCACCACACACCTTGCATATGGTTACCAGTGATACTTGGGATTTTCCATATTCAAGACAGCAAGCGGCATTTCCACTGGATTATGTGGGGGAAAACAAATTTTGGCCCACCGTTAGAAGGGTAGACGAAGCCTTTGGGGATCGTAATTTGATTTGTACCTGTGCGCCGATAGAAGCATACGCCGAAATATAGAATACCTCCTGTATTTACTGGCAATGCCCTTGGATTTAAGCTAAAAGTGTAGACTACACTCTTTCCTAACTTGAATGTAAGGAGTCTTGAACATCATATCCAATATTATGCATGCATAACAAAGCGGGTTGAGGAATCCTATCTTAGAAAATTAAAACCTCTATATGAAAATAGGCATCACCGGAACTGGAAGCTATATCCCATCCATAGTCACGAAAAACGAAGACTTTTTAGAGCATGATTTTCTCGCTGATGATGGCTCATCGTTTGGTGTTGACAACAGCATAATTATCGAAAAATTCAAATCGATAACAGGTATTGCTGAAAGGCGGTATGCCCAACCTAATTTAAATACCTCCGACTTGGGGTATCTCGCGGCGGAAAAAGCCATTGAGGATGCCAATATTGATAAAGAGCAATTGGATTACATCATATTTGCACACAATTTTGGTGATTTAACGCCCGGAAAAATCCAAGGAGATACCTTACCCAGTTTGGCAACAAGGGTGAAACATCTTTTAAAAATCAAAAATCCGAAATGTGTTGCCTATGATATGATTTTTGGTTGTCCTGGTTGGATTGAGGGTGTTATTCAGGCTACGGCATTCATTCGGAGTGGTATGGCCAAAAAATGCTTGGTTATTGGAGGTGAAACTTTATCTCGAGTAATCGATGAACATGATAGAGACAGTATGATTTATTCAGACGGGGCTGGGGCGGCTGTAATAGAAGGGGAAGCCTCAGGTGAAATCTTGAGCCATGCGTCTGTAACCCATGCCAACGGAGAAGCATACTTCCTATTCTTTGATAAAACTTACAATGAAGAAGGCTGTTCAGATACGCGATATATCAAGATGCATGGTCGGAAAATATACGAGTTCGCCTGTACTTATGTACCCAAGGCAATGGCAGATTGTTTGGACGAAAGTGGTGTAGGCATAGATCAAATAAAAAAGATTTTTATCCATCAAGCTAATGAAAAAATGGATGAGGCCATCATCAAAAGGTTTTACAGAATTTACGGGAAAGAAGCGCCAGTTGATATTATGCCCATGAGCATACACAAACTGGGTAATAGTTCTGTGGCAACTATCCCAACGCTATTTGATTTAGTACGAAAAGAAGAGTTGGAAGGCCATAATATAAACAAGGGAGATGTTGTTATCTTTGCAAGCGTTGGCGCTGGTATGAACATCAACGCCTTTGTTTATAGATATTAGATGTACGAAAACAACTTTCCGAATAAAAGATACAAGCACACCTTAACTTTTCTTAGAAAACATATTTCCCCTTCGGATAGCATTCTGGATTTGGGAGTGGATAATCCATTTTCCGCCATAATGAAACAAAATGGCTACAAGGTAACCAACACACAAGGTGAGGATTTGGATGTTGACTTTTCCAGTGTAAAAGCTTCCGATTCTGATGTGGTTACGGCCTTTGAAATTTTTGAACATCTCGTGGCGCCATATAATGTATTGAAAGAGATAAAAGCAACAAAACTGGTTGCTAGCATTCCATTGCGACTGTGGTTTTCATCCGCTTACAGAAGTAAAACTGATCCTTGGGACAGGCACTTCCATGAATTCGAGGATTGGCAATTTGATTGGCTCTTGGAAAAAGCAGGATGGAAAATCAAGGATACTGCAAAGTGGACCAATCCTACTAAAAAAATAGGCGTACGGCCCCTACTCCGCCTTTTTACTCCGCGTTACTATATTGTTTATGCCGAACGCTAACCTATGCAAATCAGCATTATCATACCTGCACATAACGAGGAAGCCTATCTTTCCCAATGTTTGGATTCCTTTGTGCATCAAACGCACAAACCTAATGAGCTGATCATTGTGGATGATAACTCAGGTGACGCCACCTATGACATCGCATTGCAGTATGCAAAAAAGTTTGATTGGATAAAGGTTATTCAACGCAAATCCCTAGATGAGCATATCCCTGGAAAAAAAGTGGTTGATACTTTTAATTTTGGATTAGAACACACTTCTGAGTATGATTTAATAGGCAAGTTCGATGCAGACCTTATACTACCCAACAATTATTTTGAGTTCATGCTGAATCACTTTCAAAGCAATTGGAAGTTGGGCATGTGTGGTGGTCTGCTTTACATCGAAAAAGAAGATACTTGGGTTTATGAAAATATAGCGGATAGAAACCACATCCGAGGACCTATAAAACTCTATTTTAAGGGATGTTTTGAAAAAATAGGCGGACTACGCCCTGGAATAGGTTGGGACACAGTGGATATCCTTTTAGCAAAATATCATGGTTTTGAGACCCTCACAGACCCTTCTTTGGAGGTAAAACACCTTCGCCCTACTGGCCATGGATACAGCAATAAAGGGTATCAAGCCAAAGGTGAAGCACTATACAAAATGCGATATGGTATTGTTCTAACCAAGATTGCAGCCTTGAAAATGGCATGGCAAGCGAAAAGCCTGAAACTTTACTTTCAAACAGTTTGGGGCTATTTAAAAGCCTTTTTTCAGGGCAGTACTCCTTTCGTCTCTGCAGAAGAAGGCAAATTTATTCGAAGCTACAGGTGGAAGGGAATCTTATCCAAGTTAACCTAAAATAGATGCTTTTTCTTCTGGACTAGTATACGAACAGAAAAGTCCTTAAAAGCCAAAAATTACGGGTAAAAGAATATTATCCCCCCTCGCCCAGTTTTTTTGGCATAGCGATAGTGCTGTTTTAATATTCCCTTTTTAAAAATTCATTTGAAGGTTAAATGCAAACCAATATTCTTATTTTTATCGCATGAACTATCTGGAAGCGATTGGAAGATACTTCATCATGGTTTGGGAAGTTTTTAAAAAACCTACCAAATGGCCAATCATGAGGTCCCTGATTCTTAAGGAAATCGATGAACTTATTTTCGGGTCTCTCGGCATCATAATTTTTATCTCATTTTTCATTGGTGGGGTGGTTACCATACAGACCGCTTTAAATTTAAATAGCCCACTTATCCCCAAAAGTTTAATTGGATTTGCTACCAGACAATCTGTTATTCTGGAATTTGCGCCCACTTTTACCTCAATCATCATGGCGGGAAAGGTAGGTTCTTATATCACCTCCAGTATAGGGACCATGAAGGTGACCGAACAAATAGATGCCCTTGAAGTCATGGGAGTCAATTCGCTCAATTACCTCGTTTTTCCCAAAATTATTGCCATGCTAATGTATCCCTTTGCCGTGGCACTGGCCATGTATATTGGTATTCTTGGGGGTTGGATAGCTGGTGCTTTTGGCGGCTACGCGCCAAGTGGGGAGTTTGTGAAAGGCTTGCAATTGGATTTTATTCCCTTTCATGTAACCTATGCCTTTATCAAAACGGTGGTTTTTGCTTTTGTTATCGCCACTATCCCGTCCTATCATGGTTTTTACATGAAAGGCGGTGCTTTGGAGGTAGGTAAGGCAAGTACCACTTCATTTGTTTGGACCAGTGTGGTTATCATCATTTTAAACTATATTCTCACGCAACTACTTTTAGGCTAATGATTCAAGTCGAGGACATACATAAATCATTTGGAGATACTCACGTTCTGAAAGGAATCACTACAAGCTTTGAACAAGGTAAAACCAATTTGGTCATAGGACAAAGTGGTTCAGGAAAAACCGTATTCCTGAAATGCCTCTTGGGACTTTTTGAACCAGAACAGGGTCAAATTTGTTATAATGGGCAGTTTTATTCAGAGCTTTCCATAAGTGAGCGAAGAGACTTACGACAGGAAATGGGTATGGTATTCCAGGGTAGTGCCCTTTTTGATTCCATGACAGTGGAAGGGAATGTCATGTTTCCCTTAGAAATGTTTACCAAACAAAGTAAGGCTGAAATGCAGGACCGAGTTGATTTTGTTTTGGAACGTGTAAACCTGGTTGATGCCCATAAAAAATTCCCTTCAGAGATTTCCGGAGGAATGAAAAAGAGGGTTGCCATTGCCAGAGCCATCGTAATGAATCCCAAATACCTCTTTTGTGATGAACCCAATTCTGGGTTGGACCCAAAAACAGCCATTCTAATAGACAACTTGATTCAGGAAATCACTAGGGAATATAATATCACTACGGTTATCAATACGCACGACATGAACTCGGTGATGGAAATTGGAGAGAAAATCATCTTCTTAAAAGATGGGTATAAGGAATGGGAAGGTACCAACAAGGAAATCTTCAAAACCGATAATGAGGCCGTGACCAACTTTGTCTACTCCTCAGAGCTTTTCAAGAAGGTGAGACAGATGTATATTGAGGAACGAAATTGAAGATAATTAGGGTTGCAAACGAGTCGTTGGGGAAAGCTAGTCAACCATTCGAACAATTAAAGTCGAGTCCTGTAACCTCACTTTTAACCACTGCATTAGTTTTTGATGCTCCGATGTCTTTTGATCCCTGCGGATGTTGTCATTCCACTTGACTTCAAAAACAGGAATAGTATCCGTTTTATTGAAATCTGTATGAATTTGATAGGCAAAACCCATTGAAGTTAGGTTTTCATAGTTGATTTTTGCTTCGGAAACTACTTCTTGAAATGGGATTTTCAAATTTTCCAAAGCGGAAAGCTCCTTTACCTTGTTCTGTAAAAATGCAATCTGGGCGGTTCTACTCAAAAGATCTAAGGAATCCCTCTCGCGGACAGCCTGCATATATTTTAGTTCATCCAAACTCCTATTCTTGGACTGGTTTACGGTGACTACGGTATTTTTTAGTCCTGAATAATCCTCCAAGCGAGAATTTAATATCTGGAGTGTTGACTCTGGAATCTGATATTCTCCAAATGAAAACAATTCAATTCTACTCTCTCCGTCGGGATTATAGGCAACATTCACGTTTCTTTTTAAATAGGATGCGTTGGGCAGGCTTTCCAGCTCATTATTGACAAATTGTTGCGCATCCGCAGAAAACCTACTTTCCAAAAGGGCGTTGTAAAAGGTAAATCCCGCAGGAATCATAACGGCCAATCCCACCACAGAAACCGCTCGAGCAATGAGCCTACGCCTTCTTGAATTGGCGTAACGCACCATAGGAAACCGCAGATATTTTATGACCAAAAAAGTGGCCAACCCTATAAATATAGTGTTGATAGTAAACAGATACATGGCCCCAAGTGCATATAAAGGCTTGCCAATGGCCAAACCAAAACCTACGGTGCATAAAGGAGGCATAAGCGCCGTTGCAATGGCCACCCCAAATATTACGCTGGCTATGGTACCTTTCTTGGCACGGGCAATCACTAAGGCAAGTCCTCCAAAAAAGGCGATAAGCACGTCCCGAATGTCTGGCTTGGTTCTAGCCAGTAGTTCAGACGACTCATCTCTAAGAGGGAAAAAGGCGAAAAACAAATAGGCTGTCAGCACACTTAAAACCACCATGACCACAAAATTTTTGAGGGACCTCCTCATTAAATCCAGGTCGTTTATAGCCAAAGACATTCCCATACCCAAAATTGGACCCATCAACGGAGAAATTAACATGGCACCAATTACGACTGCAGTGGAATTAGCATTCAATCCGACCGAGGCAATGAAAATAGAGCAAACTAGAATCCAGGAAGTATGCCCTTTAAAGGGAATATCGGCAATAATGGATTCCCGCGTGGCAGCTGGGTCGGTATTACTACGTATTTCAAGTAATTCCAGAATAAACTTTCGAAAACTCCCCAATAATCCCTTGAAATCCTTCTTTACCTCTTCGGAATTGGCCTCAGAGGGATTTTCGTCTTCTTTAAATAAGTTTTGACTCATACAACTATGTATAGTGCTCGCCGAAGGAATCTCCCACTTGACCGCGCACTTTTTTAATTTCCTGCTCCTTGGATTTGGGGTAAATCAACAACACATCGTCCTTGTCAACAATAATATAATCGTTCAAACCGTCTACGACCACGACTTTATCTCTAGAAGTCCGTATCATATTGTTTTGGGCGTCTATCAGCAAGGTTTGGCAGTTCACAAAGGCATTTTCATCAGTATCTTTCTCCAACTTGTCATATAAGGCACCCCATGTGCCTAAGTCATTCCAGTCGAAGCTAGCTGGTAAAGTATAGATGGACTTGGATTGTTCCAAGATAGCATAATCAATGGAAATGTTTTCTGCTTTGGGGTAGTTTTCCTGAATAAATTCAGATTCATCAGGGGTATTATAACAGGAATATCCTTGTCTGAACAACTCGTATTGATTGGGCTGAAAATTTTTAAATGCATTCACTATAGTTTCGACACTCCACATAAATATTCCTGCGTTCCATAAAAAATTCCCTTGCTCCAGAAACTCCTTTGCTGTTTCATAATCGGGCTTCTCCCTAAATTGAGACACTTTTTTGAGTTTTTCGTCACCTTCTTTCTCGAACTCAATATACCCAAATCCGGTATTTGGAAAAGTGGGGCGAATCCCTAAAGTACATAATGCCGCTTCCTTTTCGCATCTATCGAAACAAGCCTTCACATCATTAGCAAAAGCGGTTTCATCCTCTATCCAATGATCACTGGGCGCGACTACCATCAGTGCATTTGGGTTCATTTTTTGAATCTTTAGGGAAGCATACAGGATACAAGGTGATGTATTTCTCATTGCCGGTTCAAGGACTACCTGTTCTTGCTTCACCTTAGGTAATTGCTCCAAGACTAAATCATTGTACCGTTCATTGGTCAGTATCAAAATGTTTTCTGTGGGAATAAACGCATTAAGGCGATCAAAAGTCTTTTGGATTAGGGTTTTTCCGGACCCCAACATGTCATGGAACTGTTTGGGGTAAGAAGAAGTACTTACGGGCCAAAATCTGGATCCTACTCCTCCTGCCATTAAAACGGCATAATAGTTTTTGTTCATGTTAGTTTTTCTTTGTCATTCCCTTGCAGACGGGAATCTATTGTTTTCTGGATTCCGAATTAAGTGCGGAATAACATTCATTGTATTAATTCCACCTCTGCATTGGGTTGAAACAAATATACTTTGCCTGTAGCCAATTCCACACATTCGTAACGCTTAATTCTTCTTTTACCTTTTTTGAACAACTTCCCATTGTATAACCGAAAAGTGCTTCCGGATGGTATCTCAAACACATATTGATGTTTTCGTTCTTCCTGGTCAAATGCCTTTAGGGCAATAGATAATCGGGCATCGGTACTGCTGCTGGCTTTAGGATTTTTAAAATGTTGAGCAATAATGGGAAGTAATTGCGTGGGGAAAATCTCGGGTCGAATAAAGGGCAGCATCAGTTGCTGAAATGTTCTTTTCCATTCCATTCCATGAGGCTTAATACAACGTCCGTGGTTTTCAAAGGCAACCAAATGAGCAATTTCATGGACAAGGGTTATCAAGAATCGGTAAGGGTTTAAGGAAGCATTTACCGTGATTTGATGTCCTCCATTAGGTAGTTTTCGATAGTCTCCATGTCGAGTCACCCTATGATTCACAATCTTCAGATGCACCCCGTGGGATTTGATGAGTTCAAAACAAGGCTCCACAGCTCTTTCCGGCAAGTATTTGCTCAAAGTAGTGTTCACTAAATCAAAATTAGCGGTTTAAGAATTATCATTTACATTTATTCCTCACCAAAAACAACACATTCTACTCAATGTTGTTTTTAGTTTTTTTTGTTAGAAATAAGAAAAGTGACCATTGAATAGCCCCGGTATAAATGACCTTTTACACAATCAAACTGTGGAAGGAGCTTTACAATGGGTAAAGCCATTCATTCACATAATAACAGTGGCTAATCGCAGGAGTAGCCGTTAAGGTGTACTATTACTAACCTGCAACAGCTTTCCGTTATAGAATTGATGACCGGTAAGTGCGAAGTTTTTAATGTAATTTGCCATCTCCAAAGCGGTTACCGGAGCCTCATATCCAGGAAAAGCCTCCGCTAGCATTTCTGTTTGTACAGCACCTATAGCCAAGACATTGAAACTGGGACCACTTTCTTTGAATTCCTCAGCCCAAAGTTCGGTTAAAGTAATCACTGCTCCCTTACTAGAGCTGTAGGCGGACAATCCTGGAAATTTAAGACTGCCTTGCACCCCACCCATGGAGCTTATGGTAACCACATGTGCTGTTTTGGACATTTTTGGAAGTACTGTTTTGGTCATTTCAGCCACACCAAAAACGTTTACCCCATAAACGGTCTTGAAATCCTCAATCGTAGTATCCAACAAAGGTTTGTTCAAGAAACTACCAGCATTATTGACAAGTACATCCACCTTAGGCCAATCCTTCAAAAGCATTTTAAGCTTATCAAAATCTTCAGGATTGCCCAAATCAAAGGGAAAGGTTTGGACATTTGGCAATTTTAGATCACTTACGGGCTTGTCATTTCTAGAGAGTGCCAAAACTTGATGACCTTCTTGAGCGAACAATTTGACCAATTCAAAACCTATACCCCTACTTGTTCCTGTAACTATTATGTTTGCCATTCTTTGCATCGAATCTTGTAGTCATTTCGACCGAAAAGGAGAAATGACTTATTGGATTAATTCATTTTGACCACTTGGGTCGGAGCATTGGAAATACCTTCTACAACCGGAATTAGCTTATTGACCAAAGTTGCCATATGTTGAAAATCCATGAGTTCATTTTCATCACCCACCCGGTGATAAAACATGAAATTTGTGAAGTCGAAGGTGCAAAAAGTGTGTGACGGTATTCCAAACTCTTGATAAAAAGGATAGTTATCTGAACGTTGAAATAAATTGTACTCCCTTGCCGTTGGAAGATACCCTACAAGATTTTCTTTGGCATATGCGTTACTAACCTCAGCTAAATTGGATTTTTTGTACCCAGTGATATACACCAAATAATCCTTTCCACGAAGGGGAACGCCGGTCATTTCAAAATTAAGCACAGAATACAGATTGAGACCTTCTTCCTTCATATTTTTTGCCATGTGCTTTGAACCCAACAAGCCTTTTTCTTCTGCACTAAACAAGGCAAATATTAAACTCCTTTTATTGGTTCTTTTGGTTCCGAAATATCTTGCCAATTCCATCACCGAAGTGGTTCCAGAAGCATTATCATTGGCTCCGTTGGCTATACCATCTCCATTTTCGATTTTTATGATTCCAATATGGTCATAATGGGCTCCTATCAAAATATATTCATTCTTTAGAACTGGATCAGTTCCTTCTATCACTCCCAATACATTGTACGAAGTTCTTTTATAGTTGGATAAGGTATCCCGATAGGATTCGTAGTAAGGAGCGACTTGATGGGACTGCAGAAAGTCTTCAATATATTGTGCAGCCTTTTCAATACCCTCACTGCCTGAATCCCGTCCTTTTAAATCATCTGAAGCCAAAAACCCCATAATATCCCCTATTCTTTTTTCGTCTGTAAACTGTGGAACATCCGAATTGACTTTCGCTTTTAACCCTTCAGGACCCCCCGGTGCCGGAACGGATGCTGTTTGGGCGGATTTAGTAGGACCACATTGGGAAAGTAGAAAGGAAAACAGGAGTAAAACGATAGGCTTCATAATATTCAAATAAGAATTTTAAAGATAAAAAAAGCATCCAATAGGGATGCTTTTTTTATTTGTTATCGGAATACGCTAAGCGAGCATGGTGACCGGATTTTCCAAATAGGCCCTCAGGGTCTGTAAAAATTGAGCTCCTGTTGCACCATCCACAGTTCTGTGATCACAGGCTAATGTAATTTTCATGGTACTGCCTGGCACGATTTCTCCATTTTTAACCACGGGTTTGTCCACGATGGCACCTACGGATAAAATCGCCGAGTTGGGCTGATTGATAATGGAAGTGAATTCCAAAATACCGAACATCCCTAGATTAGATACGGTAAAAGTACTACCTTCCATTTCGTCTGGTTTTATCTTTTTGGAACGCGCTCTACCTGCCAAATCCTTCACAGAAGCTCCAATTTGGGTCAACGTCAACTGGTCCGCGAACTTAATGACTGGAACAACCAGACCTTCATCTACCGCTACGGCTACACCCATATGCACATGATGTTTATATACGGTGGTATCCCCGTTCCATGTTGTGTTTACTTGAGGATGTTTTTTTAACGCCATCGCGCAAGCCTTTAGCACCATATCATTGAATGACACCTTGGTATCTGGCAAGCTGTTGATTTGAGCACGGGATGCTTTGGCATTGTCCATATCTACCTCAATGGTGAGATAGTAATGCGGTGCAGAGAATTTGGATTCTCCCAAACGCTTGGCAATAACCTTGCGCATAGTAGAATTCTTCACCTCTTCCATACTTTCCTCACCTACCGGTAAACTGATAGGTGCCATAGGAGCAGACTCTTTTTGAGCTGCTGGTTCTGCAACTGGGGCAGGTGCGCTTGTTTGCGAAGGTTGATAATTTTCAACATCTCGCTTCACAATTCTCCCATTATCCCCGGTTCCTTTTACATCAGAAATATTGATTCCTTTTTCCGCAGCAATCTTTTTGGCTAAAGGAGAAGCAAACACCCGTTGACCGTCATTTACAACCACCGTTTCAGCAACTGTAGCGGTTTCTTGAGATTTTGTTTCTTGTTTTGGAGTTTCAGCGGCACTTTCGGAACTCACGGTTCCTGAAGGCGCATTCAAGATTGCGCTAACATCCGTTCCCGCAGGACCAATGATTGCCAAGAGGGAATCTACAGGAGCACCTTCTCCTTCTTGAATCCCAATATGAAGCAGGGTACCGGAGTAGAAGGACTCAAACTCCATGGTAGCCTTATCCGTTTCAATCTCCGCAAGAATATCTCCTTCCTCAACCTCATCCCCTACTTTCTTCAACCAAGCCGCTACGGTACCTTCTTCCATCGTATCGCTCAATCTTGGCATATTAATAATCTCAACACCTTCAGGAATTGCCGCGGCTTCGGTTGGCGCTGAGACTGGAGCTGCTTCAACTGATTCTTCAGCTTTTGGTGGTTCCTCTACCGCTGATGAAGCTGCACCACTGCCGTTTAGCAGAGCTGAAATATCTTCACCTTCGTCACCGATGATGGCCAAAAGTGAATCGACTGGAGCACCATCACCTTCTTCTATTCCTATGTGGAGAAGGGTTCCTTCATGGAAGGATTCGAATTCCATAGTGGCCTTGTCCGTTTCTATTTCGGCAAGGATATCGCCTTCTTCTACCTTATCCCCTACTTTTTTGAGCCATTTTGCCACGGTTCCTTCCTCCATGGTATCGCTCAACCTTGGCATGTTGATTACTTCTGCCATTTACTTAAAGTTTATGTTGTAAAAATGGATAGTCTTCTTGTTCGTATACCGTATCGTACAATTGTTGGATTGGCGGAAAATCGGATTCCTCTGCAAATTTCTCACATTCAGCAACTAAATCCTTAACTCGCTTGTCCATCACCTTTATCTCCTCCTCAGTTGCGTATCCTTTTTCAAGAATAACGTCTTTCACCTGGGTAATGGGGTCAATCTTTTTATATTCCTCAACCTCCTCTTTGGTTCTATAATGTTGCGCATCGGACATGGAATGCCCCCGATAACGATATGTTTTCATTTCCAGGAAAGTTGGGCCACCACCAGTTCGTGCACGTTCCAGAGCTTTATCAACTTCCTTCGCCACTATGGCTGGGTCCATTCCATCAACCGGTCCACAAGGCATTTCATACCCTAATCCCAATTTCCAGATATCCGTGGAGTATGAAGTCCTAGCAACAGAGGTACCCATAGCATATCCATTGTTCTCACAAATAAAAACTACGGGAAGTTGCCATAACATGGCCAAATTGAATGCCTCGTGCAAAGATCCCTGACGCACGGCGCCGTCACCCATATAACAAAGGGTTACTGCATCTCTCTTAAAATATTTATCCGCAAAAGCCAGACCAGCACCCAAAGGAATCTGTCCTCCTACGATACCATGACCTCCATAAAATCTATGTTCTTTTGAAAAAATGTGCATGGAACCTCCCATCCCTCTGGAAGTACCGGTTACTTTACCGAAGAGTTCAGCCATAACCTTCCGTGGATCAACACCCATTCCAATAGGCTGAACATGGTTTCTATACGCGGTAATCATTCTGTCCTTAGTAAGATCCATGGCATGCAATGATCCTGCCAAGACCGCTTCTTGCCCGTTATATAAATGAAGAAATCCCCTAACTTTTTGTTGAATGTACACGGCGGCCAATTTGTCCTCGAATTTTCTCCAGAACAACATGTCCTCATACCATTTTAAATAGGTTTCTTTGGTAATCTTTTTCATCAATGGTTGAATTAATTGAATTTCTCCAATAGCGGAGGAAAGCAAAAATACATATATATATCTTTTGTAAAAAGATTTACGGTTTAAGAATCCCCTAAAAATGAATTGCCAAATCCAAGTGGCAAAATATCCTTTAAGGAACTACATTTGTATACCGGACCTTCTTGCCCCTGAAGTAGTAAAGAAATGGGAGATCTTTGTTTGATTTCGTACTCCATGATGGCTTGCCGACAGTTGCCACAGGGTCCTGCTGGGACATCCACAACATGTTTGTTGGAAGCAGCACTAATGGCAATGGCCAAAATGGCTACTCCGGGATATAACGCTCCCGCCTGAAACACCGCAACTCGTTCTGCGCAAAGTCCGGAGGGGTATGAAGCATTTTCTTGGTTGTTCCCAATAACAACCTCTCCATTCTCCATGAGCACTGCCGCTCCAACCTGAAAATTGGAATAGGGTGCGTATGCGTTTTCACGAACTTCAATTGCTTTTTCAAGTAGGCCTCTATCTGTAGAAGACAGTTCTTCTATTCCTTCATAAATTTCTAGATCAAAACCAATATGCTGCTTCTTCATAGACTGGTATGGATAGGTATCAAAAATAAGAAAACCTGCCAATGAGCAGGTTTTCCAAAAATTATTTTGATTATTTCTTAGTCGTTCACGAATTCTTCCCCAAAATTGAAGGAGAGTGAAAATCGTAGGGTGTTCTCCAAAGGATTACGTACTTGTGATGTGGAGAAAAGATATGACAAGTCAATTTGTGCTGCCTTAAACTTAAATCCTGCACCCAAGGTAAAGAACCTTCTAGCTCCTTTATTTTCATTCTCATTAAAATATCCCCCACGGAGCATAAACGCTTCTTGGAATCTATATTCAGCGCCTAGCGCCCATGTCACTTCTTGAAGTTCTTCGCTAAATCCATCTGGGGCGTCCCCAAAGGATTCAAAAGCACCGCTCAAGAAACCAATCTGTTGGTATTCATCGTTATCCTCAGGACCTATTATCCCATCACCCGTGAAGTCACGTGGCGTAGGCACCAAAAGCTTATTGAACTCAGTATGGACTCCCAAGACATTATCTTGATCAAAAATAAAGTCAAAACCTGCACCAAATTTCAAGTTGGTTGGCAAAAAGTTCTCTTGACCTCCAGCATCATATTGAATCTTGTTTCCAATGTTGGAAATGTTGAAACCTGCTCTCCAACGTCCATCAAAACTATTGTATGCAATTTCTCTGGAGCGATAAAAACCTGCAATATCCACTGCAAAGGCATTCGCTGCCTGCGAATCTTGCGTAGCATCCTGAAATCTTAAATTGGAGCTGATGAATCTACCAGCAACTGCCATGGAAAAGGTTTGACTTAACTTAAGCGAATACGAACCATCTATGGCGAATTCGTTTGGATTCACCAAGGTTGCCTCTTCGTCTATGGTTTGCCTAAGTTCTATTTCACCTAATCCAAAATAGCGAACGGAGAATGCGAAGGCACTTCGGTCATTAATCTTATTGTAGTAACTGGCATTTAATAGGGAAACATCATTTACAATAGTCTCCAAGTAGGGTGTAAAACTTGCTGCAACTCCACTTTTCTGGGTAGCAAAGGCAAATTTGGCGGGATTCCATTGTTGTGAAAAAATGTCGAACGTAGTGGCGACTCCCATATCACCCATACCTGCGGCACGAGCATCCGAAGCAATGGTCAAAAAAGGAACCGCTGTAGTAATGGCCCTTTCCTGTTGTGCTTTAACTTGGGCAGCAATCAAAATAATCACCGCCAATAGTAACTTCTTCATTCTTTGTTTTTAGCGTTAAAAATGTTGGGGCTATAACACCCTTAAGCTTAAAATAGTATTGAACATATTACATGTAAACGAGCTTTTCCTTAAATTCTTGTAAAAGAGGACCTCTTTTTTTAACCAAATCTTGACAATTTAGATAAAGTGTATCGGAAAGCTGCGCAGAAAGGTAGAGAAAGTATGCGTTAAAACAGATAAATGCCATACTAATTTTCCAAACGATTCGTTAAGTCTACAAATCCACCTAAGAATTGACCGTAATTATTGCTTTGATAAAATATAATGGTCAATCTTTCGTTCTAGGATAGTAAAATTAAAATCAAATTGAAGTAGGAAAGGGTGTAAACCCTGGAATAAAAAGTACTCAAGCCCAAATTATGAAAAAACATCTTATCAAAGTTGTACTTTCTTGTGCTGTTATAGTTGGAGGTGTTTCCAGCTGTAAAAAATCTTCATCCTCATCGTCCAAGAATATTTCGAGAGCCACAGGATGGAAGATTAATGCCAAAGAAGGAGGATTCCAATATAATTCTGACTTTAAGGAGCAAGAGACCCCTCCTGGTACCGTATTTATTGAAGGAGGTACTTTTACAAAAGGAAAGGTGCAGGATGATATCATGCACGATTGGAACAACACCCCTACACAGCAACACGTCCAGTCTTTTTACATGGACGAAACTGAGGTCACTAACGTAATGTATTTGGAATATTTGGATTACCTGAAGGCGGTATATCCCCCTGAAAATCCAAATTATGCCAATATCTATAGAGGAGCTCTTCCAGACACCCTTGTGTGGAGAAATAGATTGGGCTTCAACGAAACCATGACGAATAACTATTTGAGACACCCTGCTTATGCAGAGTATCCTGTAGTTGGTGTGAACTGGGTACAAGCTTCCCAATATGCTGAGTGGAGAACCGATAGGGTAAACGAGGCCATGTTGGAACGTGAAGGTTTCCTGGCACAAGATGCAAAGTATCAGGTTTTGAACGGTGAGATTGGAGGTACTTTTAGTACGGAAGCCTATTTGAACAATCCAGAATCCGTGTATGGAGGTCAAATTGATTCTCTTCAAGGAAAACAGAAAAAAGATTCCATCAATACTTTCGCTAAAAGAAGTAGCGGAGTTATTCAACCAGAATACAGACTGCCTACGGAAACTGAATGGGAGTACGCTGCACAAGCTTTGATTGGATCTAGAGAATACAACAACTATAGAGGTAGAAAGAAATATCCTTGGGAAGGTGATTACACTAGAAATGGTCAACGAGTTGGTCGTGGAGATCAATTAGCCAACTTTAAGCAAGGAAAAGGAGATTACGGCGGAATTGCCGGTTGGTCAGATGATGGTGCAGATATTACTGCCGAAGTAAAATCCTATAAGCCGAACGATTTTGGTCTTTATGACATGGCGGGTAACGTATCTGAATGGGTAGCCGATGTGTACCGACCAATCGTCGATGACGAAATAAGTGATTTTAATTACTATCGTGGTAATGTTTACTTGAAAAAAGCTATTGGAGAAGATGGTAAAGTAGAAATCTTGCGTGACGAGATTGTTTATGATACGCTACCTAATGGTAAAATCGTAGCCGTCAACCTACCAGGTGAAATTAAAGAAGTTCCTGTGGGGGACGAAGAAACCTATTTGAGAACCAATTTCTCTTCCAGTGATAACCGCGGTTATCGCGATGGAGACCCAGGTTCTTCCAGATTCTTCCAGCGTTTTAGTGATGAATCCGCTAACCGTAAGATGTACGATTCTCCAAAACATAAGGTTGAGAGAGATTCTACAGGTAAACTACTTCGCCAGTACGATACCTCCAACTATAGAACTTCCCTTATCAACGATGAGGTACGAGTTTACAAAGGAGGTTCATGGAGAGATAGAGCGTTCTGGTTAGACCCAGCTCAGCGTAGATATTTACCACAATATATGGCCACTGATGATATCGGTTTCCGATGTGCCATGTCTAGAGTAGGCTCAAAATCCAAATCGAAAAACAAAACAGTCCGTCACAAAAAGGCGAGATAAATACAAGTTCCATACAATTAAAAAGCCCTGATACTGCATCAGGGCTTTTTTTTATCTTCGGCTCATGGAAATAGAACAGTTGCATCGCATATTTCTGAAACACCCAGAAGTAAGTACCGATACTAGAAAAATCATCCCAAATGGGCTGTTTTTTGCATTAAAAGGTCCGAACTTCAATGGGAATCAATTTGCAAAAGAAGCCCTGGAAAAAGGAGCGGCTTATGCTATTATTGATGAGGCCAATTTTAAAATATCGGACAGGTGCATTTTGGTGGATGATGTACTTTCCACACTCCAAAAACTCGCCAATTACCACAGGAATAAGAGTGCGGCGCGAATCATATCTTTAACTGGAAGTAATGGAAAAACCACTACAAAAGAGCTTATTTTCAGTGTACTTGCCAAAAAATACGAGACAATCGCGACACAGGGCAATCTAAACAATCATATTGGTGTACCCTTGACCCTGCTCTCCATAAAAGAAGATACCGAGATTGCCGTTGTGGAAATGGGTGCGAACCATCAAAAAGAAATTGCTTTTTTGAGTGCAATCGCAGAACCGGACTTCGGATATATCACCAACTTTGGCAAAGCCCATCTTGAAGGTTTTGGAGGAGTGGAAGGAGTAATCAAAGGAAAAAGTGAACTCTACGATTTCCTACTGGCAAATGACAAGTATGTTTTTATGAACGCGGATGACCCCATTCAAATGGAAAAACTGGCAGCCTATATAAAAAAAATGGGCTATAGCACATCCAATCCCAGTTATTATCGCATCGAGCTCAAAGAGAGTAATCCTTTTGTGAAAATAGCAGTAGAGGAAATGGAGATTTCCACACAACTTACTGGTCAATATAACTTTACCAATTGTTGTGCAGCCATAATTATGGGTAAATATTTCAACGTGTCACTGTCGGATATAAAATTAGCGCTGGAAAGTTATACACCTGCAAACAATCGTTCCCAAATCATTGAAAAGAATGGAATCAAAATAATTTTGGATGCCTATAACGCCAATCCAACTAGTATGGCCATGGCAATCCAAAATTTCCATCTTATGAAAGAACTCGATTCCCATTTGATATTGGGAGACATGTTTGAATTGGGTGAAGCAGCTGCCAATGAGCATCAAAACATCGTGGACCAGATACAAGAACTTGGATTTCAGAATGTTTTGCTTGTTGGAGAGAACTTCTATGGAACGCAAACTTCCTACTCCAAATTCCGAACATTTGAAGAATTAAAAACACATCTTGAAAAGCAGCCCATCAAAAAGGGAAACCTATTAATAAAGGGATCTCGAGGAATGGCCCTAGAACGGGTCTTGGACCAGCTCGGATAGGATTTTTCAAATCATAAACTTTTCCAAAACTTCCATTTTTCAAGTAATCGCTTTGAAATGAAGGCCATACTATTCCGAACTAAGTCATAACAAACGGCTTAGATATGGAAAAAAGTATCATCATATTCGACGGGGAATGCAACCTTTGCAATGGAGTTGTAGGGTGGTTATTAAGAAATACCGACCTGGACATCTTTGATTTTGTTCCTTTCCAATCTACATATGGTCAAGAAATACTAAGCGCACACGGTTTTAACACAGATACTCTTGAAACTGTAGTATTGCTTGATGATACTGGTGTTCATACGCTTTCGGATGGTTTTTTAAAGATTATAGCCAAAATTCCAGAATGGCAACCCTTGTCCGTCCTTTTAAGTCTAGTTCCACGAACCCTTAGGGATGGCGTATACAAACTAGCTGCAAAAAACCGGGTTCGCTGGTTTGGTAAATCCCAATTTTGCACGGTAAGTCTACATTAAGCTTACTCATCATATTTCCTATCCAAACGACAATTTTCCTTAGAGGTTGTATTTTTGGGAAATGAAAAAGAAAAAGCCCGATAATGTCGTATTTAATGAGGACGAAAAGCAGTATGATGCTTTCTTAAAACCCTACGCCACCCATTTAGGATCCCCCCAAATCAAATCCAACAATCTCTCTCCCTGGAAAAACAGCAATATTAGAAAGGTTAACAATTCATTAAAGGCGGAATTTGATGAAGTGAAGGCCCAATATGAGCAACTCATGGAGCGATATGAATACAACAACCTGGTATATGCATCCAAATTTTCGTTCCAACCGCTTGTTGGTGAGACCTATCACCTCTATCGAAATAAAAACAGTGAAGCTTTTCTTTCCATCCTAGCACCTGACGAATGCAGTTTTGAACATTTAGGGAGTTTCCGATTGGGCTCAGATCATATTTGGGAGAAGTTATAACTTCAAGTTTCTTCGTGAATTTTGGGCCAATAAAATGTTCTTCTCGGCCTCTTGTTAATCAGTAAATTTTGTTCAATTCAGCGGGTTAAAGTAAACTTTCCCGAACATAGTTTACGAAAACACTTATCGGAAAAACCCACAACTTCCTGAAAATAGGGTAACTAGCCTATATATTACCATAAAAGGGTACGTATATCATGAAAAGGTTCATTTTAGATTTTTTCAGTCAAAAGAAAGTTCCAGCTGTGCAAGGTGGGGCCGCGATACTATCTAAATATCAAAAATCAGGTCTTAAATTATCAGAAGCTCTCGAAATAAAAGAGAAAGTTCGTTCGGCTTTTGAGAATGACAAAATTCATAAAAACAATGATTTGGGACTAAATGACTTAGCATCCCACATTGCCATGGACCGATATAAAGTTTCACAAGTAATTAATGAGCATATATCGGTTAATTTCTATGCTTTACTAAATCAATACAGAGTAAAGGATGCCAAAAACCTTCTGATTAACAATCCAGATATTAGTGTAAAATCCGTTATGTATGATGTAGGTTTTAACAGCAAAACCTGTTTTTACGGGGCCTTTAAAAAGGAAACTGGACTAAGTCCAAACGACTTTCGAACCCTAGCAAGATTTGCCTCCTGATTTTACGCAACACCGCTTCACTCACCAATCATTTTTCTTTCATTTTTTTCTGCAATAATCCATTTTTGATTTCAAGCTAAGGATTAATGATATCCATTATCCTTACAGTGACCCCGCTAAAGATTTGTTAAAAAGAGTCCCTCCCGTTTGGGACGTTGGTTTTTAATGTCCCGCCCGTTTTAGAAGTACTCTTTCCACTCTTGTTTCCGATTCTTTTGTTTTTGCAATTGTAAAGGTAAGGCGGTGAGAGGCTTTACTACCCTAAAATAGACTTTCCATTAAGTTTTGTTTTCGTGCAAGGGAGTGTTATTTGAATTAGCTATCAAAACCACTTCTCCCGCCTGCCTTTCTCAGTTGCGCTAACTCATTATTACTAACAAAACTTTTAACTCTATGAAAGTACAGAAACTGTTTGGGACATTCTTCATGCTACTGCTGACAACGGTAGCTATGTCTCAAGAAAAAACAATTACTGGTACAGTGATTGACCAAACGGGGATTCCACTACCCGGAGTAAATATTGTGGTGGAAGGTACGTCCAATGGAACACAGACCGATTTTGACGGAAATTATTCCATAACGGGAAATGTTGGACAAGCCCTTCTTTTCACTTATCTCGGTCAAAAAACCGAAAGAAGGGTCATTGGAGCATCCAATGTAATTGACCTACAAATGGAGGAAGATGCCCAAGCACTGCAAGAAGTAGTGGTAATCGGTTACGGTAACCAGGAGGAGCGAAAAATCATCCAAAACGTTGGAATCGTAAAACAGGAGGCCATTGAGAACCTCCAAGTGGTTTCAGCAGACCAATTGCTTCAAGGTCAGTCCGCAGGTACCCAAATCGTTAACGCATCGGGTGTTTTAGGTTCCGCTGCGGTAATACGGGTACGAGGTGTGAACTCCATAAACTCTGGTAGTCAACCTTTAATAGTGATTGATGGTGTACCTATTACGGACACCGCTGGAAACACCTTGAATAGAGGGGGTAACACTGGTATTAACCCATTATCCTTTGTAAACCCAAATGACATTGAATCCCTAACGGTTCTTAAAGATGCGGGAGCTACCTCTATATATGGATCTCGAGGTGCAAACGGGGTAATTCTAATTACCACAAAAAGAGGAAGGAAAGGGGAGAGAACCACGGTAACTCTCGATATGAGTACACAGTTTTCACAATCTACCGATGTTCCTGATATTCTAACTGCTGATGAATTTAGACAGTTCAAATCGGATGTGGCTACTATACAAAACGGAGGTGTACTTGTATCTCCAGAAGACTTAGGTCTCGGAGCCATAGGTTCTGGTGGAACTGATTGGTTAGGTGGTGTACAACGTACAGGGGTATCGCAAAATTACAATCTCGGTGTACGGGGAGGTAGCGAAAAGACTTCTTTCTTTTTCGGATTGGACTTTCAGGACACCCAAGGATTTATCATTGGAAATGACCAACAAAGAGCTGGTGCAAGGATAAACATCGATACACAGGTAACAGATTGGTTAAAAGCTGGAATGAACTTGGGTATCACCAACAACCGCTTGAATCGTGTGGGTATCGAAAACAACATCAACGCACCATTTACCACGGCTTTCTTGCAAAGTCCTGTAGTACCCGCTTTTGATGACGAAGGAAATTTTGTCCAGTCCGGTTCATTTATCCCGAACATTTTTGCCAGGGTAGCTTTGAACACGGATGAGGTGAAGACTTTCCGAGTAATTGGAAACGCTTTTACAGAGATCAGTCCTCTTCCCGGGCTTACTTGGCGTTCTGAATTTGGTATGGACAAGTTGAACCTTGAAGAATTTGTAAGACAGGCTGAGTTCAACACTCCTGGCGGATTGGCCCAACAAATTTGGGTAAACGAAGATCGTTGGTTGACCAATCAGACCATAAATTATAACAATACGTTTAATGATGACCATACCCTAACCGTACTTCTTGGTCTTAACTATGAAGAAACCTTAAGGACCCGGTCAAATGTATCCTCTACCGGATTCCTCACTGATGATTTGAGAAACTTGGGTTCTGGGGCTACTCCACAAGTATTGAATGGTGACCGTTTCCCTTCCCGTCTCTTTGGGCTTTTCTCAAGGGTATCCTATGACTACAAAGGGAAATATTTGGTAGAAGGTTCTGTAAGACGTGACGGTTCATCTCGTTTTGGGGCGAATAACCGTTTTGGGTACTTCTGGTCAGCTGCGGCTGGATGGGTCCTTTCCGAAGAATCTTTCATTCAGAATTTGAACTTTTTTGACTTCTTATCCTTAAGAGCTAGTATTGGTACTGTGGGTAATGACAGATTGGGAACATTCCCATCCTTGGGTCTCTTTAATGCAGGAGGTTTTGGGGATTACAATGGTGAGTCTGGAGTTGTACCTGCTAGAAGACCTGCAAATCCTGATTTAAAGTGGGAAGAAAGTGAGACTTTGGACATAGGTCTTAAATCTACTTTCTTAAATGGACGAATTAATTTCAACGTAGCCTATTTCAAAAAAACCACAAGTGACCTATTGTTAAATCAAATCCTACCTCCAGGTACTGGATTCAACAGTATTAGTCGTAATGTAGGAGAAATGGAGAATAGAGGTTGGGAGTTTGAGTTGAGCACAGTGAATGTCCGCACAGAGAACTTTGAGTGGAGAACCAACTTTAACTTAACCACTATCGATAACGAGGTGCTAGCATTAAATGAAGATGCTGCCACAGATTTACAAGGCAGAAGAATTATTGACGGTCCCATTCAAAGAGCCATTGAAGGAGAATCCCTAAATAATTTCTTTTTAATTCGATATATAGGGGTAAATCCACAGACTGGGGATGCTGAATGGTTGGATGTTAATGGAAATGTTACGACAAACCCAGGTTCCGGTGACCGCGTTGTAACCGGAAGCCCACTCCCAGATTTTTCTGGAGGTATGACCAATACATTCACCTACAAAGGATTTGACCTTTCCGTTTTGATGAACTACTCCTATGGGAATGAAGTGGTTATTGATGGTCTTCGATTTGCAGATGGAAATGATGCTATTGGTGGTATTGTAAACATTAGAAGACAAAATTTAAACTTTTGGAGACAACCTGGCGACAATGCATTTTTGCCAAGCCCGAATAGTTCCACATTCAATTTATTCAACCAAAGATCATCCCAACAGCAGTTGGATGCTTCTTACCTAAGAATAAAAAATGTAACACTAGGTTACAACTTACCTCAATCCGTTCTTGATAGGTTGGGAGGTATTTTTAATGGGGTTAGATTTTATGTAACTGGTACCAACCTGCTTACCATCAAAGCTGATGAAATGGATGGAATAGACCCAGAGGTAACCGATGATATCGATCCTCTGTTCCAAGGAGAGTCATTCTTTACGGCTCCTCAAGCTAAACTATATTCATTCGGAGCCAGGTTAACATTCTAAAAAAAGAAATATGAAAACGATAAAAGTATTAGCATTTATTATTGGTCTCAGTTTAGCATTTTCATGCGAGGACCAACTAAACGTGGTACCCGAGGACAACGTGGCTTCAAACACCGTATTCGGAAGCTTCGCAACCATAAATGGTGCGGTCGTGGGTATCTATAGTAAAAATCAAAGTGGTGACCTGAATGGTAACCCACAGTTGATGTCGGATTTTATGGCCGATAATATCAACTTCGTAGGAAGTTTCCCCTCATTGCAGGAAATTGACCAATTTGAGACTTTAGCGACCAATGCAACTATAGATAATATTTGGATAGATGCATATGAGCTCATCGGGGCTGCCAATAATATCATTGTAAATCTTCCGGATGTAAGTCCAGAAGATGTTACGGGATTAACTGAAGCCGATAAAACCCGATTTGTTGGCGAAGCCAAATTCATGAGAGCACTTACCTATTTTAGATTGGTAAACCATTTTGCCCAACCCTTTCAGTTTAATGGAGGATCTAACCTAGGAGTTCCTCTTGTTGCCGTGCCTTTTGAAGGAGGAGATATTTCAGAATTCCAATTGGAGCGCTCCACGGTAAATGAGGTCCACTCTTTTATTGAACAGGACCTATTGGATGCCATAGCCGCTCTTCCGGCGGATAATGGCGTAAGGGCTGAGTCTGGTTCAGCCAGAGCCTTGTTGGCCCGTCTCTATTTATATCGGGAACAATGGACAGAAGCTGCAGATTTTGCCAATCAAGTAATTGCATCCGGAGAATACGCCTTGGCTGCAGATTATGATTTTTATGACGATAATCCAACTTCCAGTGAGCATATTTTTGTAGTCATAAATACACCGACTGATGGACCTCAGGATGAAGATGTTCCAGGATCTGATGAAGTATATGTAAATTTCTTCAATCCAGCCCCAGGAGGTCGTGGTGATGCACCGTTCAGCCAGGATTTAATCGATGCATTTGCAGCAGAGCCTGGTGATAGAAGATTTGACGAGCTCTCGCAAGCAGCGTCAGATGCAGGAGGAAATGATACCTTTTTTACAACCAAATATCCTGATATTGTTAATAACGCATCGGATGGTATGGAACTACGAATTACAGAAATGTATCTGATTAGGGCAGAAGCCAACTTTAGAAATGGTTCTTCAGTGGGGGATACCCCTTTAAACGACATCAATATGCTGCGAAGTAGAGCAGGATTAGGCGATTTGGGGGCTGTGGATTTAGATGCCATTTCATTGGAACGAAGAAAGGAATTGTGCTTCGAAGGTCATCGTAGAATGGACCTATTGAGAAACAATCTGAATTTACGGCCAGGGGGCGGTCCTGAATCCGCTCCTGGTGCGAACAAAGTTATTTTTCCTATTGTTGATAATGAAATCACAAACAATCCCAATATCACCCAAAATCCAGGCAATTTTTAGAAATTGGTCATAGCTACGGAATACCACTGTCTACATATTGGGCAGTGGTATTTATTTTAGTCCTTTGTTATGCAAAAACAGATTAACATTCTACTAGGGTTATTGCTTTTTGGCTTTTCTTCTCAAGCCCAAATAGCACAAAACAACATCAGTTCATTTGATGATATCTCCTTTTTCGTCAATGTGAATAACCCAAAATATGACAACGCAGAAGGCACAAAATATTTGAACGAAAAATTTATTCCTGCCAAAATCAATGATCTTGAGAAGCTATACCCTGTTCGATTTGATTTACTAGATAACATTATGGAATTCAAGGAGAATGATCAAGAAATCATGGGAATCTCTCCCGCCAAGGAATATAGAATTGGATTTACTGATGGTTCAAATCGTGTTTTTGTTTCCAAAACGATTATTGATGAGACGGGAGATTTGAAACGGCTATTTCTTGAGGTAATTAAGGTCAATCCGAAGTATTCACTATACAAAAGAGAGAGAGTAAAGTTTCAACCTGCAAAACCTGCCAAAAGCAGTTACGAGCCTGAAATCCCCGCTGTTTTTAAAAAAATGAACGATTCGTTTTATGTGGACTATCCCGATGATAGTATAGATTACCTATTGCAGCTTCCAAAAAACAAGAAGAAAATCAAGACTTTTTTTGGGGATAAAGGCAATGAACTGGTCAAATTTGCCAAAAAAGAAGGGCTAAAATTCGACTCACAAGAGAATTTAGTAAGAATATTGGACTATTACACGCAAGAATAGTAAAGCCCTAATTTGGTTCTTTGGATAGGTTTTAAGCGGTTAGATGATTAAATTCGCAGTCCGTTAAACCATTCAATATGATTGCCACAATATGCAGAAAAGCCCACTTCAATGCGGCGCATAGATTGCACAACCCCAATTGGAGCAATGAAAAGAACGTTGAGGTTTTTGGAAAATGCAATAGCCCCAATTACCACGGCCACAACTTTGATTTAGAAGTAAGGGTTCGAGGTGAAATCAATCCAGACACTGGTTTTGTAATGGATTTGGCAGCTTTAGGCGCCTTGATCAAAAATGAAATAGAGGAGCGATTTGATCACAAAAATCTGAATGAAGACTGCCCTGAATTTGAAAATGTATTTCCTACCACCGAATATTTTGTAAAAGTGATTTACGACATCCTAAAACCAAAGATGCCGAATAAGGAGTTACTACATATCACTTTGCACGAAACACAAAAGAATTCCGCGGAATATGGAGATTGGTAACAATTTTCCGATATTGCGGCACTTTACAAACGGGATATTAGCTCAGTTGGTTTAGAGCGCTGCCTTGACAGGGCAGAGGTCACTGGTTCGAATCCAGTATATCCCACACAAAAGGACTTCTTCCATTTTTTGGTAGAGGTCCTTTCCTTTTTAAGGGCATTTTTTCCGTTTCCCTTCAAATAGGGAATTTGCCACGTTTAAACAATTCCTCTTTAAACCCATATTTTCCGCTTCGCTTATTTTTTTTGGTCTTGTGCCTTACTTCGATTGTTCATTTGCAGCGACAACCAAAAGACAGAACAAAATTTTCACAATTAACTTTTTAAAAAACTAGAATTATTATGAAAAAGAATGTTTTAAAAGCTGCAGCACTGGCGTTACTTTTCGCTTCATGTTCAGAAGACGATTTTGTCGGGGACACACCAGACCCTGTAGAACCGCCTCAGACCGGTGTAGCTTCTGTCGTACTTAACGAGGTTGAGTATTTGGGGAACCGTGTAGAAATTTTCAACAATGGGGAAGTGGATGTTGACCTAAGTGGTTACTTCCTGTGCCTAGGTCCTGGCACCTATCGTCAAATTGGAAGTTTAGAGTCGCAAGGGAATACCAACTTGGCTCCTGGAGAGTATTTGGTTGTTAACTATGACATGCCTAATGCTGAAGGCGGTCTTGGGCTTTATGTAGACAACTCCGGATTTGGAGATGCCTCTACCCTAGCCGATTTTGTACAATGGGGTGCTGCCGGAAGTCCTCGCGAAAATGTTGCTGTTGAGGCTGGTATTTGGACTGCTGGCGATTTTGTTCCTGTACGAGGAAACGAGAACTACAGCATCATTTTTGATGGTGAAGGAAATGGGGTTGCTAACTGGGCTGAAACTACTACCGTTACTTTTGGCGCTGAAAACGTATTGACCATGCCAGCGGCACTAAGACGCAGTATTGTATTAAACGAAGTACAATATGCTAGTGATGACTTGGTAGAAATCTACAACAATGGAGAAGTTACTGTTGATTTGAGTACCTACTGGTTATGTTTAGGACCTGGCACTTATGTTCAATTGGGCAATGTAACCCCAGCAAGCGGAAATCTTCAATTGGAAGCTGGTGAATTCTTGGTAGTACCTTACGAGATGCCTGATGTAGAAGGCGGTTTGGGACTATATTCCAACAATGCTTTTGGTAGCGCTGATGCCATTGTTGATTTTGTGCAGTGGGGTGCTGGAGGAAGTCCTCGTGAAAACGTTGCAGTTGAAGCTGGAATTTGGACGGCTGGCGACTTTGTTCCTACCGTGGCACTTAGCAGTGCAAGTATTGAATATGATGGCGAAGGTGATGCATCAACAGATTGGAACGAAGAAGTCAACCCATCATTTGGTCTGGCAAACGATACTCAAAATGTTACTACCACCTTCAATGTAACTATCAGTAACGTCATCAACTATTTGAATGTTCATGTTTTTAACGAAAATTCAAGAACTGGAACTCCCGGTCCTTTGACAAAAAACGGGGATTCTTATGAAATTGCCTTCCAGGCCGTGCGTGGAACCAAACTTACCCCAGTAACCATGATGGGTAATAGCAATGACTGGTTCTTGGCCCCAGAAGATTTGGCTGGAATCGATTTATATCCAAATGGCTCTCCTCTTAATGGCGTAGATATTGCAAGCGACTTAATTCTTTACGACTTGGGGACCGAAGCTGACAATGACCCTTCAACTTTCCCTCCTGCTGGTGCCAATGTCGGTCCTGCAGACCCAAATCCTTATGTAAGAACCGTAGACCGAGGAGTTAGAGGTGATTTCTACATAACCGCATATATTACCTATAAGCCAGGTGACGGACAATCTGCAGGTACATTCACGCTGACAATCACGGCCATAAATGCCGACAACTTTGTAGTGACCCCTGGTCTTGCGGTACTGCATGCACTACCTGAGCCACTGTTCACTCTTGGAGAAGAAGATAGAGGAGTTGGTCTTGAGGCCATAGCAGAAGATGGAAACCCTGGTCCTTTGTATGACTGGTTCAATGAAACGGGTTCACAAGGAGCTCCTTTGAGACTTTCCTCTTCGCTTAGCGTTTTCTCCCCAGGTTTGGTATATGCCTTTAATACGGATAGTGACCCATTCTTCACACAAGGCGCTACGGTAAACCCAGAAAGTGGATTGGAAGAATTAGCTGAGGACGGAAATAACGCCGTTGCCGTTTCCTACTTTGAAAACCTTGGTTTGCCTGTAGCTGCTAGTGAACAAACTGCTCCTATTGGTCCAGGTGAAGATTTGACTTTTACCATTGAAGTTCCACAAGGACAGGACTACAAATTAGGAATTGGCACCATGTTAGTGCAAACCAACGACTGGTTCATTAGTTATAACAATAACGGGGTAGCCCTTTTTGATGAGACGGGTGTTCCCTTCTCTGGAACCGGTGAAAGTGATGAAGCCTATCTTTTTGATGCAGGTACTGAAGAAGACGAGGCTGTTGGATTTGGAATCTACCAAGCGCCAAGACAAGCTGGTCCAAACCAGGGTCCTGCAGATGATAACACTACCATCCGTAGACAAGCTTCCATTACTGATGTTCAGTTTGGCAAAGGAACCATCAACAGTGCGCCTGGAGTAGTTTATCTTCAGGACCCAAGAGGTGGATACAACTTGGTACGTGTTGATATTCAACCGCAATAAAAATAGTGTTTCGGAGTATATTTAGATGCTTTTGTTGACAGAAGGCCGAAAGAGAAATCTTTCGGCCTTCTTTTCACATGAAAAAAGCCGTGGGTAAACACGGCTCATTCATCAATCAAAAAACGAAACAGAAAAACTATCCTAATTCTCTGAATTCTTCAATGGTGAAAAAATCTTGATCATTATTGTTGACAAAATAAATCCCTTCGTCTTCTATGAGTCTCAACGTTTTATCATCTACCATAACTGCAAATCCATCTTCAGTCGGTACGACTTGGAATTCATCAGAAATCGATTTTCTATATTTCAATACAAAGTATTGTTCATATTCCTTATCATTGTCGTTGTCGATTGCTATCAGCTTGGTAACCTTGGCTGCAGCATATTCCCGACTTTGATTGAGCTTACCTTTATCTTGCTCTTCCCATTTCACGGGGTACCTTCGGTGCTCCATAATCTTTACGTTGCACTGG
This sequence comes from Flagellimonas sp., assembly GCF_965601775.1. Lineage (GTDB taxonomy): Bacteria > Bacteroidota > Bacteroidia > Flavobacteriales > Flavobacteriaceae > Flagellimonas. The sequence goes on from NZ_OZ271837.1 coordinate 2,916,730, forward strand.
GTTTCAGTTCCATCTTTTTCTATAGAAAAGGTTTTGTGTATGGTAGCGTTCATTGAACCTTGGTTGTCTATCTGGGCATAGGATGGTGCCGTTATCAGCATAATGCCCAACATTGTTATAATATTTCTCATTGTCTTTTTTCAGTTATTAATATTTCATTCTATCATTCATTGGAAGGTCTACTTCAAGAAAGAAGTGAACATCCAATTTCTTTTTTCCAGCCTTCTTAAGAAATCCGTCAGCATTTGCTCGGTGGCAATATCGCCCGTATCCAAAGAAGCTCCAACGGCCGAAATCATATTATCATGGAGAATTTCAAAATCTTTCAAGACTTCCTTTACCATTTCGAGCGCTGTTCTTTCACTTTCCGATTCCTTGATTTCAGAAAGCTCCAAACTCTTCTTTAAGGTAAAATTGGGTTTAATTCCAAAGACCCGAATCCGCTCCGCCAGAATATCAATATTTTTTTTCACCTCATTGTATTCATTTTCAAATTGCTCGTGCAGTTCAAAAAATTCTGGCCCTTCAATGTTCCAGTGAAAGTTTCTGAGTTTGTTATAGAACACTTGGTAGTTGGCCAATAGGGTGTTGAGATGCACTACGATTTCTGCGGTTTCCAAATAGGTAAATCCGAGTTTTTTATATTCTTTATTCTTTTCTATTGTATTATTTGTTTTTATAATTTCCATTGTTTTCTTTTTACCATGTTCCATCTTGGAGTCATTCCATGTACTGGAATGATTCAAGAATAAAATGATTTTAAAAATTTGAAGATTAACGTGCTAAACGTTACTAGAAAGACAGCCGATTACTCGACTTAGAAAACACTGGATTTGAAGATTCGTACAAAATGTTTCATATCTTTAATATATAGTTTAATCTCGCAAAGTCAAGTATTTAACAGGGTTTAACAGTTTTAGCTGCCTCATTAACAACTCTTTGTACTTTGCTTATCAATTAGAATGAACAATCGCAATCCCTTGACAAAAAAGACAACACCCCCTAACCTGAACATATTGTTGCTTGTGGTCGTTGGGATTTGGGTTTTATCTGCAATACTGATTCTTGTTTTCTTTGATAATTGGGAAACGAGAGGAACTTTTGGAGACCTATTCGGTGCTGTAAATGCTCTTTTTTCTGGGATGGCGTTTGCAGGTCTCCTGTATACCATAATTCTTCAAAAACAGGATATTAATCTTCAAAGGGAGGAGATTGCTGCTAACAGACTGGAGTTGAAAAAATCGGCAAAAGCCCAACAGAATTCTGAAAAAGCCCTCAAAGAGCAAGTGGAACAAATGAAAATCACTTCCAAACTGAATGCACTCAATACGATTATAAACTTTTACAATTTACAAATAGCAAATCCGAACAATAACGAAGAAATTATCGCGAAATCCAGGGAAAAAAGACGACAGGCAATCAAGGAGATTGATGCACTTATCGATTGGGTGGGTGATGATGACTATGATGGGAACTAAGTATTAAAAACACTGTTAGGCGCATCTTTTCCATTTATTACATATATAGTTCGTCATTAGTAGCATGAAGGTTGTGTTGTTTTCTGATTACGGCAATCCGCACTTTATTTCCACAGACATGTAAGAATAAAAAAATGCACCAACCCATAGCGAAGTTGATGCATTCCTGACTAAAATGGATCCAAAAGACTTTACTCGCCCTGACCTAGAGAAAAGCCCCGTTTTCCGTCAAATTCATATAAGTTTTCCGTTTTGATGACATCGAAACCTAAATTTCCAAGTTTGGACAATAAAGCAACAACGCGCTCAAAACTTATTGACGCATATGTAGGTTCTTTAGTATTTATTTTAGCATCATCCCCAACAAATCGGCATCTCCAATGATCGGTACAATACGTTTCTTTTAATCCGTTGGGATATACTTTGACGCCCCTATTGGTAATCATTTTTAATTTCAATCGATAAATATCGAATTCTGAAAGTAAATCCCCCAGTTCATTTGGATCATCCCCAGGCCAATCCAAAAAAACATCGACCCCTACCAATTCCTTACGTTGTTCCTTACGGATATAATCAGGAATCTGAACTGAACCTGTACCCTGAGCCAACATACTTGCTGTCAACTGTTTTGGAGTTTGTCCGAGGTTGGAGATTACATGGTCTGCAAATTCTTGCGTACCTACCTTTTTGATACTAATTCCCTCTTGGTAAATGTCGGCCGTATGATACCCTTGCTCTAAGGTCGTTAACCAAGCATTCTTCACCTTGTCGCCTATTTCGGGTTGACCAATATGGGCCAGCATGGCAACTCCTGCATTGATAAGTCCAGAAGGATTTGCGATTCCTTGTCCAGAAATATCTGGAGCAGAACCGTGGATAGCTTCAAACATAGCAACATTCTTCCCAATATTTGCAGAACCGCACATCCCCACTGAACCACCAATTTCCGCAGCAATGTCAGAGATAATATCCCCATAAAGATTGGCCGTGACAATAACATCATATTGCTCTGGCTTGGCCGCCAATCTCGCGGAACCTATATCAATAATTTGAACATCATTTTCAATTTCTGGATACTCCAAAGCAATTTCATCGAAAACGGTATGGAACAAACCATCCGTGATTTTCATGATGTTATCCTTGACCATACAGGTTACCTTTTTGCGTCCAAACGCTTTGGCATATTCAAAAGCATAACGGATAATTCGCTCACAACCTGGTCTGGTAATTAATTTGAGGCATTGATAAACGTCCTGAGTCTGTCTATGTTCAATCCCTGCGTACAAATCTTCCTCATTCTCTCTAATCACGACCACATCCATATTTGGGAAATGTGTGGGAACAAAAGGATGAAGTGCAGTTACCGGTCTTACATTGGAAAAGAGACCCAAAGACTTTCTCAAGGTCACATTTAAACTTTTGTACCCTTTACCTTGTGGAGTAGTTATTGGGGCTTTAAATATGATTTTATTGTTACGTATGGCTTCCCACGCATTGGAATCAATCCCAGAGGTATTTCCGGACAAATAGACCTTTTCTCCTAGCTCGATAAACTCAGGTTCAATATTTGCGCCAGCAGCTTCAAGAATTCGTAAAGTGGCCTTCATGATTTCAGGTCCAATCCCATCTCCTTGGGCAACTGCCACCTTAACAGGAACATTTAAGTGTTTTTTAAAGGGCTGTTTCGCTAATACTTTGGTATCCATAAACTATTTAATTAGATGTTGATACCGCAAATATGATAAGAATTTTATATAAATTTTTATTTAATCTATTTACTATTTATATAAAAAATATTTATATTTTGTAAATGAATGCTTGGCTTTCAGGGGTTTACAGTGCCCTACAATCTGTGGAAAGTATCATAATTTGAAGATAGAAATGGAAAAAAGAAAGGGACATATTTCTCAATGTGTCCTTTTTTACGGTTGTAAAACAAAAAAATCCCGATGCAGTACATCAGGATTTGTAATTACTGTGGGCGCGAAGGGATTCGAACCCCTGACCCCCTGGGTGTAAACCAGGTGCTCTGAACCAACTGAGCTACGCGCCCGTTCGTTTCCCAAACGGGAGTGCAAATATAGTATCATTTTCTGTTTTGCAAAAAGAAAACCCCTAAAATATTACAGCACCTCTGCAACCACAAATGTACTGCCTCCAATGTAAATTAAATCGCTGGTTTTGGCTTTCTTTTTGGCCGTTATTAGTCCTTCCCCAACGGAAGAATATGATTCGCCGATCAAACCTATTAGGTTTGCTTTTTCTTTTACGATTTCTTCGGAAAGCCCTCTAATAACTTCTGGGCGGACAAAATAATAGGTGGCCTCCTTCGGAAAAAGAGGTAATAAAGCATCCAAATTCTTATCGGAAACGAATCCAACAACCATATGTAGGGTATCATACTTCAATTTTTTCAATTGTTTGAAGATGACTTCCAGACCTTCTTTGTTGTGTGCCGTATCGCAAATTACCGTTGGTTCAATTCCCAATATCTGCCATCTTCCTAAAAGGCCCGTGTTTTCCGAAACCCGTGTCAACCCTTTTTTAATGTGCTCTTCAGAAATTACAAAGCCTTTCATTTGGCGGATAGCAGTAACTACACCTTGTATATTCTTTTTTTGGTACTCCCCCATCAAATCCGTTTCGTAGGATTCAAGCTGCTCCTCTTGGGCAAAAATCAGTTGGGAGCTTTTTTGCGCAGCAATCATTTCAAAAATACCTGTTGTTTCTGGTTGCTTCTCACTTATTACCGTTGGAATTCCTTTTTTGATAATACCTGCTTTTTCTAGGGCAATTTTTTCCAAAGTATCTCCCAAAATATCCATATGGTCGTAACCAATATTGGTAATCAAAGTAATCTCCGGAGTAATGATGTTTGTTGAATCCAATCGCCCGCCAAGCCCTACCTCAACCACAGCAATATCCACTTTTTCCTCAGCAAAGAAGGAAAAGGCCATTCCCACAGTCATCTCAAAAAACGAAAGAGAATTTGCTTCTAAAAAATCCTTGTTTACTGAGATAAAATCCGTTACAAACTTCTCATCAACCGGCTCTCCATTAATTCGAATACGCTCACGAAAATCTTTTAAATGCGGTGAGGTATACAGACCAACCCTGTAACCTGCCTCTTGCAAGATAGAGGCCAGCATATGACTGGAAGAGCCTTTACCATTGGTACCTGCAACATGAATACTCTTAAACTTGGTGTGTGGTGAATCTAAATGTTGGCTGAAATTGAGAATATTATCCAGCTTATGCTTTAAGGCATCTGCACCTTTTTGCTGATACATGGGCAACTGGGCAAACATCCAGTTGAGTGTCTCTTGGTAAGTCATGCGTTTACTGACCCAACTTAAAGTTGATTACTATAAAACCGGTTTGTTTGGAAGGTGCCTTGGAATCTAAATTCCATCTATAGGACAACGCGGTTTTTTTGGCAGGTTCCAAAAGACATGGGGCCGTGTTGGTGCTTCCTCTAACACCCGGTTTTGCTTCCACCACTCTTCCGCTACGATCAACTTTAATCTCAACAACAACTCTTCCTTCTTCGTTACACTCTTGACGAACTGCACCTTTGCTAACCAGAGAGCGGCCATTGAGACCGTAACCTCCACCTCCACTTCCAGTTCCTGGGGCTCCATAATAACTTGTGGCATACGGGTTTCCTCTTGGGTCGCCCTTATCACCCTGTCTGGAATCATCGCCTTCGCTTCCTGTTGTGGTTCCGTCTGATTTTCCTATCCCCCCAATTAAGGCATCCACACTTCTTTTCTTATTTTCTTGCTCTCTACGTTTACGCTCTTCGGCGGCTTTTTTCTCGTTAGCAATACGTTCCGCTTCTGCCTTCGCTTTTTTAGCGGCCTCCTCTGCTTTTCGTTTAGCCTCTTTCTCCTGATTGATTTTTATGGTTTCCTCATCATCACTGGTCAGTACCTTTTCAACTGGTTCGTTGGGAGCTGAAGCCTGGGGTTGGGCTGGTGGGGGAGTTTCTTGAACAGGCTTAGGTTGTACTTGCCGAGGTTCTTGACGAATCTTTTCTTTGGGTTGTACTTTACCAGAACCAAAGTCAGTTGTCCCAAAATTAATGGCAATACCTTTTTCAATAGGTGGGTCCAAGTAGGTCAATCCTATGTAAAAAAGCAACAAAAGAACAGCGCTTAAGAGTAGCGTGGTAAGTGTAAATGATTTTTTCTTGTGTCTCGTATCTAAAAATGGCATTACTTGGGTCGCACTGCCAAGATAACCTTGTAACTATTTCTATTGGCAATATCCATAACATTGACCGCCTCTTTGATGGCAACGCTCTCTTCTGCCCGTAAAATAATGGTGGGTTTCTCCTGCCCTTCCAGTGCTTTTTTTAATTCAATTTCAATGTAATCCTCGTTAATTTGTTCATTGTTCACGAAATATTCCAGGTTTTTATTAATCGTAACTGAAACATTTTGGGTATTTGTCGACTTGCCCTTTGCTTTTGGCAAAAGAAGGTCCAATGCATTTGGGGCATTGGATGTAAGCATAAAAAACACCAATAGCAGAAATACAATATCCGTCATTGACGACATGCTAAATTCAGGACTTACCTTATTTCTTCCCTTCAATTTCATCTTGAAAAACTACTAAATGGGTTCATTCAATAAATCGAGAAAGTCAACCGCATTGGCTTCCATCTTGTGTACCACTTTGTCAGTTCGGTTCACCAAATGATTATAACCAATGTAGGCGATTATACCAACCACTAGTCCTGCTACCGTTGTCGTCATGGCTGTATAGATACCTGAGGCCAAAGACCCCATTTCGGCTTGTCCCCCACTGGAGGCCATTTCGTGAAAAGCCAATATCATACCAATCACTGTTCCTAAAAAACCAATCATTGGAGCTGCTCCAGCAACCGTAGCTAAAACACTTACATTTTTTTCCAACTTGTAGACCTCCAAAGTCCCAGCATTCTCAATGGCCGTATTGATGTCATCCAATGGTTTCCCTATTCGGGCCACTCCTTTTTCGGTCAAACGGGCTACTGGAGAATCCGTTTGGGCACATAAGAGCTTGGCCGCTTCGAGCTTTCCATTCATCACATGATCCCGAATCTGGTTCATGAAATTTTTGTCAATCTTGGAAGCCGCCTTAATGGCGAAAATGCGTTCGAAATAAATGTAAAGTGCTACAAACAACAGTACGAAAAGCACCATGATAATCACAACGCTTCCAGTACCACCGTTAACAATTAAATCAATTACGGAAAGTGTTTTTTCCTCTGAAACCGATGCAGCAAGTTCGGCACCTGTTTCCAATTCTTGATACAAATTCATATAAAATCCCCAATTTTATGTTGCAATAATAACGGAGATTTTTTTGTTAAAGTATCTCTTTAAAGGAAAATTCGCATTACAATAAATCCAATAGCTCCAGCTATAAAACCTAAAAGGGCCAACCACCCTATTTTTTTTAGGTACCAAAAGAAGTCTATCTTTTCCATACCCATAGCCACAACCCCTGCTGCAGAACCTATGATAAGCATACTTCCACCAGTTCCTGCTGAATAGGCAATAAAGTGCCAAAGTGGATTATCCAAAGGTTCAGAGAACATTCCCAAACTTGCGGCAACTAGTGGCACGTTATCAATAACAGCAGAGCCAAATCCAAGAATAATTACCACAAGGTCAGAAACCTCGGTGCCTTCCAATTCTGTTCCAAGTAATCCAATACCTTGTTTAAGACCCTCTGCAAAATTGAATAAAAGACCTAAGGACTCCAAGGCAGCTACCGCCATCAAAATCCCCAAGAAGAAGAGAATACTGGGCAACTCAATTTTAGTCAACGCACTGTGCACCGGACTATGATGCGCACCAGCATCACTTTCATGATTTACCGAAGAGATGGAAATCTTGGTTTGACTATATATCTCTGCAAAAGTAGCGACAACGGCAAGGGACAACATCATACCAACATAAGGCGGCAAATGCGTAACCGTTTTGAATATCGGCACAAAAACAATAGCACTTAGACCCAGATATAGCATTCTGGCTCCATACTTCGATTTAGAGGGGCTGGCATCCTCAACCTCAATTTCTCCTTTAAAAGGGGAAAGGAAAGAGGCAATAAATGTAGGTACCAACATACATATCAAAGAAGGTAACAATAGATAGCTAATTAATTTTGCAGTCGATACCTTATTACCAATCCATAGCATCGTCGTAGTTACATCCCCAATGGGAGACCATGCTCCTCCAGCATTGGCTGCAATAACAATCAAACCGGCATACCAAAGTCTGGAATCTCTATCATTTACAATTTTTTGCAAAATGGAAATTAGGACAATTGTCGCTGTAAGGTTGTCGATGATAGCGGAAAGGATGAACGCTAGAAAAGCGAAAATCCATAATATCTTCTTCTTGCTCCGGGTTTTTATGAAAGTCTTTATCGTGGCAAAACCATCAAAATAATCTATAATTTCAACTATGGTCATAGCGCCCAAAAGAAAGACCAGAATCTCTGAGGTCTTACCTAAATGGTGCAATAAGGTTTCCTCCAAAAGATGCATTTTGTCCTCATGGACCAAATCAGCAAAATTATCAAGAAGCGCGTGTTTGCCGGAATCAAACCAAGTGGTGAAACCGTCAATTCCAAAAGCCATTAAAGCCCAGAGTATGGCCATCATGGCCAAAGCAGGTATTAACTTGTCTATTTTGAGATTATGCTCTAAGGTGATAGCTAAATATCCAAGCACAAAAATGGCAATCAGTACGGTTTCCATAGGTCAGTTGGTTTATTGTGTTGTTAAGTCTTAAAAAAGTCTAGTTCGCTAAAGATATTCAAAATGACTTTTTCCACATAATCTTCATCACATAAAATGGACCGAGGACAATTTATTACTCGGAACTAGTCAAAACAGTGCGTTAAATCATTCTCAATTATACGGTCAATCCTTTAGAAATTCCCTAGCTAACACCTATATTTGCATTGCTTTTTTAACTATTTTTCAATAATATGGATTTCAAGCTTTCAGAAGAACATTTAATGATACAACAAGCGGCCAAGGATTTTGCGGAAAGTGAGTTGCTTCCCGGAGTCATTGAGCGTGACGAAGCACAAGAATTCCCAGCTGAGCAAGTCAAAAAAATGGGTGAGCTTGGTTTTATGGGAATGATGGTAGATGAAAAATATGGAGGAAGTGGAATGGATACGCTCTCCTATGTTCTAGTGATGGAAGAACTTTCCAAAATTGATGCCTCTGCATCTGTTGTGGTTTCGGTGAACAATTCTTTGGTTTGCTGGGGACTTGAAACCTATGGAACGGAAGCGCAAAAGGAAAAATATTTATCCCGATTGACCACCGGTGAAGCTATTGGAGCTTTTTGCCTATCCGAGCCGGAAGCTGGTAGTGATGCAACATCGCAAAAAACTACTGCTTTTGAAAAAGAAGACCATTATGTTCTTAACGGTACGAAAAACTGGATTACTAATGGAAATTCTGCTGAAGTTTATTTGGTAATCGCACAAACCCATGTTGAGAAAGGTCATAAAGGAATCAATGCCTTTATTGTAGAAAAAGGAATGGAAGGTTTCGAAATAGGACCAAAAGAAAATAAACTTGGAATTCGCGGAAGTGATACACATTCCCTTATTTTCAACGATGTCAAAGTACCCAAGGAAAATAGAATCGGAGAAGACGGTTTTGGTTTCAAATTTGCCATGAAAACCTTGGCTGGAGGAAGAATAGGCATTGCTGCCCAAGCTTTGGGTATTGCCGCTGGAGCTTATGAACTATCCAAAAAGTATTCAAAAGAAAGAAAAGCTTTTGGTACAGAAATCAGTAACCACCAAGCCATAGCCTTCAAGTTGGCCGACATGCATACCAAAATAGAAGCAGCCAGACATTTAGTGTATAAGTCTGCATGGGATAAAGACAATGGCAATAACTATGACCTTTCCGGTGCCATGGCCAAACTATATGCTTCCGAGGTGGCTATGGAGACCGCTGTTGAGGCGGTTCAAGTTCATGGAGGGAATGGTTTTGTGAAAGATTATCACGTGGAGCGCTTAATGCGTGATGCCAAAATTACCCAAATCTACGAGGGCACTTCGGAAATTCAAAAAATCGTGATTTCCAGAAGTATTCTGAGAGATTGATAAAGGTTTAAAATTAGAAAAAGCATGCCCCTTCAAAATTATGGGGCTTTTGGCTAATACCAGCAACCTATGTTTACATTCTACACTCAATTTTTAGGGGGGTACATTTCCAACACTTTTATTTTTTGACTAAAAACCCCATTTTCAGATGGGTATGTTCTTTTGTTATTATGTGTTTTTGACATAATGATAATTTAACATTGCTAATTTTTAGATATTGCGTTTATTTTAACCATTTTATTCAATCCTTAAATATTTTACACAGATTTTAATATAAACCTGAAATTATCTCATCTCAAATGATATTTTTGAAGAAATGTCGCAATGATGGGAATAGAAAAACAAGGGTTGTACCTGCCAGAATTTGAGCATGATAACTGTGGGGCAGGTTTTATTTGCAGTCTTAAAGGAAGAAAATCCAACGATATTATTCATAAAGCGTTGGAAATTTTGGATAAACTTGAGCACAGAGGGGCCGTAAGCGCTGATGGCAAAACTGGAGATGGAGCTGGCATCCTAATCGATATTCCTCATGATTTCTTTACTGAGGTATGTAAATTCCAATTGCCAAACCCAGGAGAATATGCTGTTGCCAATGTATTTCTACCTCAAAAAGAAAATCAAAGAGTTTTTTGCATAGATACTTTTGAAAATAACATTCGTCAACAAGGGCTTCACTTATTAGGTTGGCGTGATGTACCGGTTAATCGCTCCGTCCCTGGACGAATTGCTAAAGAAACAGAACCGTACGTAAAGCAAGTTTTTGTTGGAAAAGGTGATGCTTTGGACGATTTTCAATTCAACCTTAAGCTGTTCATTGCAAGAAAAATCACAGAACATGCGATAATTGAAAGCAAGCTGTCCCAATCGCAGTTTTTTTACTTGCCCAGCTTATCCACTAAAATCATCATTTTCAAGGGACTTTTAGTTCCCCAAGATATCAGTAAATACTATGAGGATTTGCTAGACCCAAGGGTTGTCACCCGACTTTCCTTAGTCCACCAGCGTTTTTCAACAAACACTTTTCCCACTTGGGATTTGGCGCAACCTTTTAGATATATGTGCCATAATGGAGAAATCAATACACTGAGAGGGAATATTTCAAGAATGCGTTCTCGCGAAGAGTTGATGCAAAGCGATTGGTTTGGTGAAGACATCAAAAAAATACTTCCCGTCGTATTGCCGGCAAAATCAGATTCGGCCAGTATGGATATGGTTGTTGAACTGTTGCTAATGACTGGAAGGTCACTGCCTGAAGTGATGATGATGTTGGTACCGGAGGCCTGGGAAAAAAACACGGAAATGTCCGAGTCCAAAAAAGCATTCTACGAATACAACTCTTGCTTAATGGAACCGTGGGATGGTCCCGCTTCAATTCCCTTTACAGACGGAAATTACATAGGTGCAGTTTTGGATAGAAATGGGTTAAGACCTTCTAGATATTCAGTAACCAAAAAAGGATACGTTATCATGTCCTCCGAAACTGGGGTGGTGGATTTAGAACCAGAAGATATTGAATTTCACGGGCGTTTGGAACCTGGAAAAATGTTCTTGGTGAACATGGAGGAAGGTAGAATCGTTAATGACGAGGAAATCAAGGAATCCATCGCCAAACAACATCCTTACAAAAAATGGTTAGAGAAAAACTTGGTACATCTTAAGGATATACCCTATAACGATTGTCCTGTATTCTTTGGAGAATTTCCTTTGGAAACCCGGACTGCGGCCTTTGGATACACCCTTGAAGACATAAACACCATTATTTTGCCCATGGCAAAAAATGGGAAAGAACCTATTGGTTCAATGGGTTCTGACACACCAATCGCAGTGCTCTCAGAACGCCCACAACTGATTTACAATTATTTCAAGCAATTATTTGCTCAAGTAACCAATCCACCCTTGGATGGAATACGGGAGGAATTGATTACCGATATTAGTCTCACACTGGGAAGTGATCACAACATTTTTGACTTTTCTGAATTACACTGTCGTAAACTAAAAATCCAAAATCCCGTGATTTCCAAGGAGGATTTGGACAAAATAAAGAATTACGACAGCAGTCCGGACTATAAAGTTGTTTCCATCTCAATTCTCTACGAAGTCAATAAAGGACGAAATGGTTTGGAAGAAGCCCTGGATTCCATTCTAAAGCAGGCTTCTGAAGCTATTGATGATGGTGCCAATATCATCATCCTTTCCGATAGGATGGTAAGTACGGAAATGGCGGCAATTCCAGCCTTGTTGGCTTGTTCCTACGTGAATAGCGGTCTTCGAAAAATGGGCAAGCGTTCCAAGTTGAGTATCATTGTAGAATCTGCGGAACCCAGGGAAGTGCATCATTTCGCCCTCCTTTTTGGTTTTGGTGCCAGTGCTATCAATCCCTATTTGGTCAATGAAATCATAGGGCAACAAATAGAGGAAAATGATATCACTGAATACAGCTTTGAAGAAGCCATCAAGAACTACAACAAAGCGGTTGGGAAAGGAATTCTTAAGGTGATGAACAAAATTGGAATTTCAACGCTAAATTCTTACAGAGGTTCTCAATTGTTTGAATGTATAGGAATTAATACCAAAGTGGTTGAGAAATACTTCCCCAATACCCCTACTCGTATTCAAGGCATTGGTTTATATGAAATTGAAAAGGAGATTGCTAAAAGACATCACAAGGCCTTTAGGAGACAAGAGTTGGCAGCCGACTTGGATTTGGAAATAGGCGGGGAATATCGTTGGAGAAGGGATGGTGAAAAACATATGTTTAACCCTTTGAGCATTGCCAAACTTCAAAAAGCAGTACGAAATAACGAGCCGGATACATACCAAGAGTATTCTAATCTGGTGAATGAGCAATCCAAAAACCTAATGACAATTCGGGGATTATTTGAATTTTCAAACTTTGATCCAATCCCGATTGAAGAAGTTGAACCTTGGACGGAAATCGTTAAGCGATTCAAAACAGGGGCGATGTCATATGGAAGTATAAGCAAGGAAGCCCACGAAAACCTTGCCATAGCGATGAATCGAATAGGGGGAAAAAGCAATTCAGGAGAAGGTGGTGAAGATTCGGCTCGTTTTTATAAAAACCAAACTGGCGACTGGAAAAACAGCGCCATTAAACAAGTAGCATCAGGAAGATTTGGGGTGACTTCGAATTATTTGACCAACGCCCAAGAAATTCAAATAAAAATGGCTCAAGGGGCTAAACCAGGCGAAGGGGGCCAATTGCCAGGGCCTAAAGTAAATCCAGCTATTGCCAAAACCAGAAACTCAACACCTTATGTAGGCCTTATTTCCCCTCCACCGCATCACGATATTTACTCCATTGAGGACCTATCCCAATTGATTTATGATTTAAAATCAGCGAACCGAGAAGCCCGAGTAAACGTGAAATTGGTGTCCGAGGTAGGGGTAGGAACTGTTGCTGCAGGGGTTTCAAAGGCCAAGGCGGATGTTATCCTAATATCCGGATTTGATGGCGGAACTGGAGCCTCCCCATTAACTTCTCTCAAGCATGCTGGTTTACCATGGGAATTGGGTATTGCAGAAGCACAACAAACTCTGGTTCTCAATGATCTAAGAAATCGGGTAGTATTGGAATGTGACGGTCAGCTAAAAACTGGGCGTGACGTTGCGGTAGCTTGTCTTTTAGGCGCTGAAGAGTTTGGATTTGCCACCGCACCACTGGTGGCTTCTGGGTGCATCATGATGCGCGTTTGTCATCTAAATACTTGCCCAGTTGGCATTGCAACCCAAAATCCAGAATTGCGAAAAAAATTCAAGGGTAAACCCGAACATGTGGTAAACTATATGTACTTCGTTGCCCAAGAATTACGCGAGATCATGGCAAAACTTGGATTCCGTACAGTTAATGAGATGGTAGGCCAGGTTCAAAAATTGGATAGAAAGAAAGCTATCGAGCATTACAAGGCTTCAGGAATCGATTTGAGCCCTATTTTGTATCAAATCGATGTTCCTGAAGGAACCAAACTTTACAATACAGAGACCCAGGAGCATTCGGTAAAAAATTCCATTGAATTCGACATTATTGCAAAAGCGCATCCGGCACTTTTCAGAAAGGAGAAAACGGTCTTGGATTTTCCTATTCACAACACAGACAGAGCTGTAGGCGCAATTATTAGTAATGAAATTTCCAAAATTTACGGCGCAGATGGCCTTCCAGAGAACACCCTAAAATTGAATTTCATCGGTTCAGCGGGCCAGAGTTTCGGGGCATTCGCCACTAAGGGACTTACTATGGTGGTCAATGGAAATACCAATGACTATTTAGGCAAAGGACTTTCGGGAGCCAAACTGATCATAAAGGTTCCTTATAAATCTACCTTACAACCTGAGGAAAATATTATCACCGGAAACGTAACACTATATGGCGCTACTTCGGGTGAGGCATACATCAATGGAAAAGCAGGTGAAAGATTTTGCGTTCGAAATTCGGGAGCAAAAGCGGTTGTTGAAGGTATCGGTGACCATGGTTGTGAATATATGACCGGTGGAGTTGCTGTTATTTTAGGGACCGTGGGCAGGAATTTTGGCGCGGGAATGAGTGGCGGTATAGCTTATGTTTTTGATAATGATAATACATTTAGAACCCGATGCAATGGAGAAGCTTTGAACCTGTTGGCCTTAGAGGAGGAAGAGGATATTAACGAGCTAAGACAACTCATTGAAAACCACTACAATGCCACCTTAAGTCCAATTGCGCAACATATACTTGAAAATTGGGAAAGTTCCTTGCCCAAATTCATAAAGGTGTTCCCTGAAGAATACAGACAAGCACTAATTCGTCTGGAACAAGAAAAATTACAAACCTTATAATCGTAACATGGGAAAAATAACTGGATTCATGGAATTTGACAGGAAGGTGGAATCCTATACCCCTGTCAAAGAACGTATAAAAAACTATAAGGAGTTCACTCAACCCATGAAGGAGAGTGAAATTAAAAAACAAGGCGCCCGATGTATGGATTGTGGTATTCCGTTTTGTCACAGCGGATGTCCTCTAGGAAACTTAATTCCTGATTTTAATGACGCCGTATATCGAGGCAAATGGGAAAAAGCCGCTGATATTCTTCACGCTACAAATAATTTTCCGGAGTTTACGGGCAGGTTATGTCCTGCCCCCTGCGAAGAAGCTTGTGTTTTGGGAATCAATGAAGACCCTGTTTCCATTGAAAATATAGAAAAGAATATTGTAGAGACTGCTTTTGACAAAGGGTGGATTAAACCCGTTTTACCTAATAAAAGAACAAATAAAAAAGTTGTCGTTGTTGGTTCGGGTCCCGCTGGATTGGCAGCGGCCCAACAATTAAATCGTGCGGGGCATAGTGTTACCGTTCTAGAACGGGATGAAAAAATTGGAGGACTACTCCGATATGGTATTCCAGACTTTAAAATGGAAAAGCATGTCATAGATCGTCGCCTAGAGGTTATGGAAAAGGAGGGAATCGTGTTTAAAACAGGAGTCAATGTAGGAGTAGACATCCTTGCCAGCGACCTTAAGCATGTATATGATGCAATTGTGCTTTGTGGGGGAGCAACAGTAAGACGTCAACTTCCCATTCCCGGAGCTGACTTAAAAGGCGTGGTTCAAGCCATGGATTTTTTACCCCAGAATAATCGTAAAGTAGATGGTATTCCTTTCACGGGAGAGGACCTTTCTGCCAAAGGCAAAAACGTCGTAGTTATTGGCGGAGGTGATACCGGCTCCGACTGTATCGGTACATCCATCCGACACGGGGCAAAAAGTGTTATCAATTTTGAAATTATGCCCAAAGCGACAACTAGTAGACCCGAGGGACAGCCATGGCCTTTTTGGCCTATGCGATTACGGACAAGTTCTTCACATAAAGAAGGAGCCGAAAGGGTCTTTAGTATTGCAACCAAAGAGTTCATTGGTGATGATAAGGGCAACTTAAAAAGTCTTCTTACCGTAGAAGTAGAATGGGTAAAAGTTCCTGGCAAAAGACCTCAATTAAAGGAAATAGAAGGAACTGAAAAAGAATGGGACTGCGACCTAGCACTTCTTGCATTGGGCTTTACCGGTTCCGAAACCACCATCTCAGAACAATTGGGTCTGGCAATGGATACCAGAACCAATATTCAGGCTTCAGTTTTGGATTATAAGACTAACGTTCCTGGAGTATTTGTAGCTGGTGACCAACGACGAGGGCAATCCCTAATCGTTTGGGCCATTTCAGAAGGTCGACAAGCAGCCCACCACGTGGATGCCTATTTAATGGGCACTTCAAATCTTCCTTTAAAGGGAGAAGGCGACTTACCTAGAGTTTAGGCGATAAAATTAAAAACTCCCTCAGAAAGGGAGTTTTTCTTCATTTATCTCTACACTATCGTATAATCAAACGATGAACTTCAGTCTTATCCGGGGTTATCATTTTCAAAAAATATAGGCCTGACCTGAATTCTTCAACATTAAACGAACTACCAACATCGTAACTGCCGTTATACAATAACTTCCCGTCCAATGAAATTAATTGTAACTGCACTTTTTCATAGGCCTCGTTTTCTAAGCGAAAAGCAGAACTAACGGGATTAGGATAAAATAAGGTCCTTATTTCCTGTTTCTCGGACAATCCATCAAACAGTTCAATTTCTTCTGGAATATTAAGCTTTAAGGAAGTTCCCGAAAGAAACTCATAGGCACCAATATCAAAATTTGTTCCTGATGGTCTTGCTACATTATCCATATCAAATGTAATTCCCCAGCTTGTAAGATTTGAACCCTCATCAACCACAGACGACGTAGAAGAACTTGGACTGTAGTCCTGATTTACCGTATCAGTCAACCCTAGGGTATCTATTTGACGAGTCATTATGTTTGTATAAATGTTAGTCAACAAACTGTCCCGGGTTTCTCGCTCATTAAAGTCAAAATAACTCTCTTGATTCTGCTTCCAGGTATTCCCTCCTTCAAAATCATATCCGGGGTCTACCACTAAATTGTTTACAAAATAGGTAGGCACCTCGCTTTGATTTCTATAAAGGTCGGCTGGGTCGACAGGGTGAAGCACTGTAGTATTGTAGTGTACTCCGGCTCTTTCAGGTTGGATTATTGTATTATTTGCTATGTAATATCCTTCGGTGACATCTTCAAACTCATGACGATTGTGCAGAAAAACACCGTGCATTTTGGGTTTCACAAATACGTTGTTGTACACTTTGGTGCCACTTTCTCCATTTATGATTTGCATCCCCCAACCTTTTTCCAAGGGTCCATTTTCTATGAAGTTATTGTAAACATCATAAGTTCCACCTCCCAAACTAAGCGCGAACGCCTGCCCCCATCTTCCGTCGGTGCCGTAGTTGTAAATGGTATTGTCATGGATTTTGCCATCCTCTCTGGTCAGATTTAGTTGAATGGCATCCCATCCCGTATTTTCAACAATGTTATTATATATCTCAACATTTTCAAGCCAATGTCCATATACCATGGTTCCACTACAATTTCTTCCATCATCCAGTTTATATCCGATAGTAAATCCAATATAGATGCCTTCTCCTCCTGTATCATGAATGTAATTATCATGGATATCCAAATTTTTCATGATAAAACCGCTGGATCGCCATGTTGCCGAATTGTTACAGTCGGGGTCTGTTTTCGCCATTAAACCTGCAAAACCGGCGGAAGCTACTTCAATATGGTCAATTTCAACATCGGTACTTAGTGCACTAAGCACAACTCCCATGGACCAGGACCCCGTACCGGTAATCTTGATTCCATAATCTATCGAAGAATCCCCTGTACCAGTTAGATGAATGTATTTGCTGTTTTTAAATTCCAATGCAGAATAAGCGGTCTCATTCAGTGTTACTTGACCCCCGCAGTTTTTAAATACCACTGGATTGCTAGCATCACCTGCGAAATCGTAAAATCGAATCCCTGCATAATTTCCTGAAGGAATACATATAGTGTCCCCTGGAGAATAACTGACTTGGGAGGCCCAAACCAAATTTAAAGTGGTAGATGATAGTCCGGTCAAAGTTATGTCGCAATTACAAGATTGACCTCTAGCCAACAAAACAGCACAAAAAAGAAAAGGTAATAGTAAAAGTCTACTCATAG
The DNA here is from genome assembly GCF_965601775.1 of Flagellimonas sp. Lineage (GTDB taxonomy): Bacteria > Bacteroidota > Bacteroidia > Flavobacteriales > Flavobacteriaceae > Flagellimonas. Next base: position 2,934,436 of record NZ_OZ271837.1, read on the forward strand.
TATTCAGATTAAATGGTTACTAAAATGAATACCATAACAACATCTGCTTATGCAGATTTTTCAGTTGGGGAAACCAGAATTGCAAGTTGAGACATGATAAAATTACATATTAACACGAATTTGCCTACAAAAATGAATATTAATTTTTAGTTATCGGTTTATCATTGTCTTGTTGCCTACCAAGGGTTTTGCCCAAACCCCTATGCTAAAAATGAAAATTAGCCCGACAAAGTTTAAGCACATGGCGAACTTTAATGATAAAAGATCACTAATGAAACCTATAAGTATTTGCACAATAGCCCCGCCCATTATACCACTCATTAAAATTCCCGCAAACGAACCGTGGTGTTCTTTTAAGGAGTTCAAAGCCAAGGAAATAATGATGGGATACATTACCGACATAAAAAACCCACACGCCTGGAAACTGTACAATGAAATATCCATGGAACCAAATAGTGCTAAAACCAAGCAGAAAATAGTTAAGCCCGTAAAGACTTTCAAAATCACTTTGCTATCAAACAACCTCAAAAGAACCAACCCCAATACTCCTCCTATTGTCATCAGTCCCCAGAAATTTCCAACTGCGGAAGCCCCAATGGTTTCAAAATCAAAACCATGATAGCTTTGCAAATACTTTGACATCCAATATGAAATACCCTGTTCTGTGCCTACGTAAGCAAAAATTCCAAGAAAATATAGAATTACAATTCGGCTACGTATCAATTCTCTAAATACATCTTTAGTACCCATTTTGTCTTCATCTTTTAATTCCATTTGTGGAAACTTCAGTAGCAAAACCACGAAAAGCATCATAAGACTTAATAATGCAAAAAGAGCATACATAAGCGCCCAGTTCAAGTCTGATTGGAATAAAGAAGGAAATGTGTTTCCTGATACAATGGCAGAATAGACATATGGACTCAAAAAAGCAGCTGCCCCAAAACAAAGTTGTCCCAGTACCGAGTTAAAGGCATAGTTTTCCTCCCCTCCTGCAACTCTTAACAATGGATTAATAACCACTTGCAAAATGGCCATTCCACTTCCGATAGTAAACAAGCTGAACAAAAAGATTTCAAAGATAGGTAGCAATACAAACAGTGTAGACCCCAAAAAAGACATTAAAAATGCACAAAACAACATCTTCTTTTGTCCGTATTTTTCTAGTAGTATACCCGCGGGAATGGACATCAATCCATAAGCAATAAAAAAAGAAAATGGAAGAAACCCTGCCATGGTTTCCGTTAGCGCAAAACTAATTGTAACGCTTGGGTTTAGAGCCCCCAATACATTGGTCAGGAAAGAAATAATAAAAAAGGTAAGCAGCACAAACAGTACGATACGACCGTTTTGAATAGTATTGGCTTTCATACAAAGCAATATACTCATTTTGATCTTGCTCTGTATCCAATCAAATATTGACAAGAAAAAGAGTCCATTAAGATTGCAAACTATCTCATGAGCATGTAGCGATTACCAGTTTTTAGGAAATCTAAGGATTAGTGAAGTCCGTTGTTTTGTCAATACATTTTCAAATTGAGGCTAAGAAACGCTGTTAGTTAAATCAATTTTTGTGAAAAAACAGAAAGACCCCGTAATATAACGAGGTCTTTTTCTTGATTAAATCTTCCATTATAACCCTAAAACATCTATGGTTACCCTTTTTGTACTACCTTCTTTGTGAAGTTTTAACTTATACCTCTTAGTCTTGACCTTTTCCTTGTCATAGACACTAATGTATTTGTTACCAATGATTTCCCATCCTTTGAAGTTCCTAGCAACCAATTTTTGAATGTTTTTTGGTGGTGCAACATCCCTGAACCGTTCCCATGAGGTAACTACACGACCCATTTCGTCATATACTGTGGATATGTAACCATTTGTAGATCGATGTATCACTTTAATACCTTTTGAATCATCGCTTTGACCATCCGCTAATTCCTGGACATCATAATTTGCTGCTCTTAGTTGTAACCCTTGTACAATTTTAGGAGTGTTCTGGTCTTTCACCTCGTAGAGATAGGAGCTATTGGTTAAGGTAACTTCTTCAAATGATTTTTTAAATGAATCTCCTTGTGTGTAACCCATTTGAAAAACTGTGAAAATCGCAAAACTTAAAACTAAACTTTTCATGACATAAAATTTTAAATGATTAATAAATTATTTGATGTCACAAATATTGAAAGTCAAGCGTGGCAACACATACCAACTATGTATCCATGTGTTACAAGTTTAATTGTAGGTCATTCAAAAAAAAATGAAAGTGTTTAAATAATGCATCATTTAGAGAATACATGTTGCATTTATGATTTTTTAAGGGCTTTTGAACATTGCCTTAATCATAAAAAAGTTACTCCTTAGCTAATGAAGGGTTGGAAAACCTATCTTTTTATGGAGCTCCAAATAGCGAGCATCCTGTCTTACATCCTTTAATAGAGTTTCTGAATGCAGCCATAGTAGTTCTCCCTCGTGCTTTTCGAAGGATTTATTAAGCCAATAAAACGCTGTATCATATTCCTTTAAATGACAGTAATAGAGGGCAATAAACCATTTAGGACTTCCGGAAACTGAACTCATACTAGCTTGCTTAAGTTGTTCCAATTTCAGATCAGATTCGTTTTTCTGACCTAAAGATTCACTCACTACTAAGTCTAGCCAAATTAAAATTGGTGGTCGGTCAGGAAAGATTTGCATCATTCTATCCAACCTTTCTCTTGCCATTTGATACTCACCTATATGATAAAGATATTTTATAGACTCCCGTAACCAGTCATAATCATCATTATATAGTGCATAATCATCTTCATAAATTTTAAGTGCCTGATCTGTCATACCATTGTAGAACAGGGCCTCGGCATGCCAAAAAGAATATAATGGTCCATCTGCCTTTTTTAAATTTTCAGCATTTGTCATATACTCCAAGGCCTCTTCGTATTTCCCAATATATAGCAAATACAATGGTGCTATTAGGGTCTTTTGATAGTTTTCCTCCATTGTTGCAAAATCCCAATCACCCAAGAATGACAGTCTCAGCAATGCATCAATAACCATTTCATTATCAGGTGCTA